>NZ_DASRSY010000281.1:0-13477 GCF_035656215.1 Paraburkholderia sp.
CACACTTATCGGCTGTTAATTTTTAAAGATCGAGTCCGCATCCACCACCAAAACCGCACCGCTGTCGCCAACCTCACAACCACCCGGCACCGCTTCGTTCTGCGTCGCTGCATCTGCAGCAGAGAAACGAGATTATGGAGATCAACCGGGAGGTCGTCAACCCCCTTTGGTGAATTTTCTTTGGGGCAAGAGCGAATCAACGCCAGAACTTGCGTCCTGCTATAGCGCCCCTATATATAGCCAGGCGGCAGAACGCAAGCACGCCGTGTGAGGGCGCGTGAGTTCATCTATAGTAGGAGGCTTGTCGCCAGGCGCGACGAATGGCCGGCACGCCGTTCGTAACGAGCACCCGTCCATGACCAGCGGGGCGCACGGAGCCTGCGACAAGAGCGCACGATGAAATGGTGCGCCCACAATGAGCGCGAAGGCGCAAGGTCGTATATAATGCGAGCCGCACGAATTTCGCACTTTCTATCGGCCCGCTTCGCGCGGGCTCATCTTTTTTGCTCCCCAGAGCACAGCCAAACAACCGCGTTGAGTCACTCAGGTGATGTTGAGCCATGCTCGAAACGCCTGACGGTAGCGTCTTGCGTCTCATAGCGAAGCCTCTAGAGGAGAATACGTGAACCCTTTTGATCGCGAAGATTCGCAACACGAAACTGCCGGCTACACCGCCAAGGCCCCCGCTGGCCGTACGGCCAAGGGCAAAGGCGCCGGCAAAGCGATCCCCGTTGCGGCTGAACTTCCGCCGCAACAAGCCGAAGAACGCCAGCGCCAGATGCGCGCGCTGATCCAGCTGGGCAAGGAGCAGGGCTACCTGACCCACGCGCAGATCAACGACCACCTGCCCGACAACTTCGCGCAGACGGCGGCTATCGACAGCATCGTCAGCGCCTTCAATGACATGGGCGTGGCGGTCTACGAGCAGGCTCCGGATGCGGAAACCCTGCTGCTCAACTCGAACGCTCCCGCCGTGGTGTCGGACGACCAGGCAGACGAGGAAACCGAAGTCGCCTTGTCGACCGTCGATTCCGAGTTTGGCCGTACGACCGACCCCGTGCGCATGTACATGCGCGAAATGGGCGCAACCGAGCTGCTGACCCGCGCGGGCGAAATCGCGATTGCAAAGCGCATCGAAGACGGTCTTCACGAAATGGTGCAGGCGATTGCCGCTTGCCCGCTCGCGATCTCCGCCATTCTGGCAAGCGCCCAACAGGTCGCGGACGGCGAATTGCGCATCGACGAGCTGGTCGACGGTCTGAATGAAGACACGGTCGCCGCGGAAGAAGCCAACGCGAGCGCGGACGCCGCGGCGGACGTTGATGCCGACGCGACCGACGACGACAGCGATAGCGAAGACGACGATGACGACGGCCCGGCCGATTCCTCGGCAGCGGACGAAGCACGTCTGAAGCAGCTCACGAACGACTGCCTCGAAATCTTCACCCAGGTCGGCATCCTGTCCGACCAGATGAACGCCTCGCACACGCGCGGCGACGTCAGCTCGAAGGCTTACCTGCGCGCTCGCGAAGAGGTCCAGCAGCACCTCGCCAAGATCCGCTTCACGGCACGCACCATCGACCGTCTGTGTGGCGACGTGCAACATCAGGTCGCGCAAGTTCGTGCGATCGAGCGTCGCATTCTGCAAATCGTCGTGACGAAGAGCGGCATGCCGCGCGAGCAGTTCATCGAGTCGTTTTCGGGTCATGAAGCCGACCTGGGTTGGACCGAACGTGCCGCGCGCGGTGCGTCGGCGTTCGGCGCGGCGCTGGAGCGCCATCTGCCGGCGATTCAATCGGAACAGCAGAAGCTGATCGACATCGAGGCGACCGTTTCGCTGCCGCTCAAGCATCTGAAAGAGATCAATCGTCAGATGGTCGCGGCCGAGTCGAAGATGCGCAAGGCCAAGAGCGAAATGATCGAGGCGAATCTGCGTCTCGTGATCTCGATCGCGAAGAAATACGTCAACCGCGGCATGCTGTTCCTCGACCTGATCCAGGAAGGCAACATCGGTTTGATGAAGGCGGTGGACAAGTTCGAATACCGCCGCGGCTGGAAGTTTTCGACGTATGCAACGTGGTGGGTTCGCCAGGCGGTGACACGCTCGCTCGCCGATCAGGCGCGCACGATTCGCGTGCCGGTGCACATGATTGAAACGATCAACAAGCTCAACCGCATTTCGCGCGAGATCTTGCAGCAGACCGGTCAGGAAGCCCATCCTTCGGTGCTCGCCGAACGCATGGAACTGTCGGAAGAGAAGGTACGCGGCATTCTGAAAATCGCCAAGCAGCCGGTGTCGATGGAAACGCCGGTCGGCGACGACGGCGACGCCACGCTCGGCGACATGATCGAAGATTCGGCAGCTTCCTCGCCGGCCGATGCAGCGATGCAGGCCGACTTGCGCGCCGCCATCGACGACGCGCTCGACTCGCTGTCGCCGCGCGAAGCGAAGGTGCTGCGTATGCGCTACGGCATCAACACGAAGTCGGACCACACGCTTGAAGAAGTCGGCAAGCAGTTCGACGTCACGCGCGAGCGGATTCGTCAGATCGAAAGCAAGGCAATGCGTAAGCTGATGCATCCGAGCCGCGCAGATCGCTTGAAGTCGTTCCTCGACCGTTAAGCAAACGGGTTGCGCTTGTCGTGTGTCATGCACGGCAAGCGCATGCCGCACACGCTGCTGCGCATCCAGGCGCATTCACACCGCGGTGAGCGTTACCACGTCATACGTTTGATTCCTTGCATGCACCTCGCCCAGATCGGGGAGGCTGTCGTCGAGCCATTCGATCCTGCGCGACGTGTACATGGCCATTGCCGGAATGCGTAGCGCGTCGACCGGTTCGACGGCAACGCTTCAAGCAAGCAAGGAAATGATCCCGCCGATAGTGATGCCCGCTGCCAGCCAACGCCCTGCAGTGTAAAACGCATTCCGCGCTTCCTGCGGCTGATCGGGCCGCTCGAGACCGAGCGTGCCGTATGCAAACGACTTCGCCGCTGACACGTTCCCAGTCGAGGCGCTCTCCCCCGCTGAATCAGCCGAAGCGTCGCTCTGAGCCGTACTCGCGTCCTGTGCAGCCGTCGCGGCGCCCTCGGCGGAGATATGGACAGCAGAGTCCTGTCCGGCTGTTTCAGACAATGCAGTCTGGCTGGCAGTGCCGTCGTCAGCAGATGCGCTTTTCGTCATTGCGCGATCTGGACCCGGCAGTGTTGACGACAACGCACTGTCGATTTGCATCACAACCTCCATTACTTGGCCCAAGGCATGCTCCGCCTGATCCAGAGTCACGGTTCAAACAGGCACGTACATGTGCCTGCAAAATCGCGACTCGACGCACGGCGGGTTACAAGATCTATCGACGCCCGCCAGCCAGATCTTGAGCACCGGTAAGGAAAAGTAAGTGTAATTCCGCGAATCGCATCGTCCGGCTCTCCTCGCCGGAGACCGCACGCGTCAATGTACCAGTGGCGCGCGCAACCGACCTGGCCCGCGTAACTTTCGCCGGTAACGGTCACTTATCCACACAAATTGTTCGCAAGCCTGTGGATATCCTGCGCAAGACTCACACAAGTCGTTGAGCAGGTTGAGATTTCCCCCTCTGCTCGCACCAGGTCGCAAGCGGCGGAACGTGCGGCTTCCGCGGGCAAAATGCACTGCCTTAGGCTAAGGCATCACAAACGTCTTCACGAGCGTCAGCTCGCCCGGCTTACGCATCGGCACGCGAATCGTTTCGCTCTTCTCGTTCGGCGTATTCTCGTTCGTGATGATCGTCACCTGCGCGACGGTGATGTCGCTGCCGCTGTTTCCGTTGCCGTAATAATTCACGTACACCAGATAGGTGCCCTTCAACGGCGCCGCCGACGAGTAGATCTCCGGCCCAAAGCCAGTCGTCACATCCACGTCGAGCGCACCGCCGTTCGGCGCCACGCGGTCGCCATACCAGGTATGCACACCGTCCGGCGAGACGACGTGCAAATCCAGATCGGTCCTGTCGGTGTCCCATGCGAGCACCACGCGCAACTTCGGCTGGGTCTTGCCGCTATATGCGTCGTAAAACTGCACGCGCTTGCGCGAACCATCCGGCGCTCGCAGTTCAACGCTGTTGCTGCCGGACGGAAACGCGTAAGGCCGCGAAAACTTGCCGTCTTCCTCAACGCGCTGCGGCAACGGCGTGCCGTCGACCACGAGCGTGCCCACCGACGTGCCCTTTTTCTTCGGCGCGTTGCGGATTTGCCCCTCGATCAGCGCGAACTTCGACTGCCCTTCCGGCGTCGTGACCGACACCGCCGGGTAATGCACGTCCTGCGTATAGCGCTCGCTGTCGCCGCTGGTGTTGCGCCAGCCGTTCAACGGCGCGCCGAAGTCGATATCGCTCGCGTGCGCCACCGTCGCAGCCTGCAAACAGGCGACGACAAGCACCATCCAGCCAGCCTTCACCCAACCCGTCGTCTTGACCTTCATCGTCACTGCTCCCATCCCGCTGTCAGAGTCGCTCGCTTTTCACGAGCTGCAGGTCGCCGATCTTGCGCAGCGGCACGACCATCGTTTCACGCCGCTCGTTCGGTGTGTTTTCATTGAACACCAGCGTCAACGTCGCGGTAATCACGTCGCGCTCGTGCGCGGCGGCGTCGAAGTTGTAGCCGGTCGAATCGAAGTTGCCCCAGTAGTTCAGAAAGAACAGCCAAGTACCGTGCTCGGGCGCCGCCGACGAAAATATCCCCGGCCCCGCGCCGTCCACCGAATCGACGTCGAAGCCGCTGCCGTCTTCGAGCGTTGGGTTGGCAAAGAACGCATGCAGACCGTCCGGCGTGATCACGTGCAGATCCACCTGCGCTTTCGGATCATCCCACGTGACGATCGCGCGCAGCTTCGCTTGCGGCTTGCTCCGGTCGGCTTCGTAGAACTGCATGCGCTGGCGTTGTTTGCCGTCGGCGGAAATCAGCTCGATGCTGTTCGAACCCGCGCCGAATGCCCACGGACGTGCGAACGCACCCTCGTCATCGGTATAGAGCGGCGTGGGGTTGCCGTTGACGACCAGCGTCGGCGGCTTGCGCGCGTGTTTGTCGATGTGCTTCAGACGCCCTTCGATTAGCGTGCGATAGCGTTGCGCGCCACGGTCGACCGGCGGCCGGGGATACGCCGCGACGAAGTGCTCGCCTTCGTTCGTCAGTCCGCTGTGGCGCCAGCCGCCAAACGCGCCGGTCAGATCGGCGAGCGCACCGCCGCCGCCACTGCCATCCGCGCCGGCAGCTTGCACATTCGTCGCCATACTCGCCGCCAGCGCAGCCGAGATCATGGCGATTGCCATGCGAACTCGAACACCGTGCGTAAGAGGTGGCAAGGTCACTGCCACGCGAACTCGAACGCACTGCATAAGAGGCGCCAAAGCAACGGCCGCAAGAATTCGAACGCGGCGCATCACAGGGAGCGCGTGGAACATGGCGGAAAACGAGCGCGAGGCGGTATTCATTGGATCGGATTGTCGGTACGAATCAGCGTACGCGCGGTCCGTTCGACAAACGCTTCATCGAGGCCACGCGGATGATGCTGGAACGCGAGGTGAATATATTCATGCGCCAACGCAATGCGGTCCTCTTCGGTTTGCAGGCGATACACGTACACGCGATTGCGCTGCGCGTCCGCATAGGGCCGTCCTTCGCGCACCGCGCACACGGCCGGCAGATCGGGCGTCTCATAGCCGGCCGCGCCGTCCATCCGGCGCGCCCACAACGGCGCGTTGCGTTGCAGCCACTGTTGAGCGCCGGCCACCTGGATGCAATCGCCGGACAACGGGCTCTCGAACGACGTCAAGGTCGCTTGCGGCCAGGTGCGAGAGAGAATGGCGTCGAAAGTGAGACCGGTTTGCGCCGACGCCTTCGCGGCAAGCCAACTCATCTGACCAGGCGCCGCCTTGTCGTGGTGATATTGAACCGGCACCCCGGTGAGCACCAGCGCGTCGGTCAGATCGGCTGCACGGCGCGCGGCGGCGGTCGGCACGCGCGGCAGGACGCGCTGCGTGCTGCTGCTGTCATCGATACGGAAACAGCCGTGATCGTGATTGCCGTGCTGCACGACGTAGGACCGCGCCGCCACTGCCAACGCCTTGGCCGCTTCCGGCTGGCTCGTGTCGCCTTCCCGCTCGACCACTCGCGCAACGTAGTCGTTCATGCCGAAGCGGCCGACCACTTGTGGCGTACCTGCGACGTCGCGATCGAGCCGCAGTTCGCCGCGGCTTTCCACACGCGCCCAGTTGCCGTTGACGAAGCCGATCCGGAAATCGCCACGCAACGGACCATCGGTCGCCGCTGCCGGCCCTTTGCCGCCGAGCACCTGGCGAATCGGATAGCGGCTGAAGAAATCGACCAGTACGCACGCATTGTCGTCCGGTACGGTAACTTGCGTGAGCAAGGGCGCGATACGCGGCGCGGCGGCTGCCAGCACGCGCACGCTGCCGCCGGGGCCGCCCAACCACACCGGCGTGCCGTCGGCGAGCCAGCCTGCCGCGCCGCCAATCGAGGTGCCAGGCCGCGCCGGGTCCGGCATCGTCCAGGTTTTGGCGCGTAGCACACTGCCATACAGCGATACGGTGCCCTCACCGCGTCCGCTGGTCAGCACCGACACCAGCGTACTCGCCGCCGCTTCGCGCGGGCGTGCAAGCATCGCCTGCAATGCGGCGAGCAGGTCAGTCACCGGCACACGGCGCGTGGGCGTCATCGCGTGCAGGTCGCGCAGCCAGACGGGCGCATGCGCGGCCGCCCAATACTTGCGCCAATCGGTGGGGTCGAGTTGCAGGCGTGCAGGCTCGAAAAAGCGCCCACACGACTGCACCAGCGCATGTTCGCGGTCGATGTGACCACCCGTCATGCAGCAATACACCTCTTCAGGATCGCCGCCGCTGCAGGTGTAATCCGGCGTGGCGATATTGCGATCGACCAGATAACCGTAGACGAACAGCTTCCACACGCTGCCGAGCGGCGTCTCCAGAGTCGCCGGCAACGGACGCGCGGACTGCGGCGCGAGGCCGTCCGCGGCGCCCCAGGCGTTGAACTGCCAAAGCTGCGATTGGCCATCGCGCAACCAGGCGAAGTGCAGCGTTTGCGACAAGGACACGGCTGACGGCACGGTCGGCAACGTGGTGGGCGTCGATCCTGGCGATAAGCGTGGCGACGACGTTGGCGACGCGTTGAGCGACGAGCTTGACCCCCCAACTGACGACGCGGTTGGCGACGAGCTTGACGACAAAGCCGACGGCACGCCTGGCGCCGACTTTGACGATGCGGTTGACATTGCAGCAGCCACACCCGCACCCGCACCACAAAAAACACACCCCACCCCCACCACGAGCGCAACCCGCAGCGTAGCTGCCAGACGATCGCGCGAGTGTCGAAGAGCGGCGAACATAGCGGTCCAGCCTACTGAATACGCAGGGTCGTCATGCGATCGCTCTTGCCGCCTTCGAACGCCTTGGCGTCCGGCTGATACATGCGGAAGTAGCGAGCGGGCGGCAACGCGAACGTGCCCGGCAACGCAAAGCGCACCAGTTGCCGCAGCGTCACCGGACGATCGAGCAAGGGTACCGGCTGGTGATAAGCCAGCTCACCCATCTCATACGAAGCGGCACGCGCGAACGGCTGCGGACCGCTTACTCCTTCCTTCTCGCCCGGCAAACCGTCGATCGACACGCCCCAGCTGGTCGCCTCGACATCGCCGCCCGGCGGCAGCGGCACGTCGAGCAGACCGTAGTGGTACGCGTTGCCGGAGCGCGGCGTAAGCGTGACTTCGTCGACATACAGCGCATTGCTGTCGATCGCATCCCCCTGCTTTACCCGACGCGCGGTGAACGCCGAGCGACCCAGCTGGCTCGCGGCACCACCCTCCTTCTTCGGATCGGCCTTCACTTCGAGCGGCTCAAGCTTGTAGAAACGACGTTCGACGGTGATGTTCAGACGACTGTCCTCGCTCGTATGGCTGCGGAACGAAATCAACGCGTTCACGTCCGTACGCGCGGCGCCTGCATCGAGCGCGCCCGGCAGTGCCGCCCCCGTCCACTTCCACAGCGGCGTGCCGGTTGGCGTCGAAGCCCGCGTCCAGCCCGCGCCTTGCAGCGACGGCAGCGAACCCGGCGCCGTGTCGCCGCCGAGCGCTTTGCGCACCCACAGCAACGTGAGCGCACGATCGAGCGTCGGATAGTCGGCGCTGCTCTTCGCGAGCAAGGCCGATGCATCGATCGCGGCACCATCGTCCCCACCCGTCATGTAAAGCAGGCTCCGCACGAGCGGCGCGGGATCGGTAGCCAATGCCGCACGCGCGGCGTTCGTCGCGGTATCGAAGCCATCCGGCAGTCGAGCACTCGTGCTGCGCGCCATGTTGGCGATCAACACCGTCGCCATCTGCTTGCCGCGCGGCGAATCGGCTTGCGCAAACACGATGCTGTCCGACGCGCCATACGTGGCGTTACCAGAAACCGCTTTGCCGGTGGCCGCTGCGTCGCTCATCAAATCCGCCGCAACGCCCGAAACCGGCGTTGCGACCGGCAAGCCCATCTGCTGCATGAACCACAGCGCCAGCGCGCGATGCAGCAGCGGTTCTTTCGCACCGGCATCGCGATAGACGTCCATCGCATGCTGCCAGTTGTCGGCGGGCAGCGTAATGCCGAGGCTGCGGCTCGCGAGCCAGTCCGCGTAGTACGCGTAAGCAGTAATCAGCGAACTACCGCCGGTCGTATCGCCCCACCAGCCGAACGTGCCGCCGACACCCGCCAGCATCGCCAGACGTTGCCGCTGATTACGCAACAGTGCTTCGAGCCCTTGCGTGGAACTCACGTTGTCGCCGCGGCCGATGGCCTCGTGTGCAAGCGCCAAAGGAATCAGGCGGCTCGAGGTCTGCTCGGCGCAACCGTACGGATAGTTGATCAGATCGTCGGCGACACGCGCGAATTGGCTCACGGCACTGCCGATGAAACGCACGCTGACGTCCTGCGCATCTAGCGGCAGATTGAGCGGCTTGTTCGAGCCGTCGAGCGCCACCGTGTTCTGATGCAGATCGAGCCAGCCGCTCGCATCGAGTTGGATGGTGGTCTGCAAGCGATCCACGTCCTTACCCGCACGACGCAAGCTCGCGTTGATCACGCCCGCCTTCAACGCACCAGTCGGCAGACGCAAATAGTTGGCACCGCGTTTGAGCGTGACCTTCTGGTTCAACGAGAGACCACCGCCGTCGACCACCCACTCGGCGTCCATATCCGCGTCGGTCTGATTGAAGGCGATCATGTCGACGGCTGGCTGATCGTTGACGCGGAAATGCGAAGGCCCGCTCCACTTGAGATACAGCGCCTTGTCCGAACGCACATACGCAGTGCGTTGACCGACCATGCCGTCCGGCGCAGCCGCGCGCACAGTGACACGCCAGCGGGCCAGCGAGTCCGGCATCTTGAACGTCATGGTGGCGTGACCGTTCGCGTCCGTCTTCAACGTGCCTTCCCACGCGGCCGTGTCCTGATCGTCACGGCGCGGCCGTTCGAGCACCTTCACGCCGCGCTCGTTGTAGTTGGCGCGTTGCGGGCCGCCTGGCGCGCCCTTCAGCGGCGAGCGCGCAAGGTCGTACGTAATGAACGACAGACTCGACGACGTCCGCACGTTGTTACGGCGAGGGTGATAGAAAAAGTCGACGATATTCGGCGCGATTTCCGGCTGCAACACATACACCATTTCATCGACCACGCTCACCGTCAGATTCGCCGCTTCCGGCTTACCGTTCAGCGTACTGTCGAAGTTCAGCGTGACCGTATCGCCCGGACCGTACACCGGCTTGTCGCTCTTCACGTTCAGTTCGATCTGCGGTTGCGCAACCACGATGCCCGCGTTCTGGAACACATATTCGCCGGCATGCACGTACAGCACCGAGAACGTCATGTTCGGCGCGAATGCTTCGCCGACCTTGATGCGCGCCCTCCATTGCGAGGGGGCCACGCGTTGCAGTTGCAGCCAGTCGCCGCCGGCTGTCAGCAAGGCACGGTGTTCGACGTTGTCGCGCTCGAGCGTCAGCAAGGCGTCGTCGACTGGCATCGGGAACGTGATCAGCGCTTCTGCTGTATCACCAATCTTGTACTTGTCGCGATCGAACACGATCTCGACGCTGCCCGGAATCGCCTTCAAACCATCGCCCGCAACCCAATGACTCGCGGCGGCGAGCAGATTGCCGGTGTCGTCCTTGACCGACAGCATGTACGAACCCGGTTCGTCGAATTGCACCGGGAACGACAGCTTGCCGCCCGCCGTTGCGCCTTTGAGTGCGCCTTCGCCGTGCGTCTGCGATTCGAGCCGCGTCCATTCCCACTTGGCCGGCGCATGCGAAGACGGATCGATCGTGCCGAGTGCCTGCAGATCGAAATTGACCGCTTCCTTCGGCTGCGAAAACGACTTGGCTGTGGACAGGCGATAAGGCGTCGCACCGCGCGCGATCAGCACCTCACGCGTCACACGCACCTTGTAGGCCGCGCCGTCCTGCGCGAACAGCGTCAACGCATAACGGCTCGGTTCCTTCGCAGCAGGCAGCGTGAGGCTCGCGTTGCCGTCGCTATCGGTCATGAGTTCCTGCTGTTCCAGCTTGACCGGAAACAGCCCTGCATAGCGCAGTTCACCATCGACGATCGTCACTTTCTGCGCACGCAGCGTGACCGAAATCTTGCTATCGCGCACCGGCTTGCCGTCCGGATAGCGCAACTGGATCTTGCCCTTCAGTTGCTCGCCTGTCGCATAGTCGGCTTTATCCATCGACAGGTTGACGTCGAAATGCGGCTTCACATATTCGGCGACGCGAAATGCGCTGCCGTATACATCGCCGTTGTAATCGAAGCGCAGCGTGTAGCCGCCGGCGGTGGCATCGGCAGGCAGCGTGAAGGACGACTCCGCGCCCGTATCGGAAGCAAAATGCACCTTGCTGGTCGCGACCGGCGAGCCGTTCGGATCGAGTACGTCGAGCTTGATATCGGCGTCGGCAGGCGCGGTAGATTGCGTCGCGTTCTGGAACGTGCGGCCGATGAACTTCACATGCACCGCGTCGCCCGGACGGTACATCGGACGGTCGGTCACCGCGTAGATCTTGGTGTTGTAGATCTCGCTGTCGTAATAGAAATTCTCCGAGACGAACACGCCGCCTTGCGGATCGGTGCCGAGCACGTAACTACGCTCAGGGCTCACGTGTTGCAGCACCAGTGCACCGTCGCTGCCGGTGGCGCCGCTTTGCAGCACGCCTACGCCGTCGGTCCAGCTCACGTCGGTATTCGGCACTGGCTTGCCGTTATCGCGCCGTGTGGTCCACACCAGCATGCCGCTCGACGCCGCTTTCACGACCGCGACCGTGTCCGATACGAACAGCAAGGTATGCGCACGATAGTTGCCGATCACAGCCTCGACGATATACAACCCTGGCGGCAGCTTGCCGACCGGAATCATCACGTTGCCCGAACTCGCTTCGATAAAGTTACTGCTGCTGCCCTCGAGATTCACACCCTTCGGCGGTGCGATCACCTTCGCATCCCAGATCGGATAGCGGAAGCGCGCGACCATGTCATAGCCTTTCAGCGGCGCGAATTGAGAGTTCTGCTGGAATTGCGTCTGCTTGCCGGTCTGCTCACCGAGCTTGAATTGCGGTTCGGCTTCGGTCGCCTTGCTACGCGTCGCGAACGACAGCACGCGTTGCCAGGCACGGCGTGCTTCGGTGAACCAGCGGTCCCACAGATAAGCCAGCGTATTCGCCAGCCCTTCGCCCTGATAGTTCGGCGCGACATTCAGGCGATGCAGATTCTTCTGCGCCTTCAAAAAGTCCAATGGCTTTGGCACGCGATACACGACGATGTCCGCGCCGCCATACGCTTGCAGTGCATCCTTGAAGTCGCGGCCGGGCGCCTCCAACCGCACCTGCGCCAACTGATCGCTACCGAAGCTCGCATCCGAGAGCAGGAAGAACGGCTGCCCGTCGACCTTCTGCGAAGCGAAATTGCTCGACGGCGCCGATTGCAGCGTTGGATTCGCGGCGATGTTGGTATCGGCGGCGGTGCTCGAGGCGTCGTCGTCGGCATGGGCCGCCGGTGCGATGACGAGCGTCATGGCCGCGAAGAGCGCGACCGCAGCGAAGCCCGCGCGACGATGTAAGTTGCCGAGCCAGGCGCGCGACGCAGTGACGAAGTTCATTCGGGTCATGGTGTCAGAAAGTCCAAACGAAATACGCCAACGAAATTCGGATTGCCGTCGAGCGGCTGCCAGCGGGAATCTTTCCATTGCATCAGGTCGGAGACGGCCACGGCGCGCAGACCGGTATCGGTCGGCGTAACGGTGCCTGTGTGATAAGCGATGTAGCGATCCAGCCAGATCATCAGATGCTGGTCGTCGCCCTGGTCGAAGAACAGCAGGTCGCCGGGCAGCGCCTGATTCACGTCCTTCGAAACAAAACGGCTATTGCGTTGAATCAGTGCGATCGCCGATGCGTACGCGCCGGTGGAACCGTCGAGCTGGGTCCAGCGATTCGCTATTCCGCGTTGCGATGCGGACAGTTGCAGTTCGGGCGGCATGCTGCTGGTGTCCGCGAGACTGGTCATGCCGTTGGCGCGCAGCCATTTGCTGTCATGCGGCTTGAGCGTTTCGCCGACGGCAAAGCGCACGAGGCCCGCACAATCGCGTTGGGTCCAGCGCGGCGTCGGGCCGCGGCGCATTTGCTGGTCGACGATGCGCACGAACCAGGCGCGAAACGCGGCGGATTGCTGCGGTGAGAGCGCGTCGGGGTCAGGCGATGCGGTGGTGCTGTTGAGCGCCTTCGCATAGGGCGCAAGGCTAGCCATGACGAGCGCTGACGCGGCGCGTGCAAGCCATGTGCGGCGAGCGGCGGCCGCCGTATCGTACGCGAGGGTAGTTGCATGCGCTGCGGGGTCAGGCTCGGGCGCTTGCGCCGCTACGCGCGCATCCGTCGCGGATGCCACGTCGAAGACGTGAAGGAGGCGCACTTAATCGCCCTCAGTGCCAGGCTGATCCGCAGGCGTGTCGGCCGCGCCTGCGGCATCCGCATCTACACCCGCCTTCGCGCGATCGAACCACCACTCCACCGGCACCCAACCCGTGGAACCGGGCAAGTTCTGCGGCAGCGTCAACGAAACCGGCGGGTAATGTGCGAGCGCATGCAGCTTCGGTACAAGATGCGTGCGCGAGGCATTGCGGAACACCGCTTCCTGATCCGCCGGCAACGCCGCGCCCGCTTCGCGTTCGATCAATGCCGCCGCGGACGAAGGTGTCAGCGTGAGAATCGTGCGCGGCAGACGCTGCGGCGCGAGCGTATCGGCGAGCGCCGGATAGCGCTTGTCGAGCACAGCGAGCGTATCGTCGACGAGACGCGAATCAGGAGAGAAAATCAGATAACCGTGCGCCAGCGCGAGCGTCACCGGGAAATAGCGCTGCGCCGACAATTGCGATGCAAACGACGCCTTGCTGG
>NZ_DASRSY010000282.1:0-12006 GCF_035656215.1 Paraburkholderia sp.
CCGGTCTGAACGGCATGCTCGCACAACTCGACGCGGCGGAAACCTCGCGCGAGGAAGTGGTCGGTTACATCGGCAAGGGCTCGGAGAATCTGATCCGCAGCGTGCTGGCTCAGCGCTTCGAAACGGACCACGCACAGGACCGTTTCGACGAAGCGCTCGCCATCTATCAGGCCGAGTACGCAAAAATCAACGGCGTGCACACGCGGCTGTACCCCGAGGTCGAAGCCGGTCTCAGCGCCATGCGCGAAGCCGGCCTCAAACTCGCCTGCGTCACCAACAAACCACACCGTTTCGCGGTCGACTTGCTGGAGCAATACGGGCTCAGCCAGTATTTCAGCATCGTGCTCGGTGGCGACAGCTTGCCGAAAAAGAAGCCAGATCCACTTCCCATGCTCACCGCCGCGGAACAGCTAGGCATTGCGCCGCAAGCCACGGTCGCCATCGGCGATTCGGAAAACGATGCGCTGGCAGGCCGCGCAGCGGACATGGCAACGCTGACGCTGCCGTACGGCTACAACCACGGCCGATCTATACAAGAAATAAAATCCGATGGTATAGTTGCCTCGCTGCTCGATGCCGCCAAGGCTATCGCAGCGCACCATTCCACGACCTGAAAAGTCCCACATCCTCATGTTTCTGAATAAAAAACGGAGTCTGATTAGCATCGACCGGGGAGCCTGGCCCTGGCGTCGCTGGTCGCGCTAACCTCGCCTGAGGTACGCTGAAGCTCGTCTTCGGCAACCGTTTTTTACTTCGCTGCGCTCACGCGTTTTTTCCATCATCTTGTTTCGCTGCACCGGTTGATTCGGCCTTCGTGTACCCGCAAAGTACATCTATGCGCTGAAACCCCTTGCACGCGTCGATGGGAAACTCGCGCCGGTCGGTATCATCGTGTCGAAACGTCGAACGAACGCCTGACCGGGCGCGCAACGCCCCGCTTTGTCCGACGCATAGTGCCGTCTGACGCACGTACAGGATCGGAACATGACCGAACTCGAATTCCAGTCCCTCGCCAACGAGGGTTTCAACCGCATTCCGCTGATCGCCGAAGCGCTCGCCGACCTCGAAACGCCGCTCTCGCTGTATCTGAAGCTCGCGCAGAGCGAACGCAACGGCGCCAACTCGTTCCTGCTGGAATCGGTGGTGGGCGGCGAACGCTTCGGCCGCTATTCGTTCATCGGTCTGCCGGCGCGCACGCTGCTGCGCACCCGCAACGGCGTGTCGGAAGTGGTGCGGGACGGCAAAGTCGTCGAAACGCACGAGGGTGATCCGCTCGAGTTCATCCAGCAATTCCAGGGCCGCTTCAAAGTGGCGCAGCGCCCCGGTCTGCCGCGCTTCGCGGGTGGCCTGGCCGGTTACTTCGGTTACGACGCGGTGCGCTACATCGAGAAAAAACTCGCGCACACCGCGCCGAAGGACGATCTGAACCTGCCGGACATCCAGTTGCTGCTCACCGAAGAAGTCGCGGTGATCGACAACCTCGCGGGCAAGCTGTACCTGGTGGTGTACTCGGATCCGACGCAACCCGAGGCCTACACGAAAGCCAAACAGCGTCTGCGTGAACTGCGCCAGCGTTTGCGCACGACCGTGCAGCCGCCAGTCACGTCGGCCAGCGTGCGCACCGAGACCTACCGCGAATTCGCAAAAGACGATTACCTGACGGCCGTGCGCAAGGCGAAGGAATACATCGCCGCCGGCGAGCTGATGCAGGTACAGGTCGGCCAGCGTCTGACCAAGCCGTACCGCGACAATCCGCTGTCGCTGTACCGCGCGCTGCGCTCGCTGAATCCGTCGCCGTATATGTATTTCTACAACTTCGGCGACTTCCACGTGGTCGGCGCGTCGCCGGAAATTCTGGTGCGTCAGGAAAAGCGCGGCGAGGATCGCATCGTCACAATCCGGCCGCTCGCCGGCACGCGTTCGCGCGGCAACACGCCGGAACGTGATGCAGAACTCGCCACCGAACTCCTGAACGACCCGAAGGAAATCGCCGAACACGTGATGCTGATCGACCTCGCGCGTAACGACGTGGGCCGTATTTCGCAGATCGGTTCGGTGGTCGTCACCGACCAGATGGTGATCGAAAAGTATTCGCATGTGCAGCACATCGTGAGTTCGGTCGAAGGCAAGCTGAAACCCGGCATCACTAATTTCGACGTGCTGCGCGCCACGTTCCCGGCCGGCACGTTGTCCGGCGCGCCGAAGGTCCGCGCGATGGAATTGATCGACGAGCTCGAACCGGTGAAGCGCGGCCTGTACGGCGGTGCGGTCGGCTATCTGTCATTCACCGGCGAAATGGATCTGGCCATCACGATCCGCACCGGCGTGATCGCAAACGGCAATCTGTATGTGCAGGCGGCAGCGGGTGTAGTCGCGGATTCGGTGCCGGAATCCGAATGGCAAGAGACCGAGAACAAGGCGCGCGCTGTGCTGCGTGCTGCCGAGCAAGTTCAAGACGGCCTCGATAGCGACTTCTGACCGGAGACACACCATGCTGCTTATGATCGATAACTACGACTCGTTCACCTACAACCTGGTGCAGTACTTCGGCGAACTCGGCGAAGACGTGCTCACCTATCGGAACGACGAAATCACGCTGGACGAAATTGCGAAGCTCAACCCGGAGCGCATTTGTCTGTCGCCCGGCCCAAGCAATCCGCAACACGCCGGCATTACGCTCGACGTGCTGCGCGAGTTCGCCGGCAAGACGCCGATTCTGGGCGTGTGCCTCGGCCATCAGGCGATCGGCGAAGCGTTCGGCGGCCGCGTCGTGCGCGCGCAAACCATCATGCACGGCAAGGTCAGCACGATCGAAACCGACTGCAAAGGTGTGTTCGCCGACCTGCCAAAGCATTTCGTCGTGACGCGTTATCACTCGCTCGCGATCGAACGCGAATCGCTGCCCGACTGCCTCGAAGTATCCGCATGGACCGAAGACGGCGAGATCATGGGCGTGCGTCACAAGGAACTGGCCGTTGAAGGCGTGCAGTTCCATCCGGAATCGATCCTGTCCGAACACGGCCACGCGCTGCTCGAAAACTTCGTGAAGCAGTCGAAGTCTGCTCACCGCACCGCTTGATAAAGAGAGACGAAATCATGTCGATTACGCCCCAGGAAGCGCTGCAACGCACGATCGAGCATCGCGAAATTTTCCACGACGAAATGTTGCACCTGATGCGCCTGATCATGCGCGGCGAACTGTCGCCCGTGATGTCGGCGGCGATCATCACCGGCCTGCGCGTCAAAAAAGAGACCATCGGCGAAATCACCGCCGCCGCCACGGTGATGCGTGAATTTGCCCGGCATGTCGAGGTACCGGACAACTCGAACTTCGTCGATATCGTCGGCACCGGCGGCGACGGTTCGCAAACCTTCAATATTTCCACGGCAACCATGTTCGTGTCGGCCGCTGCAGGCGCGAAGGTCGCGAAGCACGGCGGTCGCGGCGTATCGAGCAAGTCGGGCAGCGCGGACGTGCTCGAAGCGCTCGGCGTGAACATTGATCTGCAACCGGAACAGGTGGCGGCCTCGATTGCGGAAACCGGCATGGGCTTCATGTTCGCGCCGAACCATCATCCGGCGATGAAGAACATCGCGCCGGTGCGCCGCGAACTCGGCGTGCGGACCCTGTTCAACATTCTCGGACCGCTGACCAATCCGGCCGGCGCACCGAATCAGCTGATGGGCGTGTTCCACGGCGACCTCGTCGGCATTCAGGTGCGCGTGATGCAGCGCCTCGGCGCCAAGCACGTGCTGGTGGTGTACGGTATGGATGGCATGGACGAAGTCTCGCTCGGCGCGGCCACGCAGGTGGGCGAGTTGCGCGACGGCCAGATCCACGAATACGAAATCCATCCGGAAGACTTCGGCATGCAGATGGTGTCGAACCGTACGCTGAAAGTGGCCGACGCGGCCGAATCCAAACTGATGCTGCTCGAAGCGCTCGACAACAAGCCGGGCGTCGCGCGTGAAATCGTTACGCTGAACGCGGGCACTGCCCTCTATTCGGCAAACGTGGCGGCATCGATTGCGGACGGCATCCAGTTGGCGCGTGAAGCGATCGCGAGCGGCAAGGCCCGCGCCAAGGTCGACGATCTGATCCGCTTCACCCAGCAATTCAAGCAGTAACTACGTAGCGAGATACTCATGAGCGACATTCTCGACCGCATCATCGCGGTCAAACGCGAAGAAGTCCGCGCGGCCGCCCAAAGCGCGCCGCTAGAAGAACTGCGCCTCGAAGCATCGTCGCGCGACATCCGCGATTTCGTCGGCGCATTGCGCGCGAAACACGCGACCGGCCTCGCCGCTGTCATTTCCGAAGTGAAGAAAGCGAGTCCGTCAAAAGGCGTTCTGCGCGAAAACTTTGTCCCTGCCGAAATTGCGCGCTCGTATGAAAAACACGGTGCGGCCTGCTTGTCCGTTCTCACCGACGTGCAATTCTTCCAGGGCAGTGTGGCGTATCTCGAAGAGGCGCGCGCCGCCTGCAATCTGCCGGTGCTGCGCAAAGACTTCATCGTCGACCCGTACCAGATCGTCGAAGCCCGCGCGATGGGCGCCGACGCGATCCTGCTGATCGCCGCCGCGCTCGAAACTTCGCAGATGCAGGACCTCGAAGCGCTCGCGCATTCGCTGGGTCTCGCGGTACTGGTCGAAGTGCACGATAGCAATGAGCTGATGGAAGCGCTCACGCTGAAGACGCCGCTGATCGGTATCAACAACCGCAATCTGCGCACGTTCGAAACGTCGATCGAGACGACCATCGGCATGCTCGAATCGATTCCGGACGACCGTATCGTGGTCACGGAGTCGGGCATTCTGTCGCGCGTCGATGTCGAACGTCTGCGGGCGATGGACGTGCATACGTTCCTCGTCGGCGAGGCGTTCATGCGCGCGGAAGAGCCGGGTGTGGAACTTGCACGGATGTTTTTCTAAGCACAGTTTCGACATTCAGCGCACGCAGCGGAGCACACGATGGCCATGGAACGCGAAATCAAACTGGCACTGCCGGTGAGCCAGGTGAAAGCGGCGACGCAATGGTTCGTCGCGCGCACCGGCAAAGAGGGGCGCACGATCAAGCTGGCAAATATCTACTTCGACACACCCAAACTGGCACTGGCCACGTCGAAGAGTGCGCTGCGTTTGCGGCACACGCCGAACGGTTGGCTGCAAACATTCAAGACGGTGGGTAATGCCAAAGATGGTTTGCACAGCCGGCACGAATGGGAAATGTCCGTTGCGGGCGAGAAACTCGAAATCGACGCGCTGCTGCGTGAGTGTGACGAACCGACCGCCGCCGAAGCCTTGCGTCAGGCCGCGCCGGAACTGATCGAACTGTTTCGCACGAATTTCACGCGCACGCTGTGGAATGTCGAACTGGACGGCGCGGAAGTCGAAGCCGCGATTGACCAAGGCGACGTTATCGCGGAGGTGAACGGCGAGACGCGCCGCGCGCCGATCTCCGAAGTCGAGCTGGAACTGAAAGCCGGCGACGAGGCTGCGCTCAACGCGCTGGCGGCAGAGCTCGGCAAACAGGTTGCAGGGCTCGCGCCGGACGACATCAGCAAGGCGCAGCGCGGCTATCAGTTGCGGGCAGGCTAAGCACACCTTGAGCTACCCCGCGTTTGCTGCGACACTTCCCCGCCATGACCTCAGCTTCCCGCACCCGCTCCAATTCGTCGCAAGCCTCGTTGTTCGGCGACGCCTCCGCCATGCCGGCCGAAGCCGCCGCTCAGCCGCAGTCGCAAACAGCCGCCGGCTCGCCACCGCCGACGCTCGAAGCCCAATTCGCCGCCCTTCCTCCGGCCTGGCGCGCACACCTCAAGCCGTTCATCGAAAGCGACGCCTACGCGCCGCTGTGCCGTTTCGTCGACGGTGAACGCGCCGCCGGCAAAACCGTCTATCCCGCCGACGTCTTCCGGGCCCTGCGTCTCACCAGCCCCGACGAAGTCAAAGTCGTGATCCTCGGGCAGGACCCGTATCACGGCGAAGACCGCGGTACGCCGCAAGCGCACGGGCTGGCGTTTTCAGTGGCGCCGAACGTGCGCACGCCGCCGTCGCTGCGCAACATCTTCAAGGAAATCGCCGCAAGCCTCGGCCACGAGACGCCGCGCCATGGCTGCCTCGATACATGGGCCAAACAGGGCGTACTGCTGTTGAACACGGTGCTGACGGTCGAGCGCGATTCGGCCGCGAGTCACGCGAAACGTGGCTGGGAAAAATGCACCGACACGCTGATCCACGAGCTGGCCATGCGCCATGACGGCCTCGTGTTCATGCTGTGGGGCGCGCATGCGCAAGCCAAACGCGCGCTGCTTGGCGGCAAGTCGCATTACGTGCTGGAAGCGCCGCATCCCTCGCCGCTGTCGGCGCATCGGGGCTTTCTCGGCTGCGGGCATTTTGCGTCGGCCAACGAGTATCTCGTGAAGCACGGCCGCGCACCGATCGACTGGCGTTTGCCCGACGAAGCGCAGATGCTGGCGTAAGGCCAATTCGCGCGAAACGCACCGACACCAGCCAGAGGCGTGGGACCGGAAACCAGGAACCAAACGGCCAAGGATTCGGTGTCGGGAACCAGAGATCGCAGCCGCCGCACAAAACAAAAACGCCACGGAATTACACCCGTGGCGTTTTTCATTCTGCCGCGCCGCGATCACCCAGCGCGGGACAAACCTCACACCTTACGCAGCAGCGATCGCTTCACGCGCGCCAGCCAGCGCGGCAGTAGCAGCGTCCGGACCCATATTCAGGCCTTCGGCGTAGATAAAGTCCACGTCGGTCATACCGAGGAAGCCGAGGAAGCTCTTCAGATACGGCGTTTGGGTGTCGTTCGGGGTGCCCAGATACTTACCGCCGCGCGCCGAAACCACAAACACCTTCTTACCCTTCACGAGACCTTCCGGACCGTTCGCCGTGTACTGGAACGTGATGCCAGCGCGTGCGATGAAGTCGAAATACGTCTTCAGTTGCGACGAGATGCCGAAGTTGTACATCGGTGCGCCGATCACGACGATGTCGGCGGCTTGCAGTTCGGCGATCAGCGCTTCGCTGCGAGCAGAGATCGCGGCTTGTTCCGGCGTGCGCTGGTCGGCCGGCGTGAAGAACGCGCCGAGGACGGCGTCGTCCAGATGCGGCAGCGGTTCAGCTTGCAGGTTACGGACGACGACTTGCGCGCCCGGATTCGATTGTTGCAGCTTTGCGGTCAGCTCGTTGAGGAGCAGGGTCGAGTTCGCGCCTTGCGAGCGGGCTGCCGAGTTGATTTGCAGGATCGTGGTCATGGTTGACTCCAGTAGGGGCGCGCAGTTTTGCGCGAGTGGAGCCATTGTGATTTTTTACCCACCCGGGAAAAAGCCGTGCGGCAGCGAAGGATTGTTGCACTGGTAGAACAATCCCTCGCTTTGAAACAGCGATTAACACCGTCCCGGATTACGATCAGCTTGCCAGCCAGCGCTCCCGTGCCTTGCGCGCCGCCGGTCGTTTATCGCTCACCGCAAGCTTGTACCGCGACACCTCAGGACCATCCAGCTTGACTTGCGCGGTACGCAGCTCGTCGCGGCGGAAGGCGTGGACTTCGACCTTTGCACCCGGCAGATAGCGCGACAGCAACGAATCAAGATTCAAGCCCGTCACACGCAGACCGTCGAGCGCGATCAGCACGTCGCCCGCCGAGAGTCCTGCTTTTTGTGCCGCGCTGCCTTCGTGAACCGCCGCCAACGTGCAATCCACACCGCCGCGCATGCGCGCGCCGAGCGACGGTTTGCCGTTCTTGTCGAGTTCCGGCGCGAGCGTGACGCCGAACGGCGCGAGCAGCGTGTCGAGGGGCAGATCGCGCGTGCCGTGCACGGCTTCGGCGAGCAATTCGCCCAGTTGCACACCGGTCGCTTCGGCAAAAATCGCCTCGATCTCGCTTTCTTCGACGCCGACGGGCTTGCCGCGATAGAAGTCGCGCCCATACCGTTGCCACAACAGACGCATCACGTCGTCGAGCGATTTGCGGTTATTGGTCTGCGCGCGAATCGTCAGATCGAATGCGAGCGCGACGAGCGAACCCTTGGTGTAATAGCTGACGATCGCGTTCGGCGCGTTTTCGTCCTGCCGATAGTATTTGACCCAGGCGTCGAACGAGCTTTCGGCCACCGTCTGCTTCAGACGACCGCTGCCGCGCAGCACGCCACCGACTACCTTACCGAGCATGCCGAGATAGTCGTCTTGCGAGATCAGGCCGCTGCGTACGAGGATCAGATCGTCGTAGTAAGACGTAAAGCCTTCGAACAGCCACAGCAGCGACGTGGTGTTTTCGACGCTCAGGTCGTACGGCGCAAACACGGCCGGCTTGATGCGCTTCACATTCCAGGTGTGGAAGTATTCGTGGCTGCACAGACCGAGGTAGGTCCGGTAGCCCTCGGTGGGCGCGTCGCGGCCTTCCACCGGCAGATCGCCGCGATTGCAGATCAGCGCCGTCGAAGCGCGATGCTCCAGTCCGCCATAACCGTCGCTGACGGCCTGCGTCATGAACACGTAGCGCTCCATGGGCGCTTTCTTCGACTTCGGCTCGAACAACGCGATCTGCGCTTCGCAGATCCGCTTCAGATCGGCGGACAGACGCGCCATATCGAGCCCGATCACGCGCCCCGCGATCACGATGTCGTGCGGTACGCCGTGCGCCTTGAACGTCGCCAGCGCGAACTCTCCCAACGTGACCGGATGATCGATCAGCTCGTCGTAGTTCTGAGCGCGATACTCGCCGAAGCCGTAGCGCTTCGTGCCACGCGCTTCCGGCAGCGCAGTCGCGACGCGCCATTCGCGGTACGCCGCGCCTTCCGGTTTCTGAATATCGACCACGCACTGCGCTTCTTCGTGACCGAGCGGCGACAGGAATACGCTAGTGCCATTGAAAAAGCCCGTCGTATCGTCAAGATGCGCGGCGCGCACCGAGAGATCCCATGCATACACTTCGTAGCGCAGCGTCAACGCGCCTTTGACCGGCGCTGCCTGCCATGTGTGCTTGTCGGTCTTTTCGACGCGCACCTTCCGCCCCGCGTCGTTGACGGCGCGCAGCGTGACGATGTTGCGCGCGAATTCACGCACCATATAGCTGCCCGGAATCCACACCGGCAGCATGAAACGCTGGCCGGCCGGATCGGGATCGGCGACGGTTACGGTGACTTCGAAGAGATGGGCGGCGGGTTGCTTCGGAACGATGGTGTAGCGGATCGGCTTCATCGGCGGCGATTAGAAATTTTCTGGCGGGGATCTTCGGGGCTTGATGTGAAAGGAGGCGCACTTCGCGCCTCCTTTCTTCAACTGACGTTGCGTGCTCAGTGCACGGCGGACATTTCCTTGTCCAGCCGGTCTGCCGGCACGGCGCCAGGCAGGCGGCGGCCGTCGGCGAGGAACACCGTCGGCGTGCCGTCGACGTTCATCGCGCGGCCGAGCGCCAGATTCCTGTCGATCGCGGCGGTGTCGCAGGTACCGGCGGCGGTGGGCGCCTGATGGTTCTGCATCCACGATTCCCACGCCTTCGCGCGGTCGGTCGAGCACCAGATCGACTTCGACTTGGCGGTCGAATCAGGCGACAGCACCGGGTACAGGAAGGTGTAGACCGTGACGTTATCGATCGACTTGAGCGTCGTTTCGAGCTGCTTGCAGTACGGGCAGTTCGGATCGGAGAACACGGCGATCTTGCGCGCGCCGTTGCCCTTCACGACCTTCACCGCGTTCGCGAACGGCAGGCTAGCGAAGTCGATGCGGTTGGTCTCCGACAGACGTGCTTCAGTCAGATTCTTGCGGGTCTTGGCGTCGATCATGTCGCCGGTCATGAGGTAGTCGCCGTTTGCATCGCTATAGATGATCTGCGTGCCGAGGTTCACTTCGTAGAGGCCGGCGATCGGCGACTTCGTCACGCTCTTGATGGTCACGTCGGCCAGACGCGTTTGCAGCGTGGCTTTGAGCTTGTCGGTGGCTTGATCGGCCTGGGCGGAGCAACCGATCGTCACGGCAGCAATCGCGAGCGCAACGGCCGCGACGCGGAAGGATTTTTTCATGCTTAATTCCTGGGGTTCAATCGTGCGCGATGCGCGTTTTTGGGACGTTTCTGGTATGACCGGAATGGCGTCCATCTGTTCATGATACCCGTCTCGCCAGCCGGGCATGCGGGCTCGGGCGCTTTACCCCAGCGCGGCCGACACCAGCCAGCGCTTGATGAACGGCTGCGCGCCGACAAACGCCATACCGGTGTTGCGCAATACTTTGGCAAACGGACCGGGCGCCGAGAAGAGCTTTTGCAGGCCGTCGGTGGCGATCATCAGCGCGCGGATGTCTTCGCGGCGAGCGCGTTCATAGCGGCGCAGCAGCACCATGTCGCCGAGATCGCGGAACGCTTCCTTGCCGGCGACCGTCTCGGCGAGCGCCGCGACATCGCGCAAACCGAGGTTCATACCCTGGCCCGCCAACGGATGGATCAGATGCGCGGCATCGCCGACCAATGCGACGCGCGGCGCAACGAGCTTGTCGACCGTTTGCAGTGCGAGGGGGAAGCCTTGGGCGGGCGTCACGCATTCCAAAGCGCCAAACTGACCGCCTGTAACACGTTCGACTTCGGCTGCGAGTTGCGCCGGATCGAGCGCGAGCAGTTGGTCGGCATGCTCGGTGCGCGCCGACCAGACCAGCGACACGTGGCCGTCCGGCATCGGCAACAGCGCGATGATTTCGCCATCCTTGAACCATTGATAAGCGGTTTCGCCGTGCGGCTTTTCGGCCTTGAAATTCGCGACCACGCCGGTTTGCTTGTAGTCGCGCCGGTTCATCTTCGAGCCGATCTGTGCACGCAACCACGAATGCGCACCGTCCGCACCGACCAACAGATCGGCCTCGAGCACATTGCCGTTGGCAAGACCGACGCTGGCGCCGTCGGCGGCAAAGTCGAGCGCCTGCGCGCGCGTGTCGATCCAGGTGAGATTCGGCTGGAAACGCAGCGCGGCATCCAGCGCGCGCTCAATGACCGACGACTCGACGATCCATGCCAATTGCGGCACGGACGCCTGAAACGCGGAAAAATGGAGTTCGGCGTGCGCGTCGCCATACACGCGCATGTCATAGACGGGCCCGAGCTTTGACAGATCGAGCGCCTGCCAGACCCGCAACCGCCCCAGCAGCGCCTGCGAACTCGACGACAATGCGTAGACCCGCGAGTCGAAGGTCGCACCCGGCGGCAGCGCCGCGCAGGGTTGCGCGAGCAGCGCCACGCGCAACCCGCCTTGCGTCAGCGCCAACGCCGCGGTCTTGCCGACGAGCCCGCCGCCGATCACGGCGGCATCAAAGGTCTGATGGTGTGCGTTCATCCGCGCATTATAGCTGCGGGGGTTGCGGGGGACGGATCGAGGCGTGCGGCATTTCGGCCTGAAACCTAGTGTCCCAGCGCGGCGTGCGCCGCATCGGCTTCGCGAAAACGCATGAATTCACGGTCTGTAGAAAGGACGCTCCACGCGCTCATCACCAGCTCGCTCTTACGGTCCCGCTGGTCCCCTCGTACCGTGCAGTCTGGGAAAACCCGGTCGTACACGTGCCACAGCGAGTCGAAATCATTGGTATCGGCGAACTGCGCAATGCTGCGTTTATCGTCCTGAGTGAGCTGCTTCACCATGCAGTCCACCGTCTGGAGATCGGTTGCCGCCTGTGCGTCCTCGTAGTTCGGCGATAGCCAGGCAACCACACCGGCGCCAATCAGCGCAGCCCACACTACCCATCTGGCCCATGTTTTTATTGTCATCGTGCTTCCCCGGAAAGGGCTCTAGCGGCCCCGGACCCGCATACTACAATGTTCCGACAATATATTTCCGGGTAAGCACGGTTTCCCGCACCCTTCCCAGGAACCCTATCCGAACGGGTTACAATTGCGCTTTCCGTGACAAAACTCGCCCAGAATCGTCGAGGCAACGCCCCGATCTGGTGTCGTGTCCCGCTCCGCTGCGCTTCCTCCGCCACGCCAGGCGCGAAGGCTTTTCGAATCCT
>NZ_DASRSY010000283.1:0-31548 GCF_035656215.1 Paraburkholderia sp.
GGGGATTCTTTCACGCTACTGAGACCGGCTTCGACCCTGACATCACACCGGAGGCGCCCGATGTCACGTCGAGCGATCAGGCCGAGCGCGATATCGTATTCGTGACATCGGAGACGACATTGCGGGCCGTGCTCGATGAGCGGCTGTCGATCGAAGCTGCGTTCGCCCGCGATCTGGTGATGCTGGATGCGGGCGCCGGGCACACGGCGCAGCTTCGCGCTGTGTTGAACGACGCGCTTCCCGCAGAAGGCTCGAGCGCATCGGTTTGGGATGATGTGCCGGTGCCGAAGATCGCCTGATCGTTCAAGGCAGCTGCTTCTGCAATAATGTAACGGTAGGGGCTGCTCAGGCAGCCCCTACTCGACCTTTTCCCACTTCTGTTCGGCTGGTTGAGACCGCGCCGCGATCTGCGGTGAACGCTCAATCTTTGTTCGTCGCCCGTCCAAACGCTGCGAACGCTGTCCCGCTATCGCGTCGACAATCAGACCACCCAGCACGATCCCCGCGCCCAAACCTTGCCACGCCGTCAAATGCTTGCCCAGCCAGACGATATCGACCGCGAGACCCACCATGGGCACGAGCAGTAACAGCATCGAAGTCCGTTGCACACCGAGCTGCTCGATGCCGCGAAACCACAAACCATAAGCAAGGATTGTCGCGGCCACCACGAGATATGCGAGCGCGAGGCCATTACGCAATCCAGCATGCGTGGGTAAAGGTTCGAACCTCAACGTGGCAACAGCGAGAAGCAGGCCACCCGCCAGCAATTGCCAGCCCGTGAACACAAGTAAAGTGTCCGGCCGGTTCCACTTCTTGTACAGAACGATTCCACATCCCATCGAAGCAGACGCACCCAGTCCCGCCAGCACACCAACCGGATTGAGTGCTGCAGGCGACGCACGAACCAGCAGCGCCACACCGACCACACAGAACGCGATCAACAACAAACGTTCAGCGCGCACCGGTTGGCCAAGCAGCGGCCAACTCAGCAAGGCGGCCCAGAACGGCGCGAGGGCCATGAAAATCGTGATCATCCCGCCGGGCAAATGCGAGGCCGAGATGAAGAACAACCCAAACGTCAGAGAAATATTGACTGTACCGAGAATCACAATCCGCCCGAGCCATGCACGCGGCGGCAGTCGGCGGAATAGCGCCAGAATCACGAGACCGGCGCCGAGACTGCGCACCGTCGCGATGAAAAGCGGATGACCGGGCGCGGTTGCTTCGCTTGCCGCCAACGGCATCGTGCCCCATAGCACTGGCGCCAGCGCCGTGATGAACCACCTGAACCTACCCATACCGCATGCTCCGCTTCGTCTCTGGAAGCGAATTTAGCCACGACGAGCGCGATTCGAAGAACGCGCTGCGGTATGCCGGGAATCACCGCATCTGGCTCGGAAAACGTGCTAGCGGGTCGGACCTCGGTGGCCAGCGCTCTGCTTGAGCCAGGCAGCTCAAGCTGCCGGCTCTAGCTGAATCAAGGGCACCCGCTGCGCATCACCCTGTTACCGCGAACCGCCGCTGGCGATCAGGCTTTCACCGGTCATCCAGCGCGAGTCGTCGGAGGCGAGGAACACGGTGACGTCGGCGATATCGTCAGGCTGGCCGATACGGCCAAGCGGTGTCGTGCTGATGGCCCAAGTCTCGAAGTCGGAGCCGATGAAGCCGGCGCCATGCGTGCCTTCCGTTTCCACCATGCCGGGATTCACGGAGTTGACGCGAATCTTGCGCGGGCCGAGTTCACGTGCGAGCACGCCGGTGATGGCGTCCACCGCGCCCTTGGTGGCGGTATAGACCGCGCTGCCCGGCGGCGTGATGCGGCTGACGACCGAACTGACGTTCACGATGCTGCCGCCTTCGCCCAGATGCTTCGCCGCCGCCTGCGTGACCAATAGCAGACCCAACACGTTCACATTGAATTGCTTATGGAAGTGCGCTTCGGTGATCTCTTCGATCGGTGCCATCTCATACACACCGGAATTGTTGACGAGAATGTCGAGGTGGCCATACGTTTCGACTGTCGCATCGATGATGCCTTTCGCGTCGGCTGCCTTGGACACATCGCCCGCAACGGCCACTGCCTTGCCGCCCGCCGCCGTGATCGAGGCGACCACATCGTCCGCGCCCGCCTTGCTGGACGCATAGTTCACCACTACCGACGCGCCCTGCGCAGCCAGTGCCTTGGCAATCGCTGCACCGATGCCTTTCGATGCGCCCGTTACAACCGCAACCTTACCTGTGAGCTTGCTCATGATCGTGTCCTTTTGGATGGAGTTCGCGCCGACGTCGCTATCGCGAAGATTCGCGGGGCTCACGTCGATGAAGCCGGAAATGCAATGGCGCTGTCACAGGACACAATGTAGGCACACAAGCCGCATGGATAAAGCGGCTCAAAACGAATAGATACGTCGGATGAGCCGAACAATCGGAAAGGCGTGCCGGGCGGGACGCACAAGCAACGGTCAGACGATTTCGCGGGGCGCCGCGACGCCTCTCGACGCTTACAGTTTCTTTCTGGCCCCGCATGTACAAATTCGGCGGGGCACGCATCCGCTTACTTCATCGCTTCGATACAAACCCGCCGAAGAACGATTGCGCGTTCGCGTCGAGCGATTCGATGTGATACCCACCTTCCTGCACGATCAAGGTCGGCAGTTTCAGCGCACCGAGTTGGCCGCCGAGTCGGCCGAAGCCTTCGGTCGTCACTGCCACCAACGATTGCGGGTCGTCCTTGTAGATGTCGAAACCCAATGCAACGACCAGCGCATCGGGTTGGAAACGCGCGACCACGCGCAACGCCGCATCCAGTTGTTCGAAGAACACGGCTTCCGACGAACCGTGCGGCATCGGCAGATTGACGTTATAGCCCTCGCCCTTCTGCGCGCCACGTTCATCTTCGAAACCGGCCACCACGGGATAGAAATTCGTAGGATCGCCGTGAATCGACACGTACAACACGTCGTCACGTCCGTAGAAAATCTCCTGAATGCCCTGGCCGTGATGCATGTCGGTATCGAGAATCGCGACGCGCCCATACTTCTGCCGCAGCGCTTGCGCCGCGACCGCCGCATTGTTCAGATAGCAGAAGCCGCCTGCCGCTTCGGCACGCGCATGATGGCCTGGCGGGCGGCATAACGCGTACGCTTCACCCGCACCGTCGAGAATCGCGTGCGCGCCGGCCAACGCGCTTTGCGCGGACCAGTAAGCGGATTCGTAGGTATTCGCGCCGACCGGGCAACTGCCATCGGCGAGATAGCGCGCCGCTTGCGCAAGCACGCCGCGCAAAGGATTGTTCTCGCGGATGTAAATGTTCGACATCACCTCGTCGCCCCATTCCGCGGGAATCTTCTTCCACTCGCGGTGCGCTTCTTCGAGGAAGCGCAGATAGTTCATCCCGTGCACGTCGGCGAGCGGCGCCGCGCCGAAATCCGCCGGTTCACGTACGTCGAAGCCGAGCTTCTTCGCGGCTTCAACGAGCCGCAACGCGCGCTCGGGCACTTCCTGCGGCGAGCGCATCTGGCCACGCGACAGATAGCTGCGCGGATGATGCTTCAACTGTGCCGGATGAAAAAACGTCTGCATATTCCAGTTCCTTTTGCTTCAGGCGTATTCAGCTGTACTCAGGCGTAAGCCGGTGCGGCCACTTTCGCGCGCGCCAGCACCGCATTGATCAACACATTCGCACCGGCAGTCACGTCGGCGGGCAATGCATCTTCGGCTTCATTGTGCGAGAGGCCGTCGACACACGGGATAAACACCATCGCGGTCGGCACATGCCTTGCCAGGTGAATCGCATCATGCCCCGCACCGCTGACGATACGCTCATAGGCGTAGCCGAGTTGCTGCGTCGCCTCTTCGACCAGTGCGACACAGCCGTCATCGAACGGTGTGGCCGGACTTTTCCAGTAAGTCGAGATTGCAGTTTGCAAACCGCGTTGCGTGGCGATTTGCTCGAATGCGACGCGCACATCGCGCTCCATGGCGTCGATCTGTGCATCGTCTGGATGACGAAGATCGACGGTGAACGTCACTTTTCCGGCGATCGTATTGCGCGAAGAATTCGGCACGTCGATCTGGCCGATCGTGACCAATCCCGAAGGCGCGTAGCGCTGGGCGATGGCTTCGAGCTCGAACGCCATTGCCGAGGCTGCAAAGAAAGCATCTTTTCTATAAGGCATCGGCGTGGTGCCCGCGTGCGCCGCGACACCGATCACTTCGACGTCGAGCCAGCGAATTGCCTGACCACCGGTGACGACGCCGATCGGATGTCCGTGGCTTTCGAGAATCGGCCCTTGTTCGATATGCGCTTCAAAATAGGCTTCAACCTGACTCGCATCCAGATGACGTGCGTTTTCATAACCACACGCTTTGAGCGCATCGGCGAGCGTCACGCCTTGCGCATCTTGCGTGTCCAATGCAGCTTGCAAGGGTGTAGCGCCGACGAACACCGCGGAGCCGAGCATCGCAGGCGTGAAGCGCGCGCCTTCCTCATTGGTCCACGAGACGATTTCAATCGGATGATCCGTCTGGATGTTCTGATCGTTCAGACTCCGAATCACTTCCAGCGCTGCCAGCACGCCGTACACGCCATCGAAACGGCCGCCTTCCGGCTGTGTGTCGAGATGGCTGCCGATCAACACAGGCTTCGCGTCAGCATGCGTTCCTTCGCGGCGTGCAAACAGATTGCCCACTTCGTCCGTATGCACCGTCATGCCCGCCTGCCTGCACCAACCGGCGAATAACTCACGCCCGCGGCGGTCTTCTTCCGTCAACGCCAGACGCCGGACGCCACCACGCGCGGTCGCGCCCACCTGCGCCATCTCCATCAGGCTCGCCCAAAGGCGCTTTCCATCGACATTCAACATCTTTGATTTCCCTTTGATTCAACGTGCCGGTAGTGCTTCAGGTGCATCGGCACGACGGTGTTTCAACGCATCCAGTGCGACGATGCACGACAACGAGATGCCCGCGAGGCATGTGTAAAACACCGCAAGCGGCCACCATTGGCCAACGAATTTGTGGGCGAGCCATGTCCCTGCCAGCGGCGTCAAACCACCCGCGATCGCACCGCACACCTGATACGACAGCGAGATCGCGGAATAGCGCACACGCACCGGAAACACGCCGCTGACAAAGCCCGCAATCACCGAATAGAAGCTCGCCATACACACCACTGCAAGCGCGATGCCGACAATCATCGACAGTCGGCTGCCGCTTTGCACGAGCGTGAACATCGGATACGGCGAGAGCATCGCGGCAAACGCGGCGAGCTTCAGGAAGCGCGCACCGCCAATCTTTTCAGCAAGCCATGCGGCCAACGGCTGCGCCAGAAACTGGATGATGGCGACCGCGAACAGGCAATCGAGAATCAGCGATTTCGACACGCCGATGTTTTGCGTGGTGTACGAAATCATGAAGGTATTGGTGAAATACACACCCGCAATACCGATCGTGTTCGCGCCGATGCACAGCGTAACGAGCGCGCCGGAGGAACGGAACACTTCGGCAATCGGCAGCTCGACGGTACGCTTCGCCTCTTTCTCGCGCAGGAATTCCGGCGATTCGTTCACCCCCAAGCGGATAAAGATGCCGACCGCGAGCAGCACCGCGCTAGCCAGAAACGGCAGGCGCCAGCCATATGCAATGAAATCGTCGTGCGGCATCGACGTGACCGCGCGAAATGCGATCAACGAGAGAATCAGTCCGGCCGGGCTGCCCAGTTGCGCGAACGAGGCGAAGAAGGTGCGCCGCCCTTTCGGCGCATGTTCGCCAGCCATCAGCACGGCGCCGCCCCACTCGCCGCCCACGGCCACGCCTTGCACCACACGCAGCAACACCAGCAGCACGGGCGCGAGTACGCCGACCTTCGTATAAGCCGGCAACAAGCCCACGCATACGGTCGCGACGCCCATCATCATCAGCGTGGTCATCAGCGCCTTCTTGCGGCCGATGCGGTCGCCCAGGTGGCCGAAGATCACGCCGCCGAGCGGCCGCGCAAAGAAGCCGACTGCGAAGGTCGCGAACGACGCCATCGTGCTGACAAACGGATCGTGCGAGGGAAAGTACAACTCGCCGAACACCAGCGCGGCGGCGGTGGCGTAGATGTAAAAGTCATACCACTCGATCATCGTGCCGATGAAAGCGGCGCTTGCCGCTCGCACGGGCTGACGGGTGGCTTGGATTGAAGCGTTCATGGCGGCTCCTCAGTCGCGATTCCTGAGATCAGGGCATCTTGTGAGGTGTTTTATCGCCAGCCATAAAACATTAGTCAAATTTCGGTTTATTATCTCAACTATAAATCTAGCTAATGTATAGGGCAATTCGATGACCCAACTACGCGCGGACGTCACGCGTTTTTTGAATGACAGGCTCGACTGGAACCTGCTGCGCACCTTCCTCGCGATCATGCAGGAGCGCAGCGTGAGCCGTGCCGCGGCCCGTTTGCATCTGACGCAACCCGCGGTCAGCCAGGCGCTCAAGCGGCTCGAAGACACGCTCGGGCGCAACCTGATCCAGCGCCGCGGCCCGCACTTCGAACCGACCCGCGCCGGCGAGGAGGTGTACCGGATCGCCAGCGATATTTACGGTCACATGTCGCGGCTGGAAACCGAGCTCGACGACCGTAGCGACGACATCACTGGGTCGATCCGGCTGCTCACGGTGAGCCGGATCGACTCCGGCGTCTACGACGAATTTCTCGCGGAATTCCACAAGACCTATCCGCGCGTGGACTTGCATATCGAAGTGATGCGCTCGTCGGACATCATTTCGTCGTTACTGCAAAAGACGGCCACTGCCGGCCTCGGTCTATGCCGAACACCCGTCGATAAACTCGAGCAACGCTGTTTTCTGCGGCAACGGTATGCGCTTTTTTGCGGGCGGCATCATCGGCTATTCGGGCGGCATGCCCTCTCGATCGATCAGTTACTGGCTGAAAACTTCGTGTCGTTCACCAGCGACCAGATCGGCGACAGCCTCTCGCCGCTCACCGTGTTTCGCGATCAACGCGGCTTCACCGGACGCATCGTGGCGGCCTCGCCGAGCCTCGACGAAGTGCGCCGGCTGATCTTCGCCGGATATGGCATCGGCTGCCTGCCCGAGCACATTGTGCGCGACGATCTCGCGCAGCAACGGCTGTGGCGCCTGCCGCCCGAAGAGGGACTGGTGGATGTCGATATCGATCTGCTGTGGTTGCGCGCCCGCAAGATGAACGCCGCCGAACAGGCGTTTCTCGACGGCATGGAGCGCACGATGCAACGTTACGCGCTGCCCGAGCGGCTTGCGCCGCGTTGATTGAGAATCGGCCGGAGAGTCGCTGATTTCAGCGCTTACGTATGAGCGCAATCTGCGCCGCCACGCTTGCCAGCACGGCCAACGCCCCAAGCGTATCCAGAATAGTCGGCCACACGGTCCAGCCCTCCTTCATACACGGCACAATTCTCTATCAAACGAACGCACGCGCCAGCAACTGAATGCCCAGGCCGAGCAAACAGACAAAGAACCAGCGGCGGAACGTCTCCGGACTGATACGCCCTCGCACCCGCTGCCCGATCACCATGCCGATCAGGGCGGGCACCACGGCGAACAGGGATTCGCCCAGATCGCCGACGGCAAACGCGTGCTCCCGTGCCAGCCCGATCGCGAGCGCAATGGTGGAGACCGTGAACGAGAGACCGAGCGCCTGAACCAGATCCTCTTTCTTTAACGAAAGTCCCTGAAGATAAGGCACCGCCGGGATGACGAACACGCCCGTGCCGCCGGTAATCAGGCCGGTGAGTCCGCCGATCGCCGGCGACAGCCAGCGCTCATGCCGTGCCGGAACCGAGACGCGCCACGCCATCAATCCGGCCACGGCATAGAGCGCCAATGCAGCGCCCAAACCCACCACCGCCCATTCCCCGCCTCCACCGGCAATTAAGGACGCAGCCGCGACCGTCCCGGCGACAATGCCGACCATCATCAGCCACAAACGCTTGACCAGCAGTCGCACGCTGGAGCCCGCGAACAGTTGCCAGACGTTCGTAACGAAGGACGGCAGCAGCAACATTGCCGCAGCCTGCGCCGGCAGCATCAGCGTGCCGAGCACGCCCATGGCGACCGTCGGCAGGCCCATGCCGGTCACGCCTTTGACGAAGCCGGCCACGACGAACGTCGCGGCAACCACACCCACACGCATAGCAAAAGAAGAGATCATCGGGATGTCAGTCTGGGAGCGATGCATGTGATTTTCAATCGACGCGAGGTCGCCCACAATGCGTAAGATACGTACCGTGACTTAGGCTATGACTAAGGCTGAAACTGAAATTCAGCCGTTGCGGCAACCACAACTCAAATCCGACTCCATGCGCTTCGACCTGATCGACCTCCGCCTTTTCCTGCACATCATCGAAACCGGCAGCATCACGCAAGGCGCGGCATGCGCGAACATGTCGCTGCCGTCAGCCAGCGCACGTTTGCGCGGCATGGAAGAAGCATTGGGCGTGCCCTTGCTGGAGCGCGGCCGGCGCGGCGTGGAGTCCACGGCGACAGGCGATACGCTTGCGCATCATGCGAGACTCGTGCTCGGCCAGATCGACCGGATGCAAGGCGAGCTCGGTGAACATCAGGCCGGGCGCAAAGCCTGCGTCCGTCTGTGGACCAATACCGCCGCGATCACCGAGTTTTTGCCCTCCACCATCGGCGTGTTTTTGCGCGATCACCCGAACGTGCAGATCGATCTGAAGGAGCGGCAAAGTACCGAAACGGTGAAAGCGGTGCTGGCCGGCGCGGCGGAGATCGGCATCATTTCGGATGCCGTCGAACACGGCACGTTGCAGACGCTGCCCTTTGCCGTCGACAAACTCGTCCTGGTCACGAGCCGCGACGACGCGCTGGGCGCACGCCGCCGCATCACGCTTGCCGAAGTGGCCGAGCGTGAATTCATCGGCTTGAGCACGAGCAGCGCGTTGCACGCCTACCTCGGCGAACGCGCACTGCTATCGGGGCAACCGCTCAGCGTCCGTGCCCACATGCGAACCTTCGACAGCGTCTGCTGCATGGTCGAACAAGGCGCGGGCATCGCCATCGTGCCGGCCACGGCCGCGAAACGCTATCGCGGCACACCGGGCATTCGCACCATTGAACTGACGGACAGTTGGGCCACGCGTCAGTTACTGATCTGCATGCGCGACCTGAACGCGTTGAAGCGGTCGGAGAAAGCGCTGGTGCGGCATCTGGCCGGTGTCCAGGGATGACGAGGGTACGCGGCCGGCACCCTATTATCAGTGAAATTTATTTCATAACCGATTTTTAATCGATTTGCCTGATTGCCGGCTGTTTCTTATCCTTGACGCACAACCGGACGCCGCGCAATGCATGTGGCGTCCGCTCTGCTCCTCTCTGTCCTTTTTGCCGGCAAGATCATGGAAAGAACCACCTTCAGCGTACGCGTCGACAGCGTGCGTGACGAAGCGCACGGCGTGCGCTCGTTCAGCGTATCGCGTCTGGACGGACAACCCTTCGAGCGCTACGAACCCGGTGCGCATATCGACGTCACCGGACCCTCGGGCGTCACGCGGCAATATTCTTTGTGCGGCGACCCCGATCATCGTGAAGCGCACCTGTTTGCCGTCAAGCGTGAAGACGCGTCGCGCGGCGGCTCACGCTCGCTGCATGACGACGTGACCGCCGGCTGCGAATTGACGATCGGCGCGCCGCGCAATCTGTTCCAACTCGCGTCCGGCGCGAGCGAACACATTCTGATTGCGGCAGGCATCGGCGTCACGCCTCTATTGAGCATGGCGTACCGGTTGCTCAAGCAGGAGCAGCGCTTCGTGTTGCACTATTTCGCGCGCAGTGTGGAGCACGCGGCGTTCTTGCCGTTGCTGTCGCGCGCACCGTTCAGTGACTACGTGCGGCTTCATTTAGGCGTCGGGAGAGAACAACTCGATACAGTGCTGGCCGACTGCGTGGCCAATGCGCGTGAGGGTTCGCACATTTATACCTGTGGCCCGGGACCCTTCATGGAGCGCGTGGTGGCGATCGGCGAAACGCGCGTGGCTGCCGAGGCGATTCACCTTGAACGCTTCGCCGCCGAGCCCGCTTCGGCGGCTAGTAGTGAATCGGACGCGCTCGATGCATTCGACGTGCAGATCGCCAGCAGCGGCGCTACCGTCCACGTCGATAAAAATACGACGATCGTCGCGGCGCTGGCGTCGATCGGCATCGAAGTCGATACGTCATGTGGTGAAGGCGTATGCGGGACCTGTATGGTCGACGTGGTGAGCGGCACACCAGAGCATCGCGATCATTGCCTGAGTAAGGCGGAAAGGGCTAGCGGCAACGTGATCTGCTGCTGTGTCTCGCGCGCCACGTCACCGCTGCTGGTGCTCGATCTTTAAGACCCTTTAATGCAGGCCAGGTGCTGCATTCGCAGCACCTTCTTCCTTTGGCCCTTACCGGTCGTCGTCGCGAATCGACGATGCATGCCGGCACAGCGCGCGCACTTCAACATCCATATATGGAAACAGCGGCAACTGGCTCAGCACGTCGTGCAGATGCGCGGGGCTTTCCACGTCGAACACGCTGATATTCGCGTAGCGGCCGGCGATGCGCCACAGGTGCCGCCATACGCCCTCCTGCTGCAGCTTCTGCGACATCGCTTTCTCATCGGACTTCAGACGCGCGGCGCGTTCCGCATCCATCTCGGGCGGCAGGTTGACGGTCATCTCAACGTGAAACAGCATGCTTGCTCTCCTTCTCTGATCGGAAATAAAAAACCCTGACTAGCCGGAAAACTACGCCGCGCAGCCAGGGTCGATAGATTCATGCAGTACGTCTATGCCTTTCAGGCGCCGAAGCCTCAGGCTTCGGCGCGCACGCGCTCCACTTCCGCGCCCGGCAGGTTGTCGCGCTCCTTGAACAGCGTGAAGTCGAAGTCGATCAGCGCGAACTTGCCCTCCACGCCATAGGGCTTGCCTTCCGCACCCTCAGCCTGTTTGACGGCCGGCACGAGGCCGTCGCGCGTGGCGAACGCGAAGTCGTCCCACAGATACGGATCGCCGTCGATGTTGATCTGCGTGGTCAGCTTGCGACAGCCCGGCGCCGAAATAAAGAAGTGAATATGCGCGGGACGATGCCCATGACGGCCCAACTGATCGAGCAACAACTGCGTCTGCCCTTGCGGGGGCACCGAGTAACCCACCGGCACCACGCTGCGGAAACTGTACTTGCCTTCGGCATCCGTGCGAATCGAGCGGCGCAGATTGAAGGCCGGCTGCGACTTGTCGAAGTACGAGTAATTGCCCAAGTGATTCGCGTGCCACACTTCAACCAGCGCATTGGCGAGCGGCTTGCCGTCTTCGGCAAACACGCGGCCACGCATCACCAGCGTCTGACCGGGATCGGTGCCGTCATCGAGTCGTGCATGCCCATCGGACGCGGGTGCGCCCGCCACATACAACGGGCCTTCGATGGTGCGCGGCGTGCCGCCTTCGATCCCGGCCTTGGCTTCCGCTTCGTCCATACGCAGATCGAGAAAATGCTCGAAGCCGAGGCCCGCGGCCAACAGACCGAGCTCTCCGCTCTTGCCCGCATCGCCGAGATAATTCAGCGCGGTCCAGAATTCGGCCGGTTGCACGTCGAGGTCTTCGATCGTGTAGAACAGATCGCGCACGATGCGGTTGACGATCTGCTTCGTGCGCGGATTGCCTTCACGGGTGGCGCTGTCGTTGATTTTCTGCAGCAGCGCGTCGATGGCTTGCTTGTTCATGGGGTATCTCCTTCGTTTAATGATCTTGGCGGCTAGCGGATGAACCGTCAGTTCGTGGTGACGCTTGCGCCCTTGCGCGTATCGCGCCGCAAGCGGTCGATCTTGTCCCAGTCGAGCGTGATGCCGAGACCGGTCCCTTGTGGAAGATGCAAAGCAAAATTCTCGTAACGCAACGGTTCGGTGAGAATCTCTTCGGTCAGCAGCAACGGCCCGAACAGTTCAGTGCCCCACTTCAGTTCGTCGAAGGTACTAAAGAGTTGCGCCGAGGCGATCGTGCCCACTGCGCCTTCGAGCATCGTGCCACCATACAGGTCGATGTTCGCGGCGAGCGCGATCGCCGCCACACTCGCGGCGCCAGTCAGACCACCCGATTGCGCGATCTTTACGGCGAAGACATCGGCCGCACGCGTGCTGGCGATGGCGAATGCATCGGCCGGCCCGTGCAATGCTTCGTCCGCCATGATCGGCACCTGAGCGAGATCGGTCAGACGTTTGAGGCCCGCGCGATTTTCCGCTGCGATTGGCTGCTCGATCAGCGCAATACCGGCGTCGGCGAAACGCTTGCCGGCCCAGATCGCTTCGGATTCGGTCCACGCCTGGTTCACGTCGACCCGCACTTCACCGCGTCCTTCCAGCGCTTTCTGAATGGCCACAACGTGCGCAACGTCGTCGGCAACCGCGCGCGAGCCGATCTTCAGCTTGAACACGCGATGCCGCTTCGCTTCGAAAACGCGCTCGGCTTCGTCGATATCGCGGGTCGTGTCGCCGCTTGCGAGGGTCCACGCCACGTCCACCGAATCGCGTACGCGGCCGCCGAACAGCTCCGACAAAGGCACACCAAGGCGCTGCGCCTGTGCATCGAACAAAGCAGTTTCAACCGCGGATTTCGCAAAGCGGTTACCCTGAAAGAGTGCGCGCAGCTTCGCCATCGCCGCACCTGGACGGGTCGCGTCCATGTCTTTGAGCAGCGGCGCGAAGTACGTATCGATGTTGACCTTGATACTTTCCGGGCTTTCCTCGCCGTATGCGAGGCCGCCGATGGTCGTGCCCTCGCCCACGCCGACCACGCCGTCTGCGCAGCGAATGCGCACCAGCACGAGCGTCTGGCAGTTCATCGTTGCGACCGAAAGCCGGTGCGGGCGAATCGTCGGTACGTCGACAAGAATCGTCTCCACGCTCTCGATCTTCACGGGTGTTGCTATCATTCGTTGCCCTCCTGAACTGCTTTCCTGAGAGCACCATAGTAGAAACAACCCGCGAAGCAGTCCAACACCCATTCCGACTACTTCCATACCTTAGGGGTATGCATGGAACTTCGCCAACTCCGCTATTTCATCGCGGTCGCCGAAGAAATGAACATCACGCGGGCCGCCAATCGCCTGCATATGACGCAGCCACCGCTCAGCCGCCAGATCCAGCAGATCGAGGAAAGCATCGGCTTGCCGTTGTTCGAACGCGGCTCGCGACCGCTGCGGCTGACTGAGGCCGGCCGCATTTTCTATGCGCAGGCCAGGCGCCTGATCGACGAAGCCGACGAACTCGCTCCGCTCACGCGACGCCTCGCGCAGCTCGCCGAGCGCATTGTGATCGGCTTCGTGCCCTCGACGCTCTACGGCGCGCTGCCCGCGGTGATCCGCGCGTTTCGCGAGGCGGCGCCACACATCGAGTTGTCGCTGATTGAAATGTTCACGATCGAGCAGCTCGGCGCCCTCAAAGGCGGCCGTATCGATGTCGGCTTCGGCCGCTTGCGCTTCGACGATGCGCAACTGGCGCGCGAAGTGCTCGTCGAAGAACGGATGATTGCCGCACTGCCGCAAGACCATCCGCTCGCACGCCAGAAGAAGCCGTTGACGCTTGCCGCGCTCGCGCAGGAAACGCTGATCGTCTATCCGAGCACGCCGCGACCGAGCTATGCGGACCAGCAACTATCGGCGATGCACGATCACGCGCTGGAGCCCAAGGCAATTCATGAAGTGAGGGAATTGCAAACCGCGCTGGGGTTGGTTGCGGCGCAAGTGGGTGTGTGTCTCGTGCCGGAAAGCGTCGAGGGTTTGCGCGCGCATGGCGTGGTGTACCGGCCGGTTCCGGCGGCCAATATCGCGTCGCCGATTATCATGAGCCGCCGCCTGCAGGATGAATCGCCGACTACTACTCTGTTGTGTTCGCTCGCGCGGGAGTTGTTCAAACGGGTTTGAAGCTTCAACGCTCGTCAAACCGCCGCACGATATCGGCCATCAGATTGCGCAACCACACGTTGCCCTCGTCCTGATCGAAATGCTCATGCCAATGCATGGTGACTGCCGCCATCGGCAACGTGACAGGCAACTCATAGAGCTGAAAGCCGCCATTCCGATTGAAAATCTGTGCAAGACGCCGCGGCAGCGTCGCGAACAGATCGGTCACGGCCAGCACGCTCGGCAAGGCCACGAAATGCGGTAATTCCAGCGCAATATGGCGGCCCACTCCTTGCGCGCGAAACGCGTCGTCGAGCGCGTAGTGGCTGTGTTCGACCGACGTGATCTGCACGTGCGACGCATCCAGAAACGTCTTCATGCTCAGCTCTTTTGTGCGCGGCAAGCCGCGCCGCTTGCGTGTCATGCAAACGTAAGTCTCTTCGAACAAGGGTTGATGACGCGTGCGCGCGGTCAGCGTCGGCAGATTGCCAATTGCAAAATCGAGCCGGCTCCCGCGCAACGCATCTTCGATTTCTTCTACCGGCAGAGGCTCGATGCGCAATTTCACGCGCGGCGCCTGCCGATGCAACGCCTCGCAAATCGGCGGCAGGTAGGCTAGTTCGCCCGCATCGGACAGCGATAGCCGGAACGTGCGCGTGCTCACCGCCGGATCGAAGTGCTCCGCGTAACGCAGCGCCTCACGCACCGTATCCAGCGCCCGCGCGACGATGCCCGACAGTTCGAGCGCAATCGGCGTGGGCTGCATGCCGGCACGCGTGCGAATGAACAGCGGATCGTCGAACAGCGTCCGCAAGCGCCCCAGCGAATAACTGATCGCAGGCTGTGACAGCGCAAGCCGCAGGCCGGCCCGCGTGAGGCTGCGCTCCTCGACGATTGCCTGGAAAACGCGCAGCAGATTGAGGTCGACGTGATCCAGCGAATTCATCGAAATATCCATGAGATTGATCTTATATTTTATTTTAGATCAATTTGACGCATATCAGTCGGTCAGCGAGACTTTGCTTCATCGACCACCCACATACGACTCCGATGAGCGAATCCTCATATCAGACCGTCGATGCGAGCGCCTTGTACCAGCGCGCGCAGTCCGACCGCGTCGCCCCGTCGCTGTACTACGACCCGGCGGTTTTCGAAACCGAACTCGAGCGCATTTTCTACAAGACGTGGATCTGGGTCGCGCACGAAAGCGAACTGCCGAATCCGGGCGACTTTCGCACCACCACGATCGGCCGCCAGCCGGTGATCGTGGTGCGCGACAAGAGCGGCGCCGTCAACGTGCTGCAAAACCGCTGCCGCCATCGCGGCGCAACCGTGTGCGAGCAGCACAAGGGCAATGCCAAAGGCTTCACGTGCCCGTATCACAGCTGGACCTATGGCCTCGACGGCGCATTGCGCGCGCTACCCTATGGCGACGGCTATGAAGGCGTGATCGACAAGACCGAGTTGCCGCTCGCCAGTTTGCGCGTCGGCATCTATCAAGGACTGATTTTCGCGAGCTTCAATCAGGAGATCGAGCCGCTTGAAGATTTTCTCGGCGGCGCCAAGCCGTGGATCGACCTGTTCATGAAGCAAGGCGCGGGCTATCCGATCAAAGCCAACGGCGAACATCGCTTCCGCTTTAACGGTAACTGGAAGATCCAGCTCGAAAACACCACCGACCTGTATCACTTCCCGGTCGTCCACAAGTCGTGGATGAAATCGATCGACGACGAAACCGCCGCCGCAATCACGAGCTTCATGACAAGCGACGAAGCATTCTGCCGCTCGCTCGGCAACGGTCATAGCCTCGCCGTGCTGGTGCCGGAGCTCGTCGATCTCGACCGCGACGACGGCGCGGCGATCCCCGAGCGCTTCGAAGGACTCGCCGCCACGCTCGCGAAAAAGCACCCGCCCGACGAAGTGCGCCGCATCGTGCGATCGCTGATGGGGGTCGGCTTCAACCTGAATCTGTTTCCGAACCTCGCGCTGTCGATGGCGTTTTTCCGCGTGCTGCGGCCCATCTCCGCGAACGAAACCGAAATTCGCCACGTCGCCCTCGCGATGGACGGCGGCCCCGAAGAGGCGAACCGTGTGCGTCTGCGCATTCACGAACATTTCCAGGGCCCGTTCGGTTTCGGCAGCCCGGACGACGCCGAAGCATGGGAACGCGTGCAGCGCGGCTCGCATGCCGGTCCAGATCTGCCGATCCTCGTGAATCGCGGCCTGAATCGCGAGAGCACGGCGCCAAACGGCGAAAAGACCGCCCACGCCACCGACGAAACCGGGATGCGCGAAGCGTACGCACAATGGCGCACGATGATGGAGCAAGCATGATGGACGACAGGAACACGCTGTTCTCGCAAAAGACCTTTGCCGGCGCAATCGAACTGATCTGGCGCGAAGCCGAATTGCTGGACCGCAAGGACTATCGCGAGTGGCTTTCGCTGTGGGACCCGGCAGGTTTTTACGTGGTGCCGATCGATCACGACACGACCGACTTCGCCGCCACGCTGAACTACGCATACGACGATCAGGACATGCGCGAGAAACGCGTGCAGCGCATGACGTCCGGCTATTCGGCCTCGGCGAGCGACGCCGCCCGCACCGTGCGCACGGTCTCGCGTTTCACCTTGACGAGCGATACGAGCGACGAGGTCGCGGTGAACTCGGCGCAGGTCATCGTCGCGTACAAACGCGGCAAGTCGACCTTGTTCGCCGCGGATCTCACGCATCGCATCAGTTTCGCGAGCGGCGAGCCGCGTATCGCGCAGAAGGTCATCCGCCTGATCGATTCGACCGAGGCACTCAGCGCCATCGGGTTCCTGTTGTAATTGATTACGCTACCAGCGAGCACGAGATGCAAAACGACACGCTTTCTCCCACGGCCGTATCAGCCGCCACGCCAGCGGCGCCTGCGACCTCGCGGACACTGCGGCGGATCATCGTCGCTTCCGTGCTCGGCAACGCGCTCGAATGGTATGACTTCTTTCTGTACGGCACGGCGGCGGCCCTGATCTTCGGGCCGCTGTTCTTCCCGCTGCACGGCGATCCGTTAATGGGCACGCTGGCCGCCTTCGCCGGCTTCGCGATCGGCTTTCTGGCGCGGCCGCTGGGTGGCATCGTGTTCGGCCACATCGGCGACCGGCATGGCCGCAAACGTGCGCTCGTCGTGACGCTGATGATGATGGGCGTGGCGACCTTCGGCATCGGTCTGTTGCCGACGTTCTCACAAATCGGTTTCCTCGCACCCATCGCGCTCGTCTGTCTGCGAGTCGTGCAAGGCATCGCGTCCGGTGGCGAATGGGGCGGCGGCGTGCTACTGATTAGCGAGAGCGCGCCGGCCAATCGCCGTGGCTACTACGCATCGTTCAGTCAGCTGGGCGTGGCGGGCGGTTTCGTGCTGTCGGCGGCCGCTTTTTATCTGGTGCAGCGACTACCGGTCGAGAGCTTCATGTCCTGGGGTTGGCGCGTGCCGTTTCTCGCAAGCGTGCTGATCTTCGGCGTCGGCGTGTATATTCGCCGGAGCCTGCCCGAGAGCCGCGACTTCGTCACAGCCAAGCCGAAACACATGCCGGTGCTGACCGTGCTGCGTAATCACCCGAAGCAGGTGTTGCAGGCGATGGGGCTACGCGTCGCCGAAAACGGCGGCACGTATATCTTCCTGTCGTTCGTACTGGTGTACGGCAAGACGATCGGCGTGCCGGTCCCGGTGATGCTTGGCGGCGTGATGCTCGCAATGCTGCTCGAACTCGTCACGATCGTGCTGTGGGGCCGGCTATCGGATGTGATCGGACGGCGACCGGTATATATGATCGGCGCGCTCGGCCTCGTTGTGATCGCGTTTCCCGCATTCTGGCTGATCGACACGCATGAACCGCTGCTCGTGTTCCTGTCGCTCGCATTGGGCTTGCCCTTCTGCCACGCCGCGATGATCGGCACACAGCCCGCGCTGATGGGCGAACTCTTTCCCACCGAGGTCCGCTATTCGGGCATGGCGCTAGGCCATGAGATCGCTTCGGTGTTTTCCGGCGGACTTGCGCCTCTGGTCGCTATCGCGCTGTATTCGAAGGTGCATGCGCCGTGGCCGGTCGCCTTGATGCTGATCGGTTTCGGTCTCATCACAGCGATCACGCTCATGACCATTCCGAAGAACATCACCACCACGCATGATTGAGAATGCGCCCGGCACGGCCCATGCATCGGGCGCTTCCGTTGCGCCCATTGCACGCCTGCTGCGATCAATCGGCGACGGCCACGAGTGGCAGCGTAAAACTGCATTGAAGCCCGCCCTGCTGCGCCGGTTTGGCCCAGATTTCGCCACCATGCCGCGTGACGATGTTTTTGCACAGCGACAAACCAATGCCGTTGCCGCCTACCTTCGACGAAGAAAACCCGTCGAACAGGCGGCCGTGCGCTTCCGCGGGCACGCCTGGGCCGTTATCGATCACCTGCACGAGCGCAGACTTGCCCCGCAGGCTCGTGACAAGGCGCAATTCACCACGCCGTGCAGCCGTATTGGTGTACCCCGTGGCGCATTCCGTCAGCGCCTCGATCGCATTGAACGCCAGATTCAGCACCACCTGGCCGATCAACACGCGTTCGCAATGTACCGGCAAGGCCTCAGGTGCCTGCTCGATGGTGACCGCAATTCCCGCCTCTTTGGCGCGCCATTCGATGAAGTACACGACGTCCGCGATGATGTCGCGCAAATCCGCATACGTCTCGCTCGGCTCTCGCTTGACGATGTAATCGCGCACGCTCTTGATGATGACCGCCGCGTGCTCAGCCTGACGATCGGCGCTGCGCAAACCCCACAACACGTCGTCGACGGGACCGGGTTGGGCGAGCCGCCGGATCGCGCCTTCGATGAAATTGCGCACCGCGGCGAGCGGCTGGCTCAACTCGTGCGCGATAGCGGTCGCCATTTCGCCCATCGCGTTGTAGCGCCCCGCGTATTCCAGCAGCCGCGCCTCGTGACGACGCGCCTCCTCCACGGCGACTTCGTCCGTGATATCGCGAAAGTGCAGCAGGCGTCCGTTGAGGTCGTCTTCGATCTCGATTCTTCTACACGTGATGCGCAACCAGCCCGGCGTGCCATCGCGGCGCGTGATGCGATAACGCTGCGGTGCCGAAGGCTGGATGCGCGGTGCGCTGGCGAGCTGTTCGAGCAGACGGTCGCGATCAGACTCGCTGCAATAGTCGAGCACGTCGCCCATCGGCGCGCCCTCTTCCAGACCCAGCACGCGCCGTCCGGATTCGCTGACGAATTCCACTTCGCCCCCGGGCGTCAGTACCGCGACGCCTTCGCCGAGATCCTGCATGAACTCGCGCAGCCGCGACTCGTAGCGCCGCAGCGTCTGCTTGAGCGTGTCTTCGACGCTGATGTCGCGAAACTGCACCATCACCACCGCGCGCTCGCGCAAGGGCACGTAGGTGGCAATCGCCTCGGACAGCATATCGGCCCCGTTACGCGAGCGATAACACCACTCGTAGACCTGTGGACCCTCGGTGATCGCACGGTCCATTGCACCGACGCCGATCTCGCGCCGGTACTTCGGCACCGGGCGCGTCATGTCTTTCGCCTTGAGCGGCAGCAATTCTTCGAGCGTAAAGCCCAGCGCCTCGCAGGCCGCGCGATTGGCCCACACGATCGCCTTCGTTTCAGCGTCGTGCAACAGCACGCACAGCGTGAGCGCGTCGAGCAGGCGGTGGAAATCTTCTTCAGCGGGGAAAGTCATCGGGCGAGACGGTGGAAAAATTCGATCACGTATGGGAAGGAACATAACACCAGTCCGCATGATTCGCGTCTGAAGATTTCTTTAGACACCCCCGGCGTGTTACCTAAAAACGCATCCCGCGTCCCAATTGAAGCGTTCTTTTTGCATTTCTAGACTGGCCCCACCCTGCACGTGTCGTCGCCTGCTTCATTGCCCGCGAACGAATCGTGCCTCGTGTTTCAGCCGATAACGAATCAAGGAGAAGCCCCCGCCATGTCAGACACCGCCACCGACAACGTTGCCGCCGCTTCAGGCACCCGCCGCGATGCCACGCGTTTGCCACTCGCTGACGTCATCGCCGAAATCGCTGCACGGCGCGAGGAGTTCGATCGCCTGTCGCACGTGCCGCGCGATGTGATCGCGAAGCTCAAGCGTGCGGGTGTGTATCGCGCGGCGACACCGAAGCGTTTCGGCGGCGATGCGCTCGCGCCCAGCGCGTTCCTCGACATGATCGAACGCATTGCAGTAGCGGACGGTTCGGCAGCATGGGTCGCGAGTTTCGGCTCGGCGAACGTGTATCTCGCGGCCTTGCCGCTGGCAACGCAGGCGCACATCTACGCCGACGGCCCCGATCAGGTGTTTGCAGGCGGTCTCTTCCCGGTACAACCCGCGCAACCCGCCGACGGCGGCTGGCGTGTGAACGGCACGTGGAAATTCGCGAGCGGCTGCAAGGGCGCGGATTGGCTCGGCGTGGGGATCGGTGCGGCCGGCTTGGGTGCGGCCGGCTCAGGTGCGGCCGGCTCAGGTACGGGGGCCCCGGGCGTGCCCGGCAAGCCACGCACAGCCGTGTTCCGCCCGCATCAGGTCGAGATCATCGAAAACTGGGATGTGGTCGGCATGCAAGGCACCGGCAGTCACGATCTGCGCGTCACCGATCAGTTCGTCGCCGACGACTGGACCTTCGTGCGCGGCGGCGAACCGTGCGTGGACGAGCCGTTGTATCGCTACCCGACGATCGCCTACGCGGCGCAAGTGCTGGCCGTGGTCAACCTTGGTCTCGCGCGTGCGGCGCTCGATGTCGCCAACCAGATGGCCGGCGGCCGCAAGACCACAACCGGCGCGCCGCAACTCGCCGACCGCGCGTACTACCGGATCGAACTGGCGAAAGCCGAGGCGCAATTGCGCTCGGCCCGCGCGTTCTTCTACGACACGACCGACGACGTCTGGCAATCGATCCTCGCCGGCAACCCCGTGACGCCGGAGCAGACCAGCCTGCTGCGTCTGGCCGCGACGCAGATCGCCCGCGAAGGCGCCGACGTCGTGCAGCGCGCCTACCGGCTCGGCGGCACAATGGCGATCTACCGCACGCATCCATTGCAGCGCCTGTTGCGCGACGCGATGGTGGTCACCCAGCACGCGTTTCTCGGCGAAGGCAACTTCGACGGCGCCGGTGCGGTGTTCGTCGGCGTACCGCCGATTCCGGGCTACCTGTAAGTCATTTTTTGCATTTGTCCTTCAAACGATTTCATGGAGAACCCAACAATGTCCGATAACCAGAAGCTGCCCCTGCGCGTTCTGTTCTGCTGCGGCGTGACGCAGAATTTCTTCGACTTGCCGCGCGAGAAGATCGGTGAAGTCTGGCAGGCCTACGGCAAGATGCTGGCCGCGGTCGAATCGATGGAAGGCGTCAGCGTGCTCGGCATCATGGACGACGACCGCCTCACCGTCGGCAATGCCGACAACTCGCCGTGGACCTTCTACATCATGGCCGACGTGCGCGACTTCGATACTGCCGTGGCGGTGTGTAATCTGTATCGCACCACGCCGGTCGGCGAGTACAACCTGTGGCGCTACGGCAAGATCGAAGCGCGCGTCGGCCGCGCGCTGGAAGTGCCGCCGCAACATGCCAACGCGGCTTGAACGTGTCGGAGCATGATGCGATGAACGGGAGCCCGGATACGCTTGTCATGTTGACCGAACGGCTCGCCGCGCTCGAAGCCGAATCCGCGGTACGTCGCACGATGGCGCGCTATATGGCGCTATGCGATGTGCCCTCGGGTGCGCTCGAAGGCGAGGCGCTCGCGGCCCTTTTTGCAGCCGACGCGATCTGGGAAGGCGTCGGCCCGCAGTACGCGAGCAAGTTCGGCCACCTCACCGGCCATGCGGAGATTCTTGCGATGCTCACGCGCTACCTGCCGCCGTCGCCGCATTTCTCGGTGAATGTGCACTTCCTCACGTCGGAAACCATCGAGGTACAGGGCGCAAGCGCTAAAGGCCGCTGGATCATGCTGCAGGCGTCCGGCTATGTCGACACGCCAGCAGAGTTGATCTCGGCACGCCTTGAAGTGGATTTCGCGCCCACCGGCGATGGCCAAGACTGGCTCATCACGCACTTTCGCACCGAACGTCTTTTCGATGCGCCCTGGCAAGTCAATGCAAGGAAACCGAACCCATGAATGAGTTTATCCAGACCTTGTCGTTAGGCGGCTCAGGTCCCAGCATCGCGATCAAGGACACGATCGATATCGCCGGCTACGCGACCACGGCCGCAAGCCGCGCGTTGGCCAATACACCCCCTGCTGCCCAACACGCGGACGTCGTGGAACGATTGCTCGATGCCGGCTGGCACATCGTCGGCAAGGCGAATATGCACGAACTGGCTTTCGGCATGACCGGTATCAACGACTACACCGGCACGCCGCAAAATCCCCAGGACGCCTCGCGTATTCCCGGCGGCTCGTCGAGCGGTTCGGCGGCGGCCGTTGGTTTGAAGCTTGCCGACGCCGCACTTGGTACGGACACCGGCGGTTCGATTCGTGGCCCCGCAGCGTGTTGCGGCGTGATCGGTTTGAAGCCGACTTATGGGCGCGTATCCCGGCGCGGCGTTGCACCGCGTGAATCGACGCTGGATTGCGTCGGACCGTTCGCGCGCGAGATGCAGATGATCGTCGCCGCGATGCAGGCGATCACCGCCGACTTCGACATGCATGCCGCCCACGCGCCACAAACAGGCGCGTGGAACGTCGGCATCGTGCAGGTCGACGCAACGCCTGAAATCCTCAACGCCGTTGCGCGTGCAGCAGGCCAGGCAGACTGCACCGCACGCACGGTGGAGCTCGCAGGCTTTGCTGCCGCCTTCGAAGCGGGGCTCTCGATCATCAACGCCGAAACCTCGCACGCGTTCGGGCACCTCGTGGCAACCGGCAAGCTCGGTGCCGACCTCGACGCGCGGCTGCGCGCCGCTGCAAAAACGACAGCCGCGCAAGTCGATGCGGCGGAGTCGGTACGCAGGCAATTCACCGCGGCTGTCGATCATGCGCTTGAAAGCGTGGACGTACTGATTCTCCCCACACTACCCGCGCTGCCGATCACGCTCGACGAAGCACGCGGTGGCGCCCCGGTCATCGCCATGTCGTCGTTGATCCGGCCGTTCAATCTGAGCGGCCATCCGGCACTGAGCTTGCCCTTGCCTATCGACGGCTCGCCGCTCAAGGCTGGGTTGCAGATCGTTGGACGCAAAGGTGCGGATGAACAGGTCTGCGCGATTGCGGCACGCTTCGAAGCGGCCCTCGCCGCCTGAAGCGGGCAATTGAGGTGGGCAAATGCGGCTGTCATATAGGGTTGGCAGATGCGGTTGCCATTTTCATCCGCCATTTGCGGTTGAAAAATGAACCTGGCAGATGAACTCGGTCGATGGACCAGACAAACGCGCAATGCGCCAAACCGCTGCAAAAGCGGCAGTTTTCTCAAGGAGTAGAAGCAATGCAGAAAAGAGTCGTACTCGTCACCGGCGCCGCGCGTGGTCTCGGCGCCGCGATTGCCACACGCTTTCATGCAGCGGGCTACGCGGTTGCCATCGGCGACATTGCGTTCGATGCCGCACAGGCCCTCGCCCGCGAACTGAGCACAGACGGCTCAAGCGCATTCGCGCTGAATCTCGACGTCACCTCGAAGAGCGCGTTCGAATCCGTACGCGATGCCATCCTGCAACGCTGGGGCCGCATCGACGTATTGATCAACAACGCGGGCGCATCCAAAGTCGTGCCCGTGATGGAGATCACCGCCGAGCAATTCGATCAGGTGATCAACGTGAATCTGCGCAGCGTGCTGTTCGGCTGCCAGGTGCTCGGCCAGCATTTCGCCGACACCTGCACAGGCCGCATCGTCAACATCGCCTCGCTGGCGGGACAGAATGGCGGATCCGCCACCGGTGCACATTATGCAGCGGCCAAAGGCGGTGTCATCACGTTGACCAAGGTGTTCGCACGTGACCTCGGCGCGGCGGGCGTGACCGTCAACGCGATTTCGCCCGGGCCAATGGATCTGCCGATCGTGCACGAGAGCGTCGCACCCGACAAGCTGAAGGCGGTGATCGCCAACATCCCCGCAGGACGTCTGGGCTCAGCGGACTATGTCGCCGATGTCGCGGTTATGCTGGCCGCGGAGAACGCTTACTTCGCGAACGGCGCGTGCTGGGATGTGAACGGCGGTTTGTTCATGCGTTGACGCTTTTTTTTGGCTCACGCGGTGGCGGAGTGCCTCAACGAGGCGCACCGTTCGCGGATGCGTCCCGATCCCACACTGCCATCACGTCGCGCACCAGCATCGCGATCGACGCGGCACCGAGTTTGTCCTTGATGCTCGCACGATGCACGTCGACGGTCTTCACGCTGATCGACAGATCGGAGGCGATACGCTTGCTGCCCTTGCCGTCGATCACGCCACGCAGCACTTCTTTCTCGCGTGCCGTCAGCGACTCCAGGCGCTTCTTCAAATCGCGCTGCTTCTGATTGGCGGCGTGACGCTGCGTGGCGAGTTTCAACGCGCGTTGCACGCGGTCGAGCATCTGCTGCGAGTTATACGGCTTCTCGACAAAATCGATCGCGCCGTTCTGCAAGGCGCGCACCGACATGGGAATATCGCCGTGTCCACTGACGAAGATGATCGGCAGTGTCGCACCTTGACGGTTCAACTCCGCTTGCACGTCAAAGCCGCTTTGCTCCGGCATGCGCACATCGAGCACGAGACATGCCGGCACGCTGGCATCAAAAGCGCTCAGGAATTCATTTGCATTGGCGAAGCCGGCCGACTTCACACCGACCGATTCGAGCAGCCACGCAAGCGACGTACGCATGCCGTTATCGTCGTCGACGATATAGACGATCGGTGCGAGGGACGGTGTGGACTGAGACGGGTGGAGCATGGGGTCAACACGGAGTAAGTCGGAACGGTTCGGGGAGTGTGCGATTCGAAGCGTCTTGCCGTCTCATGATAACCAGTGGAAAAAGCCCTGCAAAGCGATAGTTACCCTGTAGCTCAGATTAAATGTCCCCCATGCGGCCGCCGTTCAGTCACGTATTGGGAAAAGCTTTAGACGGATGGGGAAAGACGCCCCCTTGCGCACCGCTCGCGCGGATTTTTTTCCGCACGTGGATTGATTACGCTTGAATCCAGATCCATTCCGCGCCTCCCGAGGAACCCAGAACATGAAGCCGAATCCGCAATCGACTCCCACCGTTGACACCGACCTGGCAGCAAAACAGCAATTCCGTCAGGCCATGGCGCATCTATCCGCGGCCGTGAACGTCATTACGACTGCCGGCCCACACGGACGCTGCGGCGTGACCGCGAGTGCCGTGTGCTCCGTCACCGATACGCCGCCCACACTGCTCGTCTGTCTGAACCGTTCGAGCGCGATGCACGCCACCTTCGAACGCAACCGGCATGTTTGCATCAACGTGCTGCCCGGCGAGCACGAATTGCTCGCGCGCCACTTCGCAGGCATGACGCAGGTGCCGATGGAAGAACGCTTTGGCTGGCCGATCTGGGACGAAGGCACACACGGCGTGCCGGTATTGCGCGACGCACTCGCGAGTCTGCAGGGCGAGATCGTCGATCTGAAGGAAGTGGGCTCGCACTCGGTGATGTTCGTCAAAACCACCTGCATCAGCGTGCGCACGGACGGCGATGGGTTGATCTATTTCGATCGCAACTTCCACCGCATCAAGCGCTCGGCATCGCATTGAGCGCGACGAAATCCATTGAGTGCAGCCGCAGCGCGCGGTCCCCTTAAACCACGCCCGCGCTATCGGTATCGAACTGAAACTGCGGCACAGTTGCGACGGCCTCGACAAAGCAGTCGATCAAATAATCGCAGGCTGACGTATTCAATGCATCACGACGCGAGATGATGCCCACCGACACGCGCGGCAAGGCCTCACGCACCGGTATCGAAACGAGCCGTTCGCGAATCCAGTCGGTTTCCAGAAAACTCTTCGGACAGCACGACAGCAGATTACTGCTCACCGTCAGCGAAAAGCTCGCACTGAACGAACTGCACTCCACGACCACATGCGGCGCGCTTGCTCCGTGCTGCACAAAAAAATCCTGAAGCGACTGGCCGATACTTTCGGGCGTGGTGTTGAGCATCCACTCCGCGCCTTCCAGATCCGCGATCGATTCGGCATTCGCCAACGGATGCCCTTTGCGAGCGGAAATGATCAACTCGCCTTCGTGCAATGAGCGGAACACGAACTCCGGCGCGAGCTTTTTTTCATCGACGATAGCGATCACGAAGTCGAGCGAACCATCGCGCAGCCGCGCCAACGCTGCCGTCAGAAAACCTTCCTGAACTGAGAGCCGCGTTTTCGGCATGCGCTGCCGGAACGAGTGAATGGCGCGCGACAGAAACTTCAACGACACCAGCGGCGTGACCGCACACGACACCGTGCCGCCCGCCTGACCCGATAGATGGATCACGTCCTCTTTCGCATGCTGCATCTCGGCAAGGATGAGTCGTGCACGCGCACACACGGCCTGGCCGAACTGCGTGAGTTGCGCGCCACGCGCGCTGCGCGACACCAGCGGCACGCCCAATTCCTGTTCGAGCTCGCGAATCGCCTTGGTCAACGCGGGCTGGGACAGACACACCGTTTTGGCCGCGGCGCGAATGCTGCCATGCTGGGCAATCGCCACTAGAGCGCGCAACTGGTTGTATTTCACGGGTGAGCGGTCGGGTTAGCGGTTAGAGAAAGAGGCATCACGGTTGGCATCTTCCGCGGGTGAAACCCGCGGCTGACGGCTTGAATCGATGGTACACCGCGAGAAAACCCCCGGCCATGCTCCCAAATACCCATTGCCGTGCGGCTCACTGCAACCCCACTCCCCGCCCAGCCGGGTGCGATAACCCAGCGTTATCACAATAAGAAAAAGCAAATCCAGAATGCTTTTTTGACTCCCTAGACTTTTCCTATCGTCGCCATTGAAGGCGCTCCGCTCGATCAATGCGCTCTCAAACCGATATTGAAGCGCTCTCGAAACAATATCGAAGCATCACGGATTGATTCACCTCCAGAGGGATCCCGTTCATGAAGTCACCTTCACTCAGTTCTTCGCTGCACGATGTCAGTCAAAGCGCGAGACATGGCGCATCGACCCGCGGTCTGATCGTCGCGACAACGATCGGCAACGCATTCGAATTCTTCGACCTCACCGTCTACAGCTTCTTTGCCGTGCTGCTCGGCAAGCTGTTCTTCCCCCTCGCTTCGTCGCAACAGCAACTCCTACTTTCGGTTGGCACGTTCGGCATTGGCTTCATCGCGCGGCCGCTGGGCGGTGTACTGTTTGGGGTGCTGGCGGACCGCTTTGGCCGGCTCGCCGCGATGAATCTCACGCTGGTGACAATGGCAGTCGGCACCGGCCTGATCGGCGTGATGCCCACCTACGCACAAATCGGCATCGCGGCGCCGCTCGCGATCGTCGCCGCGCGTTTGCTGCAAGGCTTTTCCGCTGGCGGTGAAGTCGGCGTCGCGACCACCCTGCTCGCGGAACGCGCCTCTTCCGCGCGACGTGGCTACATCACGAGCTGGCAGTTCGCGAGCCAGGGTGCAGCAGCGCTGGCCGGCTCACTGGTCGGATTTCTACTGTCGCACTACCTCGACAAGGCTTCGCTCGAAACCTGGGGGTGGCGCATTCCGTTTCTTGCGGGCGTGCTGATTGCGCCGCTTGGTCTTTATTTGCGTTCGCGTCTTGGTGACGAGGCCGATGCGCCGGCCGATGCCGCGCGCGGAGCCACTGGCGTGCTGAAAACTGTTCTGCAACGCGACTGGCGGCTCGTGTTGGTAGCCCTTTTCCTGGTGGTCGGCGGCACGTCTGCGCACTTCATCGTGATCTATTACATGTCGACGTATGCGATCAAGGTGCTGCATCTGCCGATGGATGCCGCGCTCTGGTGCGGGATTCTCGCGGGCGCAGTGATGCTGGTGATGTCACCGGTGGGTGGCATCTGGTCCGACACGTTCGGCCGCAAACGCGTCGCGTTCATTTCGCGCGTGCTTCTGACCGTGCTCATTCTGCCGGGCTTCTATCTGATCCAGCATTCGCCTTCGGTCAGCACGTTGTATCTGGTGATCTGCGCACTCGCAGCGCTGCACTCCGTCAACGCAGGCGCGACCGGTTCGATGCTGCCGGAGATGTTCCCGCGCAACACGCGCGCAACGGGGCTTTCGATTGCGTACGCCGCGGGCGTATCGATCTTCGGTGGTTTTGCGCAATTCATCGTGACGTGGCTGATTCAGGTGACGGGGAATCCAGCCGCGCCCGCCTGGTATGTGATCGTCTGCGGGGTGCTCTCGCTGGTCGCGCTGCTGTTCGTGATCGACCGCACGCGTCAGGACATTTAGCCCGCCACACACGCGTTATTCACTCTTCAACACCACGAAATTCTCATGTCAGACACTCTTCATACCGATGCACCGCTCGCTGCGCACAGCGAACTCTGCGACCTGTCCGCGCACACCCTGCTCGATCTGCAGCGAAAGAAGGAAGTGAGCGCAGTCGAAATTCTGAATGCGCACCTTTCACGCATCGAGGCCGTCAACCCGCAGGTCAACGCACTGGTGACGATCGCCGACGAATCCGCCTTGAAGAGCCGCGCCGCAGAAATCGACGCGCAATGGGCCCGCGGCGTCTGGCAAGGTCCGTTGCATGGTCTGCCAGTTTCGCAAAAGGACCTGACCGCGACGCGTGGTGTGCGCACCACGTTCGGCTCGAAAACCTTCGAGCATCACGTCCCGCAGCACAGCGCACTGGTCGCCCGCCGCTGCGATGCCGCAGGTGCGCTGATGATCGGCAAATCGAATACGCCTGAATTCGGCGCCGGTTCGCACACCTTCAACGACGTGTTTGGTGTGACACGCAATCCGTGGGACCTGAGCAAATCCGCCGGCGGCAGCAGCGGCGGCGCGGCGGCCTCTGTCGCGTGCGGGATGAATCCACTCGCTTGCGGCAGCGATATGGGGGGCTCGCTGCGCAATCCGGCCGCGTGGAATGCGGTGGTCGGTTTGCGTCCGTCGCCGGGACGCGTGCCGCGCGCGCCGGATTCGAATGGCTGGGCGACACTCGGAGTCGATGGGCCGATGGCGCGCGATGTCGCCGATACCGCTTTGCTGTTAAGCGCGATCTCCGGGCCCTCCGGTGAAACCGCGACCGAAATCAGCGAATCAGGATCGCGCTTCGCGCAACCGTTGCACCGCGATTTTCACGGCACACGTATTGCCATGTCGGTCCAGCTCGCCGGTCTTGCTGTCGATCCCGAGATTCAGCGGGCCGTGCAGGCCCAGGCCGCGGTGTTCGAGTCGATGGGCTGCGAAGTGGAATTCGCCGACCCCGACCTCGGCGATGCCGAGGACGTGTTCCGCATCGAGCGCGCGTGGATGATCGGCAGCCTGGTCGATCGGCTCGATGCCGAGGCACGCGCACAACTGAAGCCGGAAATCGAAGCGGAGTGCCGCTTGCACCGCTCGCTATCCGCGGCGGATCTGGGTGATATGTTCGTGCGCAAGACTGCCTTGTTCGAGCGCATGCGCCGCTTCATGGACAACCACGCGTACTACGTGTTGCCCGCCACGCAGATGCTGCCCTTCGATGCCGATCTGCGCTGGCCCACCGAGTTCATGGGCACGCGCTACGACTCGTACATCGACTGGATGCGCATCTGCTGGTATCTGTCCTCCACCGAATCGCCGGTGCTCGCTTTGCCGTGCGGCTTTAGCGCGTCAGGCTTGCCGATCGGCTTGCAGATCGCCGGACGTTTTCGCGACGACTGGGGTCTGCTGCAATTCGGCCACGCCTATGAGACCGCCGCGGCACACAGCACGATGCGGCCGCCGCTTATCGCCGGGCACCATTAAACACCGCTAATTCCGCGGTTCCTCCAGTAGCCGGTTTTCGCCGCCGGCTGCTTGCAGGCAAGCAACGCGTGGCTCGCGGGAGCGAACACGTCCGTCACTTTTCGCACTTTCTCTAACTTGAGCGTCAGACAACATGAAAAAAACGCTACTGGCAGTATGCCTCGCCGCACCCTTTCCCGCAGTGGTGCATGCACAGAGTGCCGTCACGCTATACGGCATTATCGATGAAGGTTTGAGTTATACGAGCAATGCGGCGACGGCCAACGCGAACGGCAGCGTCTCGGGTCATAGCGCGGTTCGTCTGCTGAGCGGCGTGATGCAGCAAAGCCGCTGGGGCATGCGCGGCGCGGAAGACCTTGGCGGCGGCATGAAAGCGATCTTCATGCTGGAGAACGGCTTCGATGCCAGCACCGGCAAGCTTGGCCAGGGCGGTTTGTTATTTGGCAAGAAGGCGTGGGTGGGTTTGTCGGGACCCTTCGGTACCGTGACGCTCGGTCGCCAGTACGACACGAACGTCGACATACTCGGTCCGTTCGAGGTCGGCGATCAATGGGGTGGCTATATGGCGGCGCATCCTGGCGATCTGGACAACATCAACAACACCAACTCCACGAACAACGCGATCAAGTTCACCAGCAACACGTATGGTGGGTTGACGGTGGAAGGCATGTATAGCCTGGGCGGCGTGGCGGGCAATTTTTCGCGCAACCGGATCTGGTCGGTGTCGGCTGGGTATGTAAATGGACCGTTGGCGCTTGGTGTGGGTTATCTCGATGTCGCCAATCCGAATACGTCGTTCTTTGGCAGTACCGGTAGTCCTGCTGCTAGTGTGAATGGCGTGCCGGGCAGCAACATGGTGTCGCCTGTGTATTCCGGGGATGCGTCGGCGAAGTCGCTGCATGTGATTGGTGCTGGGGCGTCGTATCTTTTCGGGGCGGCGACGTTTGGTGCGACTTATTCGAATACGAGCTTCCGTAATCTTGGCGATCTTTCGTCGGGGCCGAATCCGGCAGGCTTGAGCGGCAATGCTACGTTGAATAATGCGGAGGTGAACTTCAAGTATCAGATCACGCCTGATTTGCTGTGTGGCGTGGCGTATGACTATACGAAAGGGAGTTCGGTTAAGGGCATGACAGGCGCGACTTATCAGCAGGTCGCGTCAGGGATCGACTATTTCGTGTCAAAGCGTACCGATGTGTATCTGATTGGGGTTTATCAGAAAGCCTCCGGGACGGACTCGACCGGCAAGCAGGCAGTAGCCGCGATTAATGGGCCTTCTGCGTCGGCCGATGATAAGCAGGCTGTTGTGAGGGTTGGGATGCGGCATAAGTTTTGATTTTGTTTTTTGCGCTGCGCGGTGCTTTTTTTGTCTGCTTGCCTACGGCGGCGGGCATACAGAAAAAAGCACCTCGCAGGCAACCAGATCAAACTACTTCACATCAAACGCGTAGTCACCGTGCGTACGATGCCCATCGGCCGCCACGGCCACCCAGTGCACGGTGTAATGACCGGCCGCGAGCGACGGCAGCGGCACGGTCATCTCCGCCGTCTGATGCGCGTCTACAGACAGACGTGCTGCGGCACCGCGATGCAGTCATGGCACCGCGCCGGAGTGACTCGAATCAGGAAGCGAACGGAGGGGCGCGAGGCTGCGCGAAGGTGAGCGGTTCGACGCGGCGAACGCTCTCGAAGCGGGTGGCGACAGTGTGCTGAAGAGC
>NZ_DASRSY010000284.1:0-12426 GCF_035656215.1 Paraburkholderia sp.
GGAGACCCGGTTGGGGCTTGCCCGGTATCGCAGACGGATGACTGCCGGTTCAAAGGCAGCCCGGACCGCCCGCCGGACCGTACACACGATATCGATACGAGCAGTCCGTATGGCCCGTGCCATGGGCGCCAGACCTGATCACGCAATGCTTGCACGCTTAGCCAGGGATGTCTCAACGCGGCATCGACCAGTGCGTCCGGAACACCGGGCAAACGTGCAACTTTTAACCACCGCACAATCATCCAGTGTTTATCAGTTATCCTTATTGACATGATTTATGGATATAGGCATCGTACGTGACGCCTGTTGAATCGGCAGAATGCAATGCTTTTCCGCGGCTGTACGACTGGTCGAACCAGTTTCAATTCAGGTTGACAGCTACATAACTAAACAATGATGGAGACGACAAATGCGCGCGAAGTTCGTTGGTCAGGTATTGATATCCCCCGGTGCGGGATGGCTGGTCGCGTCGACGGCAATATTGATTTCGCTGTCCGGATGCGGCGGCCATGTCGATGGCAATCCGCCACCGCGCGCAGCGCTGAGCTGCGCGCAACTGGCCGGCATGAGCGTGCCGGCGTCCGCCATCGGTCTGCCGACCACGGGCGCGGTCGTGACGGCGGCAACCACGGTGCCCGCGGCGGGCACGGGCGCCAAGGCGACTGGCGAATTCTGCATGGTCACGGGCGCAATCAGCCCCGTAGATCCTGCGGCGCCAAAGATCAATTTCCAGCTTGCCTTGCCGACCACCTGGAATACCAGGATCATGATGTTCGGCGGCGGCGGCTATGACGGCACGATTCCCTCTCCGACGGGCAATGTTCCTGCAGGCCCGACCGACCAGCTCACCCCGCTTGGACGCGGTTACGCCACCTTCGCAAGCGACTCGGGACACCAGGCCAATGCGCTGGGCAGCAAGGATGGATCGTTCGGTGTGAGCGACGAAGCCGTCCAGAATTTTTCCGGTGACGCGTTGAAGAAAACCCGTGACGCAGCCGTCTATCTGATCGATGCGCGCTACGCGGTCAACGCGCCGACGAGGTCATATTTCGCGGGCGGCTCATCAGGCGGACGCGAGGCACTGGCTGTCGTCCAGCGATGGCCGCAGGACTGGGACGGATCGATCGTCCTGTATCCGGCGTGGAACGCCGCCAGCCTGGATCTGCAGTTCGGCCGGATCACGCGCGCCCTCGCGGCACCCGGTGCGTATCCCGATCAGGCCAAACGCAAGGTGCTTTACGACGCCGTGATGGCTGCGTGCGACACCCTCGATGGCGTAGCGGATGGGCTGATCAGCAACATCAACGCGTGCAATGCGACGTTCAATCCGTCGACGGCCGCCCTGAATGGCACGCCCTTGCGCTGCCCCGGCGGGGCAGACACCGGCGACACCTGCCTGTCGGATGCCCAGATCGCCGCGCTCAACGTGTACAACACGCCGATCACCTTCAGCTACGCACTCGCCAGCGGCGAAACCCAGTATCCCGGGTTTAACGTCTACGGCGCGGATCTGGGCCTCGTGAATGCGTCGCCGTTGCAGCCGACGGTGACGACGCTTGCGCTCGGCACTTCGCAGCCGGCTTCACCGATGCCCAACACCGCGCCGTACCTGAGCGTGTTCTGGGATCAGTGGATCCGCTATTTCGTGACGCGGGATCCGAACTTCAACTCGCTCACCGTCGATCCGCAAAACCCGGGCGCGCTGCAGACACGCATCAGTCAGCTGACAGGCATCCAGGACGACAACAGGACTGACCTGTCGGCCTTCAATGCGAAGGGCGGCAAGATCCTGATGGCGCATGGCATGTCCGATGCGCTCGTCAGCACCCGCTCGACCGAGCAGTACTACCAGCGCCTGCAGACCACCATGGGGGTATCGAACGTCGCCAACTTCGTACGCTTCTACGAAATCCCAGGTTATGGACATGCCGTCAGCACGGTCTACAACGCAGCCTGGGATTCGCTGACCACCATGGAAAACTGGGTCGAACATGGCACGACCCCGCCGCCCCAGATTGTCGCTGACACGGCCGGTGTTCCGGGACGGACCCGACCGTTGTGCGAATTCCCGAGCTGGCCGAAGTACAGCGGCGCGGGCGACGTCAACACGGCCTCGAGCTTCACCTGCGCGACACAATGATCTTTTGGGTATGCAACAGGCGATGGAACTGGCCGAAGGTTTGATTCCATCGCGGTCGCCTTTCGAAGCAGCGGGCAGCAAGAACCGCTCGCCAGAGACGGTGATCGTCGGCAGGCGCGGCCCCAGTCTGGCCGCGCCTGACGCGGTGAATGCCGCGCGCGGGACGCCCATCGAGGTTCGTCAGGTCAGGTACCTGGGAGGCAGTATCGTGCTGGCAGCACACCAGCGTCATTTTGGGTCGCATCGGACTGATGCACCTGATTGTGAAAGGCCAGATGAAATGTTTGGGTAAAACGCCACTGTCTGTCGCGCGGCAGTGCTACCTGTTGACTTTATAAGCAATCCTTCTTGTAAACGAAACTGTGCAGTCGGTGCTGCGCGTGACGGACATCATGAACGACATCGCTTTGGCGTGGGAAGCGCAGAGCACCGGCATAGGGCAGGTGACCAGGCGATCAGTCAAATGGATCAGGTGACCCAGCAGAACGCTCCTCTTGTGGAGGAAGCCTCTGCAGCGACACTGTCGATGGCGACGGAGGCACAGGGTCTGCGCGCAGCGGTGGCATTCTTCAAGGTCGGTTGTGGCTGACTGTCCGGGTTTGGCTCAATCCGCCTGCCGGGCAAATCGTGCCGGCAGGCGGAGAGGATCTGCACGCTCCGTATGGGGCAAATCCGGATGGTTTTGACGCCTTCGCCTGCCGAAAAACAGCACTAAGGGGTTGAGCGGGGTGATGGCCGATACCGGCGGCAGCGCACGGCGAGAGGAGCGCAGGTCTGCGTCGGTCAGAACGTACACGGCGGCACGGTTGCGGGATGACAGCATCTGGAAAGAGATATCAGGTCATTGCCACAGCGGGAAACGCATGGCGTTCGAATCACTGACGACCGACCGGACGACGCTGGCGGCGCAGGATGATGCCCAGCCGTTGCAGCTTGCTGACGACCGCATGCGCCCCGGCTTGTTGGCGCGGCGGAGTAAAACCGCCAGATCCTGCATCAAAAGGACGCGAACACGAGGAACAGTTCGCTCTGACCAGCTTTGTGACGTCGTGACTGCCGAATCTGGCGCTCGACCTGTTCCAGCTGGGCCTCCGGTTGCGGTATCTTCGGATCGAAGTCCGCTTTGTCGATCATACCATCGGCGTGGTTGTCAATGGGGGGTACCGGTCGCAGCTGGTGCGCTTTCCCGAACAGCATCTGTCCGTCGCCGTGCTGTGCAACCGTGGCGATTCGCGGCCGCCCAGGCTCGCCCTGGACGTCGCCGAACTCTATCTGGGCGATCTTCTGAAACCGGACGCATCCAATGGGGGGCGTGCGCTCGGCGCGTTGCCGAACCTCGGCGAACCCCAGGCGATGCCGCTGGGCGCCTACCGCAGTCCGGAAAGCGGCGAGTATCTGTGGCTCATGCGCGATGGCGATAAGCTGAAGCTTCAGTCCGGCACCGATAAGGCGGAACTCCGACCGCCCGGTTCGGACGTCTACGTCGCAGCAGGCTTCAGCCCCTTGGGCGCCGGAGCGGGTGTCGCCTTCATCCCGGCTCATGACGGCCACGCACCGCATCTGGTGACCTACGCCGCAGGATATCCGGGCACATTTGTGCTGACACCGGATTGGGCGCCGGGCGACCTCTCGCGCTTTGTCGGCACCTATTGGAGTCCGGAAGCCCGGATCAGATACAAGATCGTTGCCCACGACGGCGGTCTTGCGCTCGTGGACGGGGCTACCATGGTCCCGCTGCGTCCGGCAGGGGTGGGCGAGTTCGAAGCTCCGGGAGTCCTCGCGACCCTGGCTCCGGGATTTACCGCCACCCTGCGCTTCTCTACCAACGGCGCTGTGGACGGCTTCGTTTACAGCACACCGGACAACCGCGGGCTGAAGTTTCAGCGACGTGTTGTCGTGGGTTCTTGAAGCGGGGAGGCTGTGGAACCGGAGGAATTTCGACGGCCGCCGTGTGCCTTCCATCAACCGGCTCGTGGAGTATCGGCAGGAGTTGGAGGTGCGCTCCTGACCTGTGCGAGCTGCGGTGCAGCCCGCACAGGTCGTCCGACTGCTTCCCGGGCGAGCGCGCGAAACTTCCGAGCCGCTTGAGACCATTTTCGATGATCCAGATGCGCTGGTATTCCTTGACGACCACGAGATCGAATGTCCGCTGCATCAGGGCAGATTCGACGTGCTAACCGGCAACGCGCCATGTGAAGCGCTGGCCAACGAAATTCGCACGTACGAGCTCAGGATCGAGGAAGGGGACGGGTTCGTTCAGGTGTAGCCAGGAACCTGCGGGTGCTCTGGGAGGTAGCCCGCGGTGTGCCGCCGCCCACTCATCCAATGCATCGGATAGGCACACATGGAGCTGTATAACTACCTCGTAAGCGCGAATTTATCAGCACATAGCGCCCGAATTGAGAGCAACGCAAGCTGTGTCCACTGATTCTTTGTGTGCGCTGGTATTTGCGCTAAAAACTTAGTCTGCGCGATCTCGTCGAAATGATGGCTGAACGAGGGGTGTCGCTTGCTCACACGACGATCCTGCGTTGGGCACAGCGCTACACGCCCGAGTTCGTCAAGCGCTGGAACCGGTTCGCAACATCTGCGGGCCGGTCGTGGCGGGTTGACGAGACGTATCTGAACATTCGAGGCAAATCGGTATATCTGTACCGGGCGGTGGATCGGGCCGGGCAGGCGATGGACTTCATGCTCAGGGCAAAGCGCGACGCGAGTGCGGCAAAAGTCTTTTTCCGAAAGGCGATCAAACATCAGGGCCAGCCGCCGGAGATTATCACGCTGGATGGCTATGCTGCTTCGCACCGCGCCGTGCGTGAAATGAAGGTCGATGGCCTGCTGCCTTAGAGGACACGAAGGTCCGGTCCTCGAAGTACCTGAACAATCTGATCAAGCAGGACCATCGAAACATTAAGTCCAGAACGAATGTGATGCTCGGCTTCAAACGGTTCAGGCGCGCCGTGATCACGATTGCCGGCATCGACTGCAGCGCGCCGGGCCGCTCACGATGAAAATCGTGCGAACAGTTGCTTGTGGTTGCGAACGGCCAGCTTCGCATAGGCATTCTTGCGATGCTCCGCCACGGTGTTCGGTGCGATGCCGAGTTTCCGGGCTATTTCCTTCGCGCTCAGACCAAGCAGAATCCGGCTGCAGACCTCGAATTCCCGCGCGCTCAGCATTGGGCAGATTGTGGCAAGGCGCTGCTCGATGGTTGGCGCGACAGCGGCGTACTCCAGCAAGCCGCTGGCCGGGATGTGTGCGTTGCTCGTGACGAGCTGCCGATGCTTGTCCGCACTGGCGGTCAGGATCGGCGCCACGGTGATGAGCCGCGCGTATTCGGAGCTGTCGAAATGCCCCTGGCTCGAATCGCGATAGAGATTGACCGCGATCCAGTTGTCGGGACCGAAGTGCTGGAGCAGCGACAGGCGATCGACGATGCCCGGTCTTTCGTAGCACGACATCCGGTAATCCGCGTTCGCGATATCTTCAGCCCGTTGTCTCTGGATATAGAGTTGTCTTCCTGAGTCGACGTTCGCGGCGCGCAGTTGCCCGGTGGGGTCGGCGTTGTAGTGGCCACCCAGATAGATATAGGCCGTGTCTTCCGCACAGGCCGGCGAAAGCGTACTGCCGGTGCCCAGCAGGTCGGGAGGCGTCAGCCTTGAAAAAGACAGGATGCACAGGTGGGCGAACTTGACCACTTGCGACAGCGAATCCGTCAACTGCCTGGCGTAGCCCGGTTCGCCCACACGCCCAATCAAATCGATGGCGACGGAAACGCACGAGGAAGCCGGCTCCTGGTGAATATCAATGGTTCGCACATCCATGACAACCTCCCCGGAGCGCTGCCGGGGTGTCGGCATAGCTCCCGTGTCCTTTTACGGCTTGGTTTGTCCTGCTAAGCCGCACGGGCGGCCAGCCATTGCTTCGCGGGCCGATAGGGCGCGATCCCGCTGAGCGCCGTTGTATTCACGCTACGCACGAATTCGTGCCCCAATCCGGCACGTGCCAGCAGTATTTGATGAGCGCCGTAGTAACGCACGCACTGTGGGCGGGACGGCCTTGCGCTGCGTCAGCGAAGATATTCATGAAAATCCGCGGCCAGAAAAGTCTGGTTTTATGCTCATCATTATTGAGTATGCTTTGTATTGTTGAGTATAGATCGATGATTTTGAGCGGTCAACCAAGGGGCGAGGGCGTGCAGAAGGGCCTGATCGCCGGAGCAGGTCATGACGCCGGGCATTTCCTTGAGCCGCGAGCCGTCGAAGCTGGCGGATGCGCAGATTCCCTTGAACGGGGTAACTGGATAGAAACCACCCATGAATAAAGGCATACAGTCGATCGAACTTGGTTTTCTGCTGCTGGACGCCTTGCTCGAAGCCGGCGAGCCGACGCCGATGAGCCGTCTCGCGGCGCGCGCCGGGATGACGACGAGCAAGGCGCGCGCTTACCTGATCAGCCTGATGAAGACCGGCCTCGTGACGCAGGTCGGCGAGGCGGGGCCCTATGAGCTTGGACCATCGGCCATCCGCCTGGGGATGGAAGCGCTTCGTCGCGTCGATGCGATGCAGACGGCGCGGCGCGTGATGGCGGAACTCGATCAGACGACGCGGTTGCCGGCCGTCCTGACGATGTGGAACGGCAACGATGCCACGATCGTTGCCCAGAACGAAGGGCTGCGCGATTTCCCCGTCGATTTCCGCGTGGGACGGGCGCTTTCCGCATTGACCCGTACTGCGGCCGGCAGGGTCTTCATCGCCTATCTGCCGCAGGCCTGGACTGCGGCGCAGGTGCGGCGTGAGCTTGCCGAGAACCCGCGCCATGACGATACGCGTCACATCACCGCGCGCTATCTGAAAGAGCAGATCGCCTTGGTGCGAGAGAACGGCATGGCCGTTGTGGACGGATTTCGCGTTTCCCCCGGCATCCTCCTCGACGGCTACTCCGCGATCGCCGTGCCGGTCGTCGATCAGGTCCAGCGGCGGTGCTTCGCCGTATCGATCATCTTCAATCGCGACAGCGATGCTACACAGCGCGCAGCGTACCTGTCCGCTGCGAAACAGGCGTTGAGCCATACCGTGCCGGCCTGTCCCCTGACCGCCTGACGGCGTCTCCGGAGTTAGCACCGCCGGTTTGTTTGAACCGGCTGATTGACCTCCTCCGCGCATCGCGCGGCTTCGCCGGGAGTCCGGATGCGACGAATGCCTCCTGTCGAGGTAGGAGGCAGCGAGGGCCTGCCTCCTACCTCGATGGGATGCCGCGCAAGCGCCGATCGCGCTACGCTGCTCCAAACCACAAAAGGCCCAGCGTGTTGGGCCGGACGGAGACAGTCCCCATGCGTAGCTGGACCACCCGGGCGCGTGCTGTCGACGCGCGCCTGTCGATCGAGCTGATCGAATCGTTGACGCGCTCGCTCGGCACGCCCGCCTGCACGCGCACGATACTCGATGCGTTGAACCGGTTTGCGACGGTCGATCATTGCGCATTGTTCGTTCGACTGAGCGACAACGATTTACGCCTGCTCTGCACCGAGAGCCGCGTATCGCGTTCGAATGCGGCTCGCGCGGCAATGCATTACATGAGCGAAATGCATCTGTACGACGCAGGCCACGATGCGTCGATTGCGATTCGCGAAACTGGCGACGAGTCGGTTCATCTGCGATACCGCACGCGCGAAGAGGTGACCAATGCGCGCTATCGCTCGGCGTGCTACGAGCACGTGGGCATCGAAGACCGGCTCACGATGTCGAATCAGCATGCGGGCGGTACGGCCACATTGCTCCACTGCTATCGCGACCAGAGCACCGGGCGATTTTCCGACGCGGAGCTCGAAGCGCTCACGCAGGTCGCGCCGCTCTTCCTCGCGTTCGCGCAGGCGCACGCCAGACTCACGATCCCCCGCGACATACCGATCTCCCGCTGGCGGGAATCGCTCGACCATAACGCCGGCGTGGCGCTGTCGTCGCGCGAGCTGGATGTCTGTTCGAGTCTGCTGAGCGGCCGCACGCTGGCCGACACCGGCCAGAAGCTCGGCATCAGCATCAACACGGTCATTACCTACAGCCGCAGGGCATACGCCAAGCTCGGCGTCGGGTCCGTCCGGGAACTGCACGACCGGTTGATTCGGGCCGGCGAAACGGCCTCTGCTTACTGATCTACCCATGATGAACGCCGGCTCGAACGGATGAGCCGGCGTCAGACAGGCACGACGTAAAAACGAAAAATACCTATTGGAGACAAAGACGTGAATATCGCCCTATCGGATGACGGAAGCGAAAGCCAGCAAGACCGCGAGGATCGGCTGTACCGCAAGATCACGCTGCGGATCGTACCGTTTCTGTTCATCTGCTACCTCGTTTCATTCCTCGACCGGATCAACATCGGCTTCGCCCATCTCGAGATGACGCGCGATTTGCGCATCAGCGAGGCCGCGTACGGTCTCGGCGCGGGGATTTTCTTTATCGGCTATGTGCTGTTCGAAGTGCCCAGCAATCTGCTGCTGGCAAGGATTGGCGCAAGGCGGACGTTCTGCCGGATCATGGCGTGCTGGGGCATTGTGTCGGCTTGCACGATGTTCGTTCAGACCGCGTGGCAACTCAACGTACTGCGATTTCTGCTGGGGGCATTCGAGGCCGGATTCTTCCCGGGGATCGTCCTGTACCTCACTTACTGGTTTCCGCCGAGGCGCCGCGCCACGGTCGTCTCATGGTTCTTTGCCGGTGCGGCGCTGGCCGGCATGCTGGGCGGCCCACTTTCCGGCTGGATCATGCACAGCATGGCGGGTGCCCACGGCCTGCGCGGCTGGCAATGGATGTTCCTGCTCGAAGGAGTACCGGCCGCGCTGCTGGGCGTGGCGGCCTTCTTTCTTCTCGTCGACCGCCCGGAGCAGGTGGGTTGGCTCACTGACGACGAAAAGTCGGCCTTGCGGCAGGCGTTGTCAGCCGAGCAGCAGGAAAAGCGCGCCGTTTCCGCGGCGTCGGTGGTCGAGGCCTTTCGCAGCGTTCGTCTCTACTGGTGTGCCTTCATCTATTTCGCGCTCGCCTGCGGTTCCTACGCGATCAGTCTCTGGCTTCCCGTGATGCTCAGGGAAGCCGGCGTCAAGGACGTGCTGATGATCGGGATGTACAGCGCCATTCCGTACGGTATCGGCGCGCTCGGTATCGTGCTGATATCGATGCATTCGGACCGCAGGGCGGAGCGGCGCCTGCACTTCACCGTGTGCTCGCTCGCCGGCTCGGCCGCGCTCATGGTCGTTGCGGCCTTCGGCGCCAGCCTGGGCGTGGTCGGGACGCTGGCCACGCTCAGCATTGCGATCGTGTTCATCTATGCGGCGATTCCTATCTTCTGGTCGATACCACCGATGTTTCTGTCCGGTAAGGCTGCCGCCGCGGGCATCGCCCTGGTGAGCAGTCTCGGTTCGCTGGGCGGCTTCGCGAGCCCCTGGCTGATCGGGTTGATCGCGACCCGCACGGGGCGGCTGGGAGACGGTCTGTATGTGATGGCGGCGTTGATGATCGTCAGCGGGCTATCGGTGCTGATTGCGTTGCCGCACGCAACGCGGATCCGGAAGGCGCTGGCCTGAAATCAGTCAAAAGATCATTGGAGACACACGTGAAAAAAGTATATATAGGAATACTACTGACATTTGCTCCGATGGGCATCGCCCATGCGCAAAGCAGTGTCACCTTGTACGGCATCATTTCCGTTTCGACGGAGGCCGTGAACAATGCCGGCGGATCGTCCAACTACCAGATGGTGGGCGGTGTGCCCCAGCCCAGCCGGTTCGGTTTCAGGATCAGGGAGGACCTCGGCGGCAAAAGCGCGGTTATCGCCACGCTGGAAAACGGGTTCGACAACATCAGCGGGAAGCTGGGGCAGGGTGGCAGACTGTTTGGCCGGCAGGCATGGGTCGGGTTGACCAATCCGCAATGGGGGACGCTCACTGCAGGGCGGCAGTACGACGCGTTCTGGGATTACTTCACCTCGATGGCAACGCTGGTCGGAAATATCGGGCAGGTGGATCATCCCGGCGACGCCGACAATCTCATTGGAACATGGCGTTACAGCAATTCGATCAAGTACGTCACGCCCACGTACCGCGGCCTCAATGCGGAGGTGTTGTACGCGTTCAGCAACGCGGCGGGGGAGTTCGGCATCAATCGTGCGTATAGCGTCGGTGCCGGCTACCAGACCGATCGTTTCAGGATCGCAGTCGGTTATGTCCAGCTCGATCAGCCCGGCATGGCTAATCCCAACGGCGCAGTGAGCAACGATTATGGCGGCGCGCCGTTCCTGCTGTTTCGAAACAGCCCGCTGAATCCGTCCGTGGGCGTGCAACGGCAGCGCAACTATGGAATTGGTGGTTACTACGACTTCGGCAATGGCTTACGGTGGGCCGCGCTGATCGATCAGGTGCATTTTACGTATTTTGATCAATCCAGTTTCACGTTGACGAACTACGACACGTCGTTTTCCTACCAATTTACGCCGAGCCTTTATGTTCTAGGCGGCTACATTTATTCGCATGGCCGATACGGCGGGCTTCATGCCCGCTCGCACTGGAACACGGCGGTGCTGAGCCTCGACTACTACCTGTCGAAGCGTACCGATATCAGCCTGACCAACAATTTCCAGCGTGGTTCAGGGAGCCTTGCGCCCGCCGGATTCTATCTGAATGCGCCTTCGACAAGCGGCACCCAGAACGTCGTGATGCTCGGGCTGCGGCACAAATTCTAACCGGCACAACGCGATCGGGAGAGGTTTCCCGACGCGTTGGCCGTAATACGTTATTCCCTCGAAAAAGCATGTTGTTCTCCGCGTCGGATGAATGATTTGTCACCACCGCTTGATGACATGAGTGCACGTCTTCGAACGGTATGCTTAAGTCTACTCAGCATCATCCTTGCAACGTCGAACGGCTTTGAATTCAGGTCGTTCCATGTAATCAGTCGAAAAGCCGTCATATCAGAGGATCGAGTTCATGCAACAAGCTGCCTCAACCGTGTTCCCGCCGAAGCTGACGCTCTACTACAGTCCCAAGGCATGTTCGCTGGCTTCACACATTGCGCTTGAAGAATCGCGCTTGCCTTATGAAACGGTATCCGTCGATATCCGCGCTGGCGAGAACGTCGGCCCGGACTATCTGAAGATCAACCCGGGCGGCATCGTGCCGGCGCTCGCAGCGGGAGACGCAGTGATCACCGAGTCGCAGGCCATTCTGGCCTATATCGCTGACCTTGCCCCGGAGAGCGGGCTCATGCCTCGTCCCGGCACCCGTGCTCGAGCAAAAGCGCACGAGTGGATGAACTGGATTTCCAGCTGCCTGCACGTCACGTACCGATCGATCTTCAGGCCTCAGGCCTATGCGGGAGAGAACCCGGACGCGATTGCCGCGGTGCGGGAGCATGCGAGAAAGAAGCTGGCGACGATGCTCGTCGAGATCGAGACGCGATTGGGCGGTACGCCGTACGCGCTCGGCGAGGACTTCTCGGTGGTCGACGCTTACCTGTTCGTGTTCTATCTGTGGAGCTTCGACGAGCGAATCCAGGCCGAACTGCCGGCCCGGCCCCGGTACGCCGCGCTTGCGGCGCGCGTTTGGGCGCGTGATGCGGTCCGCCTGGCGGTTGCGCGCGAATGGGCAGTGCGCGCTTACGAACTGCCGCCGCAATTCACGTCTGATCTGGCAACCGAAAAATGAGCCTCTACGCGCTGCAGAAAGCGATCTACGAGGTCAATCGCGACGTCAACGCGATGACATGCTACCGCGCAAACCCGCCTGCATTTGCCGAGGGTTACGAACTGACGGTGGAAGAGGCGGCAGCGTTGAGCAAGCCGGATATCGGTCTGCTGTACGTGCTGGGGGTCAACGGTCAATTGCTGATGCACTTTGCCGCAGCCTGTGGCTACGAGTGGAACGCGTATATCGATGCGATGAAACACGGTCTCGAGCTATACGGCCCGGTCCGCGAAGGACTATACGCAACGAAAGGAGTACGGCGATGAGTCTTGTTTTTGTCGGGGTCTGCAGCCATGGGCCGGGCATCACGGCGCGCAGCGAGCGTGCGGACCCGGACCAGTATGCACGCCTGCGAGCCGGATATGCGCGCATGAAGCACGCGCTGGAAGACGCGCGGCCCGACGCGCTGGTCATCATCGCCGCGGAGCACTTTGCCAATTTCTTCATGAACAACATGCCGTCGTTTGCGATGGGCATGGCGCAGCACTATGAAGGTCCGATCGAGGATCCGGAGTGGTTGCGCATCGCTCGCCGCAAAGTGCCGGGAAGCACG
>NZ_DASRSY010000285.1:0-5827 GCF_035656215.1 Paraburkholderia sp.
CCTTCGGTTTCGATGTTCGCGCGCAGTTTGCGTGCCGGATCGAGCGCGAAGCGCAATTGATGGCTGCCGTGCGCGATCCGCGTGCCGACGGCTTGCCGCGGCTGGTACTTGGCGGCGGCAGCAATGTCGTGCTGACGGGGGATTTCGCCGGACTGGTGCTGCTGGTGGTGCTGCAAGGCCGCCGCGTCGTGCGCGAGGACGACGACGCATGGTACGTCGAGGCGGCAGCCGGCGAGCCGTGGCATGACTTTGTCGCATGGACCTTGTCGCAAGGGCTGCCTGGGTTGGAGAACCTTGCGCTGATTCCGGGCACGGTGGGGGCGGCTCCGATTCAGAACATCGGCGCGTATGGATTGGAAATGTGCGAGCGGTTTGCGTCGCTGCGGGCGATTGAGCTGGAAACGGGGGCCGTAGTCGAGCTCGATGCCGGCGCTTGCCGATTCGGCTACCGCGACAGTTTTTTCAAGCGGGAAGGGCGTGACCGTTTCGTGATTACTTCGGTCACTTTCCGTTTGCCGAAGGTCTGGCAGCCGCGGGCCGGGTATGCAGATATTGCGCGTGAGCTGGCTGCGAGCGGACACGCCGATGCGCCGCCGAGCGCGCGAGCGATTTTCGACGCAGTAGTCGCGGTGCGGCGCGCCAAGCTGCCTGATCCGCTTCAACTGGGTAATGCCGGGAGTTTCTTCAAAAATCCGGTCGTGGAGGCGACGCAGTTCGAGGCGCTGAAGCTTAAGGAGCCCGAGCTTGTGTCTTACCTCCAGCCGGACGGTCGGGTGAAGCTCGCGGCGGGCTGGCTGATCGATCGATGTGGCTGGAAGGGCCGTGCGATGGGCGCAGCAGCCGTGCATGAACGGCAGGCGCTGGTGCTGGTCAATCGCGGTGGGGCGAGCGGCGCAGAGGTATTGGCGCTCGCGAAAGCGGTTCGGCGGGATGTGCTGGCGCGATTTGGGGTTGAGCTGGAAGCGGAGCCGGTTTGCTTGTGATTGCGGCAGCGGGTGCAGCGAGTCGCGCTTAGGTGGTTGGCTGCCGTCGTACCGATTGGGCACAAGAGGGGTAGACGCAGCTTGGAGCCGATTCGCCGTTATTCGATGCGCAGGACGCCGCAATGAAAAAGGCGCCGGGAGTTTCCTCCCGGCGCCTTTTTCGCATCTGCGCTTCAGTTCGCGGCTGCGCCTCTCGGCGCTTAGCTTAGCTTCGCTTCGCTTGCGCGAAGTTAGCCTTCGCCGAAACGCACATCATTAGTCGCGTTGGCGGCGTGCATTCTCAGCAATCCGCATACGCAGAGCGTTCAGCTTGATGAACCCGCCAGCGTCGGCCTGGTTGTAGGCGCCGCCGTCGTCGTCGAACGTAGCGATCGTCTTGTCGAACAGCGTTTCTTTCGAATCGCGCGCGACAACCGACACACTGCCCTTGTACAGCTTCACGCGCACCCAGCCGTTGACCTTCTCTTGCGTGTGGTCGATCAACACCTGGATTGCGCGGCGCTCCGGGCTCCACCAGTAGCCGTTATAAATCAGCGAAGCGTAACGCGCCATCAGGTCGTCTTTCAGATGGGCCACTTCGCGGTCGAGCGTAATCGACTCGATGCCGCGGTGCGCCTTCAGCATGATCGTGCCGCCCGGCGTTTCATAGCAGCCGCGCGACTTCATGCCGACGTAACGGTTTTCGACCAGATCCAGACGGCCGATGCCGTGCTTGCCGCCCAAACGGTTCAACTCGGTCAGCATTTCAGCCGCCGACAGACGCTTGCCGTTGATCCCGACCGGATCACCGTGTTCGTACTCGATGTCGATGTATTCAGCCTGGTCCGGCGCCTGTTCCGGTGACACCGTCCAACGCCACATATCGGCTTCGGCTTCGGCTTTCGGGTCTTCCAGATGACGGCCTTCGAACGAGATGTGCAGCAGATTCGCGTCCATCGAATACGGCGCGCCGCCTTGCTTGTGCTTCATTTCGATCGGAATGCCAGCTTTTTCAGCGTACGCGAGCAGCTTTTCGCGCGACAGCAGATCCCATTCACGCCACGGTGCGATCACCTTGATGCCCGGTTCCAGCGCGTAGTAACCGAGTTCGAAGCGAACCTGGTCGTTGCCCTTGCCGGTTGCGCCGTGCGAGACCGCTTGCGCGCCGGTTGCGCGGGCGATTTCGATCTGACGCTTGGCGATCAGAGGACGCGCGATCGACGTGCCCAGCAGGTACTCGCCTTCATAGACCGTGTTGGCGCGGAACATCGGGAACACGTAGTCGCGCACGAATTCTTCGCGCAGATCTTCGATGAAGATGTTGTCCTGCTTGATGCCGAGCTGCAGGGCTTTCTTGCGCGCTGGTTCCAGCTCTTCGCCCTGGCCGATGTCGGCCGTAAACGTGACGACTTCGGCGTCGTAGTTGTCCTGCAACCACTTCAGGATGACGGAGGTGTCGAGGCCGCCCGAATAGGCGAGCACGACTTTCTTGATATCGCTCATGGTGAACTCGTAGCTGGAGAAAGCTGGAAAACAAGGCGCGCCGGCGGTTCCGGAGCGCGGAAAACCACTATTTTGACACTAAACCACCGCTTGCCCGCGTTTTTGGGGCAGCGCAGTGGGTGAGCCGGGCCGCTTGCAACCGTGGACGCCGGCTCGATGCGTGGCGCTAAACGTGGATGCCTTGCCTCGTATTCAAGGCCCCGTCGCGCTTCACGCAGGTGCTGCGTGCGGCTCGCCTAGTGATTCAGCTTGCCGAGCAGCAGATATTCCATCAACGCCTTTTGCACGTGGAGACGATTTTCCGCTTCGTCCCACACGACGCTTTGCGGGCCGTCGATCACCTCCGCGCTGACTTCCTCGCCGCGGTGGGCGGGCAGGCAGTGCATGAACAATGCATCAGAATTGGCGCGCGCCATCATGTCTGTGTCTACGCACCAGTCTGCGAAAGCTTTCTTGCGTGCTTCGTTTTCGGCTTCGAAGCCCATGCTGGTCCACACGTCTGTGGTGACCAGATCAGCGCCTGTGCAGGCTTCGTTCGGATCGTCGAATTCCTGATAGAACGGCGCGCTTTCAGCCGCGACCATGGCGCGGTCGAGCTTGTAGCCCGGCGGCGTGGACAGGCGCAGCTTGAAGCCGAGAATCTGGGCGGCTTCGATCCACGTGTACAACATGTTGTTCGCGTCACCGACCCACGCGACCGTCTTGTCGCGAATCGGACCGCGATGTTCGAAGTACGTGAAGATGTCCGCCAGCACCTGGCACGGGTGATATTCGTTGGTCAGCCCGTTGATCACCGGCACGCGCGAGTTCTCGGCGAAGCGCTGGAGTATGTCCTGGCCGAAGGTGCGGATCATGATGATGTCGACCATGCGCGAGATCACTTGCGCTGCGTCTTCGATCGGTTCGCCGCGGCCGAGCTGCGTGTCGCGCGTGCTCATGAAGACGGCGTGGCCGCCCAGCTGGAAGATGCCTGCTTCGAACGACAGGCGCGTGCGCGTCGAGTTTTTCTCGAAGATCATCGCCAGCGTACGGTCGTGCAGCGGGTGGTAGGTCTCGTAGTTCTTGAATTTGCGTTTCAGAATACGCGCGCGTTCCAGCACGTACTCGTAGTCTTCCAGCGAAAAATCCTTGAACTGCAGGTAGTGGCGAATTTTCTTGGCGGTCATGAAACAAATACGGCGGTCTCACCCGGCAGGATTGCCGGACGGCGCCGCCGTCGTTTGTGGTAACTCTATGCAGCATAAAGGATTTCGCCCCGTTTGACGAGTCGGCCAAAAGGTTGGGCAGGCTGTCTGAAAGGCTCGCGCAGCCTTTGGATGGAGCTTGTGTGCGCTGCGGAAAAAGGTCCGCTGCGCTATAATCTAGCGGTTATCCCTAAGCCCAGCAGGCCGGTATTGAGCTTGCGGGACACGGCTCGCGCGGTTCGGAAAGTTTCCTCGCGGTGCGCCGTCATGACGAGCGTCGAGGCGGTTTGTCCGGCCCTTCGCGGTTTCCGGCGGCGCAGTTCGCCATTCAGGCGTGTACAACGTGTTCAGGCATCCCAAAACCGCTTTGCGGTCAGCTTTGCCGTCATCTCGCTGGGCAGTCACACAGGTATTCCTACATGGCCGAAGCAGCTCCAACCGAATATTTCATTCAGGGCATCACGTCGACCGGGAAAAAATTTCGGCCGAGTGATTGGTCGGAGCGGCTCGCAGGCGTGATGTCATGTTTCGGTCCCAGAGCGGGCGGCAGGGGACCGAACGCTTACCTGCAATACTCGTTGTACGTCCGGCCCACTCTGATCGGCGACCTCAAATGCGTGATTCTCGATTCGCGCTTGCGCGACATCGAGCCGATGGCCTTCGATTTCGTCCTGAACTTTGCGAAAGACAATGACCTTCTCGTGACCGAAGCATGCGAGTTGCAGCTTGAGCATGCAACGCCGCAAGCCAAAAGGCACGTGCTGTAGCGCAAGCCAGCCGGATTGGCAAAAGAAAAAACCCGCGAGTAGCGGGTTTTTTTATGGCTGAGGTCGAGGCCTCAGTGAGCAGTCCGTCAGTTACGTGCGCGACGAGCCACGCGGTACAGTGCGGATCTGTCAGTCCGAAGCAAAAAAGCCCGCCGAAGCGAGCCTTTCTGTTGCAGCGGAAACAGGAGGTAGCCCACCGAAGCGGGCTGACCGAATTTACTGCGCTGCGGGCGCTTGCAGACCCTTGAGGGCTGCAGCGAGACGGCTCTTGTTGCGAGCTGCCTTGTTCTTGTGAACGATTTTCTTGTCGGCGATGATGTCGATGGTCTTCGACGATGCCTGGAAGATTTCAACGGCCTTAGCCTTGTCGCCGGCTTCGATTGCCTTGCGAACAGCCTTGATAGCCGTGCGGAACTTCGAGCGTAGTGCCGAGTTATGCGAGTTTGCCTTGGCGGCCTGGCGGGCGCGCTTGCGTGCTTGTGCGGTGTTAGCCATGACGGTTCCTTATCCTGTTCCTGTTTCCAGTACCTGACCTTCAAGTGGTAGGTGCTGCTTTTAGATCGAACTCCTGGAAGCGATTGCCCAAGAGCGCAAAAAGTGTCGAAATAATCGATCGAACTACGCGAAGGCGGGCTACGTTCCGGTGTATTTCGAGGTTAGCTGACGCCTCAATACGGCTTGAGTGCCGGATGAGATTGCGTGCCTGAACCCCGTCCGAAAATTGAGCGAGCTTCGAAACCAGAGATTATAGCAACAAAATCAGGCACGTGGCAACGGAGAATCGCCAATTCCGGTGTGCCGGGCTGCCTCGCACGGTCCTGGATTCTGTAAGCCTTAACGCGCGGGCACTGGACGGGCAAGCGGCGAGCTCGGCGGACAAAGGGCGCGGCAGCCAACAAAAAACGGCCCGATCCACTCATCCGAACGAACGTCTGCGGCGCAAATCGGTCCGATTCGCGTTCCGGCTCGTCGTCCGCACCTGCGGCACCCGTATAATAAGCGCCCCATGAATCTATTCCGAGCCCTGCTGACGGTCAGCGGCTTCACGCTGCTGTCGCGCGTGACCGGACTGGCCCGCGAAACGCTGATCGCCCGCGCGTTCGGCGCCAGTCAATATACTGACGCGTTTTACGTCGCCTTCCGCATTCCAAACCTGCTACGCCGCATTTCCGCCGAGGGTGCGTTCTCGCAGGCCTTCGTGCCGATTCTCGCCGAGTTCAAGAACCAGCAAGGACACGACGCCACCAAGGCGCTCGTCGACGCCACGTCGACCGTGCTTGCCTGGGCGCTCGCGATTCTCTCGGTGATCGGCGTGGTGGGGGCATCGGGCGTGGTGTTCATCGTCGCGTCAGGGCTTGCGCATGAAGGCCAGGCCTATGCGCTCGCGGTCACGATGACGCGCATCATGTTC
>NZ_DASRSY010000286.1:0-5292 GCF_035656215.1 Paraburkholderia sp.
GGGCCGCGCATCGTACGGACGGCTGTTTCGCGCCACCGGTTCGGGCACCACCTTGAAGCCTTGTGCGTTGAGCACGTCGCTAAAGCGCTGATCCATGTACGACAGCGGCAACGCGCTCATCGGGTACGGCCTGGAGCGTGGCGAACCGAGATCGATCGTGTTGTCCGGACCGGAAACGCCCAATTGCATTTCAGCCGCTGAATACCAGGGCTCCAGCGTTTCATAGGGATAGGGCCAATCGCGTCCCACGCCATACAGCTTGTGCAACTGGAAGTCCGACGGCAACAGGCGCCACGCGGCGGCGGCCCAGTGCCACGTCGTACCGCCGACCAGCCTCACATACTGTGAGTTGTACGGATAGTCGCCCTTCTGGATCAGATAGTTGTTGGCGGGCGCGTACTCGGGATGCGGCGCGTAAGGCGTGGAGGGATAGGGCGTCGCGAAGTCGGACTTGACCGGCGAGTTGCGGAAGTTCTCGACAATCTGCCAGCGCGGAATGCGCGGCCCGGCTTCGAGCAGAATCACCGACGCGCCGGCCAGCGCCATCTGATGCGCGACCAGCCCACCTGCCACGCCCGACCCGACCACGACGATGTCGGCGGAATTTGAATTTGCCATTGTTGCCCTCTTATGCTGGCTTATCGTTGCTTGCTGATTTCGCGTGCCGGCGTTTCGTCGAACGACTCAATCAGACGATACGGCGACAGGGCACGCGCGAGAGGCACGTCGTTCAGGCGACCGCCGGCTTCTGCGTCCAGTAGAACGGCACGTCGCGGCAATAGGATGGAATCGTCAGCACGTCCTTGACTGGCTCGAACATCAGCGCTTTTTCATAAGCGACCACATCCACATGCGGCATGTCGCCTACCAGACCGAGATACCACGCCCGCATGATCGCGCTCACGGATTTCGCAAGCGCCGGCTGATCGGCCTGCAATGCCTGTGTGACGGTATCGGACGGCACGCCGCCATGGCCTTGCAGCCACGTGTTGAGCGCGGCGACGTTCTGGGAGAACTGGTTGTCGGATTTGGCGAGCGCGTCATAGACACGTTTGCCGAGCACGGCGTCGAAGCCCGTGCGCCCGGTGAGACGCTGCGAGAGCGCAAGGAAGGCATCGAGTCCGCCGCCTGCGGGCGTATCAGCGAACGCCGGGGCGATCCACGAAAGCGAGCGGCCTGCGCCGGCAAACGCGAGCGCGACAGCAGTGGCGCATGCGCCCAGCACCCATGTCCTGCGCGAGGCCGAGAACGAAAACGAACGCGTGGCGTGAAACGAAGGTGAAGGTGACTGCGAAGATCTCAGCGAGGAAAGCTGCGAAGACGAAGCTGGCGACGAAAACCTGGTCGAATGCGTCACTTTGTGGTGCGCATCTTCTTTCTCAGGAACATCTGTCATGGGGGCTCCAGATGGTGAGTCGATCGTGAGTCATTCTCAACGTGCAACGCGGCCGCGGCGTGACGCCATTCGCGCGGTGCGTCGATTTCTCTACCCCAAAACCTGGTCTGGCGCCGCTTAAGCGATCTTGTGTGGCCGCGCGATGCCGACGCGAACCGCGTTACGTTGTGCTGATGACAGCCTTGTGAAACGGCATCACTGCGCGGCGAGCACGGCGAAAAACGTGCCGCCTGCCAATCGCCTTTCAACTGAAAGCGACGCGCAAGGCCGTTGCGAAAGACTATAGCCTGTGATTCACCCATTCGACAAATGGTGCCCGAAGCGCGAGTAGAATCCGCGACACAGACAGCCCTCCACTCTTGATCCCATGCTCACAAAATATTATCCGAAGGTTCTTCGCAATCGACCCCGCATGCTGATCGGCCTCGCCATCGGCCTCGTGGCCGCGCTGGCCGTACCTGAACACCGTCCAATGGTGCGCGTGCTGGCCGGTTGGGACGCCGCCGTATGGAGCTATCTCGTGCTGATCTGGGTGCATATGGCCGCCGCCGACGAGGGTCGCGTCCGGGAATTCGCGCAGCGCGACGATGAGAATGCGGGCATCGTGCTGCTAGTAATCTGCGTCGCGACTATCGCCAGCATTGCCGCGATCGTGCTCGAACTGGCCTCGGCGAAGGGCACGGCCGGCAGCTCGACAGCCTGGCACTACCTGTTGACCGGCTTGACGATGTTCGGTGCATGGTTCCTGATCCCAACCATTTTCACCATGCACTACGCGCGGCTTTACTACGATCCCGATACAACGGAAACCGCGCTGCTGTTTCCCGACCGCAAGCTCGATCCGAACTACTGGGACTTCATGTATTTCTCGTTCACCATTGCCGTGGCCTCGCAGACCTCGGACGTGGTGCTGCGCTCCCGCACGGTTCGCCGCGCGGCGCTCGCGCAATCGATTCTGTCGTTCTACTTCAACGTCGCCGTGCTCGGCTTGTGCGTGAACATCGCAGCGGGCCTGGTCAGCTCCTGACCGCCGTCCTTCACAAATAATTTTGCTTCACAAGGCGTGCCCCGCCGGTCGCCGCTTCGCCTTTTTTGCGGCCCCGGCACGCGCCTCGCAACATCCGTGTAAAACCCGGACGACGACCGCACGTTTTACACGCGGGCCGTCCACCATCGCGCCCCGCGCCACCTCTGGCCACCCGTCGCGCCACCCCTGAGGCGCGCTTCCTCACCCCCTTTGCTTCGATCCAAAACGCACTGGCACAACGTTTGCTGCGTCTTGCGAATAGTTCTGGCCGACCCCGTGCAATCGATGCCTGGCGTCAAAGCACCCGCTACTGGCCAGCGGCGTGACGATCTTTGCACTACATTGACCAGTACGCGCCCTCGCTTCACGCATCGCGCGGTATCCGGCTCTGGAAGCCCAATGAGCGCTGTGATCGCATGCCAATTGCATCCACACCGCAGCAGGACAAATCTGGAAAGGACCGATGGAATCTCCAAACGGGTACGCGCCACGGATCTACTTTTTTCATTCACTTCTCGTCGGGCCGCTCGATGCATGGCCTGCCCAGTTCGCTCACGCAGCCGGACTGGGCTTCGATCACGCGCTGATCGGCGGCATCTTCGAGCCGGGCCGGGCGGGTCACGGACAGGTGGTCGGCAATCACGGCCGGCTGCATCCGGTGTTCGAGACCCGGCAACCGGCCGCGGAAGCAATCCGCACGCTCGCGCACGCCGCACGCACGCACGGTTTGACCTTGCTGGTCGATCTGGTGATCGACCGAATGGCCGCCGATGGCGCGCTGTACGCTGAACATACCGGCTGGTTCCACTCGTTCGAGTCTGACGAGGCGCGGCTCGATCCGCGCCATGTGCATCGCGCGGACAACGTCGCGTATGCCAACTTCAACGATGCCAACAGCAGCGCCGCGCTAGTCGACTGGTGGACGCAGCAACTGCTGGCGCTGGCCGACGCCGGGATCGGCGGCTTCCGGTTCGATTCACCGCACCGCGTGCCGGCCGCGGTTTGGCGGCAACTCGGCGACGCGGTTCGCGCCAGACATCCTGAGGTGCGTTTCCTCGCCGCGACGCCCGGTCTCGCGCGTAGTGATCTGCTCGGCCTCGAAGGCGCGGGCTTCGACAGTGTGTTCTCGTCGGTGCGCTGGTGGAACTTCCGCGCCAGCTGGATGGTGGAAGAGCACGCCGCGCTCGCCCGCATCGCCGCACCCATCGCCTTTCCCGAAGCGCCTTACGGCACCCGTCTCGCCGCCGATCTCAGCGATGCGCACGACGCCGCTGTGGTCGAGCGTGCTTACCGGCGCGCGCTGTTCGCGTCGGCCTCGACCGGCACCGGCTGGATGATGCCGATGGGTTTCGAATACGGCATCACCGAGCCGATGTCGCAGACTCGCGGCGACGCTTCGCAGTTCGCCCTCGCCTGCCAGGCAAAACGATTCGATCTCTCGGAACGGATCAGCCATGCGAACAAGCTGGTGCGCAATACGAAGACGCTGCACGCCAACGGCGAATTGCGCCCGCTAAGCGGGCCTGGCGCGCCCGCAGCGGTCTTGCTGCGGGCCGACACACCCGATCTGCGCGCCGCCGGCGAAGCGGTCCTGATCGCCATCAATCCCGAACTCGGCGCGCCGGTCCGCCTCGATCCAGCCCGCTTCCTCACCGGCGTACCGGGCAACTTCACGCGCTTCGTCCCGCTCGACGCCCCCGGCAATGCCGCGCCCGCCACATTGGCGCCGTTCACGCTCGCACCCGGGGCAGTGCGCCTGTTCCGCGCGCTCGCCGATAAACCGATCTGTCTCGCACCGCCAATCGACAAGGCGAACAGCAAGCGCAGCGGCCGGAAGACCGTGCTCGACGCGATCAGCGCGCCGCGCGTGGCGATCGAGAGCGTGACACCCGCGGTCGATAACGGGCGCTTTCCCGCCAAGCGCACGGTGGGCGAGCGTGCCGAAATCACCGCCGCGATCTTCGCCGAAGGTCACGACAAAATCGCCGCCGCCGTGGTCTGGCGCGCCGCCGATGAAATCGCCTGGCACGAAGTGCCGATGAGCCCGGCACAGCCTGCCGGCCTCGATATCTGGAAAGCGCGCATTCCGCTGGAGCGTCTCGGCCGCCACGAATTCACGGTCATTGCGTGGCGCGACGACTTTGCGTCGCTGGTCGAGCATATCCAGAAGAAGCTGAAAGCGGGACAAACAGTCGAACTCGAGCTCGACGAAGCCGCGCATCTGTTCGCCCTGGTGCTTGCCGAAGTGGAAACCACAGAAGGCGCGGAGACTGAGCCGCTCGACCATATCGTCAAGGTCTTCACGAAGGCCGATCCCGAGGCCAAGCTCGCGCTGCTCCTCGCGCCGACCACCGCGAAGGCGATGACCGCCGCGCGCCACCGCCCATTCCTGAGCCGCGATCCGATCGTCTACAAGATCGACGCCGAACGAACCGCCGCGAGCTTCGCAAACTGGTACGAGATCTTCCCGCGTTCGATGAGCGACGACGAATCGCGTCACGGCACGTTCGCTGACGTCGTCACGAAACTGCCGCGCATCCGCGACATGGGTTTCGACGTGTTGTACTTCCCGCCGATCCACCCGATCGGCATGGCGAACCGCAAAGGCCGCAACAACACGCTGAACGCGCAACCGGGAGATGTAGGCAGCCCGTACGCGATCGGCGGGGTCGAGGGCGGCCACACCGCCGTGCATCCCGAACTCGGCACGCTCGACGACTTCAAGCAGATGCTGGCCGCGGCCCACGCGCACGGCCTCGAAATCGCGCTCGACTTCGCGGTTCAGTGCTCGCCGGATCACCCGTGGCTGAAGGAGCATCCGACGTGGTTCGCCTGGCGTCCTGACGGCACGCTGCGTTACGCGGAAAAT
>NZ_DASRSY010000287.1:0-15417 GCF_035656215.1 Paraburkholderia sp.
CATGAGCGGCCAAAATGGGGCGAGAGACCCGATTAAAAGGCCCTTCAGGGCCAGAAAATTGAACCAGTCGCGTCGCTGATCTCGCATTCAGAAATTCCGCAGCGAATCGTCGGCGAAAACGGCGGTTCTTCAGCGTAGCCCTAGGTCCGCGCGAAGCGGAGTGTGTTTGGTCGGCGAGCGCCGGGGAAACTGCACCGCGAGCAATAAACCCGCGGCGAGTCGGGGAATAGTGTCACCACGAGCACAGCGAGCGAGCTTAACAACACGCCAAGAACAAGCCGTTCAAAGAAGTCAAACGATGTCTGTGAATCGCACACGCGACTGACCAATGAGGCTCGAAATCGAACGTAAGCCGAGCGTTTCCGCTCCGACTCCTGCGCAAATTCGCCGTGCGATTAAATCGCTACGAAGTTACGGACCTTCTTCTTACGCGTCTTTGACGGATGCCGCAGGCAACTACGTGCAGATTGCAGGTGGCGGTGTCAGTTGTATGATCGAGCGTTTCGAAATCGAACGCGGAAGCCGGTCAAGAGCTTTCCATGACAAGCCGAGTCCAGTGCGTCCAGAAGGCACAATTCTGGTTTTCAGCGGGGGAAATATTCCGATGCGTTCGGATGAATGGTTCATGTGTGATCAGGTGGCGGAAGTATTTCTGGCCTTCTTGAACGATGAGCCATTCCCGGCATCTGTTCATTGGAGGCCAGCACCCGGGTTTAGGTTCCGAGGTCGCAAGTGCAGTGTTAGCCAGATTTTAATATCGAGGGCGTGAACCTTTACTACGTCGAAGATATTGCTGTCGGCGTGATTACTAGCTGCGTATCAACGGTCAGTCTTAGAGGGTTGCGATGACCGTTGCCGACGATTGACCCGCCGTCGCCATTAACTTATCCCGCTGCTTCGCAATCCCACCCAGAATCGATTCCGCCAATCCGTCCGGAAACCCCGAAGGGACCTGATCGCTTACCGCATTGATCACGTGCTTAGTCGCGTCAACCACTTCAGCAATGATGTCTTGCGCCGTCTCGCTTCCCAACCCAACCTGTCGAGCCTGTTCGATCCAGTGCCGTCGCTGAATCTTTTCGATGAGATAGTGATTGGTGCTACCGCGAACAGCCATCGCCATCTTTACTTTTTGACGCGCAATCTGACTGCGCCCGGGACCGATGATCGGATGCGCGGAGAGCACGTCATAAAGTGGCGTCGACCGGTACAGCCCGCCCGGCAGATGAAAAATACTGAAGTTCTTCGCATGCCCATCCGTTGCTGCCAATAGCCAGAACACAAGTTGAGTCTTGAAGAACTGCCGCCGATCCTGATCCGCGTTTTCCGAACCGAGCAACACGTCCATGATCTCTGCGATGCCCGGCCCACCGTCGGCCTGGTACTTCAAATGCGAAGGTTTCCCAGTAGCCTGGCACATGTCTTCCTGCGGAAGGCGCACGATCCAGCTAGCGTCGCTCGACAACCTACGGTCGAAACGCTCGACCACGAGCGCTTTCTGATTCTCGAACGTTGCAATCTCGCAGTTCGCTGCGGGAAGTCCATACGCCGATACGATTTTCGAGCACAGCCATTCGTTCTCGATCGAGGTCCGCATGTCCGCCTGCATGTTCCCAACCAGGCCGAGCGGGAGCTTGAAGATATGCGTGGTCGGCGTGCTGCCAGTCGGGTAGATCCACTGCTCATCGTGGCGAAGCAGCGCCGTTTTCTCCTGAGCCCCGGCAATCGATAGCCTTAAATCCGCACCGCTATCGTATTGGCCTAGCGGCGCCGCTGAGGTGGCATTGCGCAGCAGCAGCGCAATCTGCGGCTCGGCTAACGGCGTTCCGGAGATGTCGTAGAGGTCGGTTGGTTGCTCGCCAGGCGGGAGCAGTTGGATCGCACCGACGCAGTCACGGCCAAGCGCTACCAGCAGATCGAATGCGTTCGTGCTGTCGGTGCGATGCCGTTGAGCCAATCGCCGACGGATCGCATCGCTATCCGGAAGCAAATTGTCGAAGAATGCGCTGACCACGTCGCCACGGTACGGTTGATTCCCGGGCGTGAACGGCATCGATAGGGAAAGGGGACGCCCCTGTTCGTCTCCGATCCACTCGTCGAGATAACTCAGGCGGTCCCCTTCCCGTGCTTTTTCCCAGTAGCCTACGGGCAGACCGTTCATCCAGATGTCGAGTCGTTGCGTCTGAGAGCGGCGCGCCATGATTACCAGTTTTCCCGTTTCTTTTTGGTCGTGATTGCCCCAAGGGGCTGCTTCGAACTCGACGCCTTCTGAGTCTGGCCTGAGCGGTTGGCGATCGACGGAGATTTCGCTTTCTTGGTGGCGGGGACGTGTCGTTGAAGCTTCGGCGTCTCGGCCTGCGCTGGTTTACTGTCGGGCGCGGACGACGCCTGACTCATACGCAGCTCCACGTTCAGCAAACGCATGACCTTAAAAAGTCGCTCGACGCTTGCCGATGCCGGGTTGGCTTCCAGTTGCGCGTAGCTTTGCTGCGTGATGCCTAGCAGTTCGGCCACCGCAGCTTGTGTGAGTCCCGCGGACTTGCGGAAGCCCAGCAGAATGGGGCGGAGCTGACTTAGCGTCTTGATAGCGTAATCCATTGGATTTTCTTCAGGCTCGTACAGTCTCTGGACTGTATCACGAAAATACAGTCAATAAGCTGTAAATCGAATATACAGGTCGTAGTCTGTATTTGTAATTTACAGCTTAAAGCCTGTTAAGTCAGAGCGCGAACCCAACCGATGAACAGGAATTCACGGAAGCGCGAACAGCCGTAGTCCGCTTCACCCCCGCTCCCAGCAGCCCCACCGACTCTGCGGTATAAATACCTCCCGCCTCACCCGCAAACCCCAACACAACCTATGCCCCACTACTTCTACAACCCCGCCACCGGTCACAACCTGCCGCACGACCCCTTCAAGGCCATCGTCGCTCCGCGCCTCATCGGCTGGATTTCCTCACGCGCCACCGACGGCACTCTGAATCTCGCCCCCTACAGTTTCTTCGGCGCGTTCGCCAGCTTCCCGCCGATCATCGGCTTCTGCAGCGAGGGCCGTAAAGACAGCATCGCCAACATCGAGGCCACCGGCGAATTCGTCTGGAATCTGTCCAGCAAGCCGCTCGCCGAGCAGATGAACCGCTCCTCCGCACCAGTCCCGCCCCACGTTGACGAATTCGAACTCGCCGGCCTTACCCCCGCGCCTGGCCGCAACGTAGCCGTGCCGCACGTCGCCGAATCGCCCGCCGCGCTCGAATGCAAGCTACTGCAAGTGGTCCGTCTGCATACGCTCGATGGCACGCCGATGGACAACTACCTGTCGCTCGGGCAAGTGGTCGGCGTCCACATCAACGAGGCCTATCTGAAGGATGGTCTGTTCGACACGCACGCCGCGCAACCGATCATGCGTGCTGGCTACCGCGCCGACTACGCGGAAATCGGCGAGATGTTCCAGATGTTCCGCCCAACCGCATAAGTACCCAAAGCGTTTGAATCACCTCGCGTTGCGCAATGCGGCGCGACACTCACCTAATCGCCTCCGCGAAACGCAAATCCAGAGCCCCGCAAAACTGGCCCACTTGATGCTTGCAACCGACGCTCCAACGCGTCGTTTTCAACTGCCGGCTCACTCAAGAGGAGCGCGATCATGTCCACCGAATTCGCTACGCAGTTCAGCCATGTCCGTCCGCAAGACACGTCCTACGTGGATCAGGGCCTACGCGACTTTTTTCTCTACCGCGATTTAGGCATCGCGCAGGCAACCGGCGGCAAGGTGCTCGCGCAGCTCGTCAAGGCGAATCACGCACCAGAGCAAGGCACCGGTTGGCACCGTCATGAGGCCGATTTCCACATTGTGATCATGTTGAAGGGCTGGGCGCGCTTCATGTACGGCGACAAGGAGACGCTCGTCGCCGCCGGCGATTGCGTGCATCAGGCGCCGGGCATCGTCCACTATCTGTTCGATTACTCTGAAGATATGGAGTACATCGAAATCGTGTCGCCGGCCGATTTCAAATCAATTGAAGTCGAAGGTCCGTGCGAAGTGCCGGCGGTACAGCCGTGGAAGAGCGCCGTGGCGTGATCGCGACTTGAGGAGAGTCGCGGCGGCGGTATATCGCGGCCGCATTGTTTGCACCTGCGGCCCCTAAAGAAACACTTCACTGCGTCGCGGGTGGCCGTCGTCGCGTTGACCGTGAGGCCTGCGGCTTGACGGCGGAGCCGGATCCCGCGCCAACGCCGTTCGGCGCGGCAGTCACCGCGGCCGCCGGCTTCATCTCTACATCGACCACCGCCACCGCAGCCGGCGCTGCCGCTATCACCTCAGTCGCCGCAGCCACCGACACCGGCTGAATCGTCCGCGCCCGCGAACTCACCAGCACCGCGCGCGGTTCGTTGTCGTAAATCACAGCACGCACACGCGGATAAATCTGCCGCTCCCACCGATGCCCATTGAACACGCCATAGTGTCCCACACCGGTCTGCACGTGATGCGTCTTCAGATACGGCCTTAACTTGTCGCACATATCCTGCGCCGCGAGCGTCTGCCCAACCGCGCAGATATCGTCCTTTTCACCCTCCACGGTCAGCAGCGCAGTCCGTCGAATTTTCGAAGGATCCACAAGCCGCCCTTCCACCTCAAGCTCATGCAACGGCAGCGCGTGCCGCTGAAAAACCGTATCGACGGTCTCCAGATAAAAATCGGCCGTCAGGTCCATCGTCGCGAAGTATTCTTCGTAGAAAGTGCGGATCGTATCGGCCTTCGCCGGATCGCCTTTGGCGCGCTCGCAATGCATGGTCTCGAACGAGTCGAGATGGCGGTTGAGATTCATCGACATGAAAGCGGTTAGCTGCACGAAGCCGGGATACACGCGCCGGTGCGCGCCCGCAAAACCGAACGGCACCGCGCTGATGAGGTTCTGCTCAAACCACTCGAGCGGCTTGCTTTTGGCCAGTTCGTTGACACGCGTCGGGTTGATGCGCGTGTCGAGCGGGCCTGCCATCAGCGTCATGCTGGCGGGCTGCGCGGGGTTGTCGTCGGCGGCCATCAGCGAGACCGCGGCCAACGCGGCGACGGTTGGTTGACACACGGCCAGCAGGTGCGCGCCCGGTCCGATCGTCTCGGTGAAATCGATCACGTGCCGTACGTATTCGTTGAAGCCGAAACGGCCCTGGCTCAGCGGCACGTCGCGCGGATTGTGCCAATCGGTGATGTAGACATCGTGCTCGGCCAGCATCGTGCGAACGGTGCCGCGCAGCAGCGTCGCGAAGTGGCCGGACATCGGCGCGATTACCAGCACGCGCGGCTGCGGATGTGAAAGCGTGGCGTCCTTACGGAAATGCAACAGCGAGCAGAACGGCGTGTGCGCTGCCACTTCCTCGACAATTTTCACCGCTTTGCCTTCCGTCACCACGCTATCGATGCCGAACGGCGGCCTGACAGGCGTGAGTCCGGCGAGCGTCAAAAGCTCGCAGGCCGCGCGTATCGAGCGACCATGCGATGTGTCACCCAACGCGGGCCAGGCGTCGAGCGAATGATTCACCAGCGCAGCGCCGTGCCGCATCGGCAGCATCATGTCGGCGAAAGCCTGGTATGTGGGATATGCGAACAGGTTCATAACCTTCGCACGAGTGCAGGAAAGGAAGGAGCCCGAATAGAAGCAAGTCATGTGCCAATCATGCAGTCGCATTGGCGCAGCCGTCCCTCTACGTTGGCATAGCATTTGCGCGGGTCATGGGAGCGGGCCGAAATTGCCGCGCTTTGGTGCGCCCGCGCACGACAACGTGCACGCGCATCGTCAGGCGTCGGCTGAACGCCTCATCTGGAGGAGAAACGTATGGCGAATACCACGCTCACCATCAGCAGCAAGAATTATTCGTCGTGGTCGCTGCGCGGCTGGTTGCTGACCAGGTTCAGCGGCCTGCCTTTCGAAGAGATCGTGATGCCGATCGACGATCCGGCCGCGCGCGCCGAACTACTGCTGCTCTCGCCGTCGATTCTGGTGCCGTGTCTCTTTCACGATGGCATCAAGATCTGGGACACCCTGGCGATTGCCGAATATCTGAACGAGTTGAAACCTGACGCGATGTTATTGCCCACGGACATCCGCGCACGAGCGCATTGCCGCTCTATTTGCGGTGAGATGCATTCGGGTTTTGGTTCGCTTCGCTCGGCGTTGCCGATGAACCTGAAAGCGCATTTTCCGGGCTTCAAGGTGTGGGCGCGGGCGCAATCGGATATCGACCGCATCGTGACGATCTGGAGCGATTGCCTGAAGCAGTACGGCGGCCCGTTTCTGTTCGGCGAGCATAGTGCGGCGGATGCGATGTACGCGCCGGTAGTGACGCGTTTCGTCACCTACGACGTAAAGCTCGATCCGGAGATTGTCGAATACGGGCAGCGCATCATGGCGCTGCCCGAAATGCAGCAGTGGATCGCGGACGCGCAGCAGGAAGTGGAGGAAATCGACGAACTGGACGTGGAGTTTTAAACTCCTTAATCCCGCCCGGCTTCCAGCTTGAACACACTCACCACCTGCGCAAGCCGCGCAGCCTGAGCGCGCAATTCACCTGCCGCGAGTTCCGCTTCGCCAACGAGCGTCGCATTCTGCTGGGTCGCCTCACCGATCTGCGTGACAGCAAGGTTGACCTGCTCGATGCCGCCCGATTGCTCGCGCGACGCGACGCTGATTTCCGCCATGATCGCGCGCACCTGGCCGACCTGATGAACGATGCCCTGCATCGTCGAACTCGCTTCCTCAGCGATCCGGAAGCCGCTTTGAACGGTCGCCGAGGAGGCGGCAATCAGGCCTTCGATCTCCTTCACCGAAGCCGCGCTGCGCTGCGCGAGCGCGCGTACTTCCGACGCGACCACCGCAAAGCCCTTGCCGTGCTCGCCGGCGCGCGCCGCTTCCACAGCGGCGTTCAACGCGAGGATATTGGTCTGGAACGCGATGCCTTCGATCACACTGGTGATCTCAGCGATCTTCTGCGACGAACGGCTGATCTCGCCCATTGTCGAGACCACGCGTTCGACGGCACGGCCGCCTTCGAGCGCGGCATCGGCAGCATGGGTGACAAGCGTGTTGGCTTGCGCGGCATGGTCGGCGTTCTGCTGTACGGTCGACGTGATCTGTTCCATGCTGGCCGCCGTTTCTTCCAGGCTGCTCGCCTGCGTGGCAATACGCGCAGCGATATTGCCACTGCCGGTGGCGATCTTTTCGGTGCCTTCCGACATATCCGTCGACGCATTGCGCACTTGCGAGACGATACGCGCGAGACCTTCGCCGATGCCGTCGATCGACTGCATCAGGCGGCCGATTTCGTCGGCACGTGCATTGGCACCCCTGACCACGCGCACGCTCAGATCACCCGAGGCGAAGCGCTCGGACGCCTTCGCGGCTTCCACGAGCGGACGGCTCACGAGACGGCGCACCGCGATCAGGAACACGATCGCGAACGCGCCGACCAGCGCGAAACCGATCAGCAGGAATTGATCACGCGTGGCGATGACGTCTGCCATCACCTCGTCGCGCGGCGCAACGCCGCCCACTAGCCATTGCCATTCCGGCACGGTGACGAACGACACGAATTTGTCGCGCGCATTGCGCTCGCCGAGCGTCGCGTCGGCCGAGCTGAATTCGAGCTGGCCTTCTTTCATGTCGAGCATCTGCTGATACGGCGCATTCGCGTTGTCCGCGTTCTGGCCGATGGCGGCCGGATGCACGATGAACTTGCCGCGATCCGGGCCCTTCGAGGTGTTGACCACGAAGTAATAACCACTGTCACCGATTTTCAGTTTGCTGATGCCGTCTTCGACCGACTGGATCTCCTTGTCCACGTTCACACCCACGAAGAGCGCGCCGATCACGCGACCGCCCGCGTCTGTGATTGGCCGATATTGGGTAATCAAACGTTTGCCAAAGAGCGCGGCAAGTCCCGTATAGGATTTGTTCGCCATGATCAGTGCATACGCCGGCCCCTTGCGGTCGAGTAGCGTGCCGATCGCGCGTGAGCCGTCCTGTTTCTTCAGCGAAGTCGTTACGCGGACGAAATCGTCACCGCTGCGTGCGAACACGGTGGCGACCGCGCCACTGCGCTCGAGAAACTGATCGGGAATCGAGAAGTCCATGTTCAGGACTGTGTCGCCGGCCTTGAAGGTCGGGGTGGCGACGCCGTTGATGTCGACTTTCTGGGTGTCGTCGAGCGTATAGCTGGTGGGCAGGAAGCTCGCGAACAGCGACATCGATCGATCGACTTCGGACGACAGCGCCTTGTCGAACAGCGTGATCATCGCGGCGATCGAACGATCCTTATCGGCGATACGTTCGAGTACCTGATCGCTGACCTGCTTGCCTGCGGTGCGCGTGAGCGCCCACGTGAAGGCCGCGAAAATCAACGCCACCAGCGCGCACGACAGTACGGCAAGCCGGGCGCCAACACTGGCGCGGCGCAAAGAGAGAAATTCCATGGGCGTTCGGAGTAAAGGGAGACATGTGACGCGTGAACCATGCGAATGCATGGTTTGCACCTATGTCAGGATTACGGCCGATTTGCCCGTTTCTTTAGTGCATTCGAAAGCATTTCGTAATACATGGGTGTATATAGCCCGTCAACGCGTCATGGCATCAACGCATCAACTCATCCACGCCTCAATGCCTCACCGTGCCGACGCGCCGCGCCAGGTGCGCAGCAGAAGCGCATTGGTGACGACGCTTACGCTCGAAAACGCCATCGCCGCGCCGGCCAGCATCGGGTTCAGCAAGCCGAAGGCGGCAAGCGGAATGCCGATCAGGTTGTAGACGAACGCCCAGAACAGGTTCTGCTGGATCTTGCGCCAAGTCCTGCGCGAAATGTCGATGGCGTCAGCCACCAGCGCCGGGTCGCCGCGCATCAGCGTGATGCCGGCCGCCTGCATTGCGACGTCGGTGCCGGTCGCCATTGCAATGCCGATGTCGGCGGCAGCGAGCGCGGGGGCGTCGTTGATGCCGTCGCCCACCATCGCAACGATGCCGGCGCTGCGGATCTTCAGGTCGCGGATCACGCGGGCCTTGTCGTCGGGCAGGACTTCGGCGTGGACTTCGGCGATGCCGAGTATCTGGGCGACGCTCGCCGCGCTGCCGTGGTTGTCACCGGTGACGAGCACGCTTTTGATGCCCATCTGGGTGAGCCGTTCGATGGCCGCGCGAGCGGTCGGCTTGACGGTGTCGCCGAAGGCAATCAATGCCAGCGCGGTGGGCGCAAGCGGCGCGCGCTGCATCAGCCAGGAGACGGTATTGCCCGCGGCCTCAAGCTGTTTTGCGCGCTCGGCAAGTTGCGGCGGTAACTGGATGCCGAGTTCGTTGAGCCAGCGCGTGCTGCCGAGCGCCAGGGTGCGGCCATCGATGTCGGCTTCCACGCCACGCCCAGGCACCGCGCGGGCGGCGCTTACCGTGTTTGTCGTGCTTGCCGTGCGTAATGCAACCGGTAACGCCGCGACGCCGTTCGTTACCGCAACGGATGCTGAAGTGCCCAGCGCGCTATCGCCCCATGCCTCAACGCCGCCATTCGTGAGCGAGTTCTCAACCGCGGTGTCGTCTCGCAGATTGCCGGCCTGCGCCGCTTCATACGCCTTCACTACTGCCCGCGCTAGCGGATGATCGCTTTGCCGCTGCACGGCTGCGGCGAGCGCCAGCGCCGCGTCGCGACCGACCTCGCCGATTGCCTCGAACGCCGTCACCGACGGTTGCCCGAGCGTCAGCGTGCCGGTTTTATCGAACGCGACGATATTCACCCGATGCGCGGTTTCCAACGCCTCGGCGTCCTTGATCAGCACGCCATGCCGCGCAGCGACGCCGGTGCCGGCCATAATGGCCGCGGGCGTCGCCAGTCCGAGCGCACACGGACAGGCAATCACCAGTACGGCAACGGCATTCAGAATCGCGGTTTCGCCACCCACGCCGGCAATCAGCCAACCCACCAGCGTGAGCGCCGCAATCGCCAGAATCGCCGGCACGAAGATCTCGCTGACGCGGTCCACCAGTCGTTGGATCGGCGCCTTCTCGGCCTGCGCGCTTTCCACGAGGCGGATGATGCGTGCGAGGGTCGTTTCCGCGCCGATCGCGGTGGTCGTCACAGCAATCGCACCTTCGCCGTTGATCGAACCGGCGGTGACCCGATCGGCTGCCTGCTTCGGTACCGGCAAGCTTTCGCCGGTAATCAGCGATTCGTCGATATGGGTACGGCCTTCGAGCACCGCGCCGTCGACCGGCACGCGCTCGCCGGGACGCACGATCACTACCGTGCCCACCCGCACTTGCGCGAGCGGCACCTCGCGCTCGTCCGCGCCGACGCGGATTCGCGCGCGGTCGGGGCGCAGCGCGTTGAGCGCGCGGATCGCATCCGTGGTCTGGCGCTTGGCGCGCGCTTCGAGCCATTTGCCGAAGCGCACCAGCGTAATCACCACCGCCGACGCTTCGAAATACAGATGCGTCATGTCGCCCGGATGGGTTGCCAGTTCGTAGACGCTGATTCCATAAGCCGCCGACGTGCCGAGCGCCACCAGCAAATCCATGTTCCCGGCGCCGGCCCGAACCGCACGAAAGGCCGCCCGATAGAAGCGCGCGCCGAACACGAACTGCACGATCGAGGCGAGGGCGAATTGCAGCCAGGGGGAAAGCATCGCGTGCCAGCCGAACCATTCGCCGACCATCGGCAGGACGAGCGGCAGTGTCAGCACGGCGGACGCGAGCACGGCGGCCAGTTCGCGGCGGGTCTGGTTGCGCTTGCTTTCTGCGGCGGAGGTAAGGGCGGCAGTGTCGACGGTGGACGCCGGTGCGTCCGGCGGTGCGATCAGCGTTGCCTCGTAGCCCGCTTTCTTCACTGCTGCGATCAACGCGTCGGCGTCGGCACTTGCGGCCGTGGCCGTGGTGTCGCTTAGATTGACGGTTGCCGTTTCGGTCGCCAGATTCACCGATACGCCCACGACGCCCGGCACCTTCGCGAGTGCCTTCTCCACGCGCATGGCGCACGAGGCGCAGGTCATTCCGCCGATGTCGAGTTCGGTGGTTCTGGAGGGCGTAGCGTCCGCAGGACGCAGCGGTGTGGCAAGTTCGGTCATGGCAGGTCTGGCTCGTAGCAGCATTGGGCCGCATCATGAACCGAGTATCGACCTTCCCATGATGGGAAGGTCAAGGACGTTTTTGAGGCGTATTGAAGTGTCACCGAGCGGGCCGTCAAACGTTCACCCGAGCGGCCACCGGAACGAGCCACCAAACGTTCGCCAAAACGCGCTGCCCAAAGCGCCCGGGATGTCTACCAGTCGTTCGGACCCGTGGCGCGAGCTGCGCAGCCGAGGAACGGGCGGCTGCGTCGCGCTACGGTTACGGTACGGTCGTTGAACAATAAAACTCAGAATGCCGGCGGCGCGTCCAGCATCGCCTGGCCAACGGCCTTCTGCTCGTCGCTGGTGCGGGCCAGCAGGGCTTCGGCCGCGCCGCGCCGGTCGGCGGCTTCCTTGTTCTGGCCGAGCTTCCATTTGCCGACCAGTCGCGTGACCTCGATCTCGAGGCCGACGATCGCCCCCAGCATCTGCGCGATATAGTCGGCCGGCGCGTCGCCCATCTTCCACGGCACCGGCTCGCCCGCTTCCATCTTGCGGGTGAGCCGTGCGACCAGTCCGCGCAGGAAAGCCTCGTCGTCGCGCACGACGATCCGGCCATGCGCGTGCACCACCATATAGTTGTAAGTCGGCACCTGCCGATGCGTCTCGTGCTTGCTCGGATACCAGGTCGGCGAGATGTAGGCGGCCGGGCCCTGGAAAATAACGAGGGCTTCCGGGTTCGCGGCGACTTCCTGCCAGACCGGGTTGGCCCGGGCGACGTGGGCGCGGAGGATGCCGTGGGTCGGGGCGCGCTGCGCGTCGCCCCCTCCGGGGACTCGCTGCGCGTCGAACTCGAATGGCAAATGATTCGCATCGAGCCCATTCGGCCCATGGGTAATCAACGCGCCGAACGACTGCTCAGCGATCAGGCGATGGAGAACCTCTGGGCGGGTCTCTTCAAAATGGGCAGGCATATACATAAAACGCTCCGGATACAAAAGGGCGGCGAGTGATCGGGAAAGGCGGCCAGCAGGGCAGGAACCGGCGCAGGAGTGATAAAAATCGTCGACCGTACTGTAAATGATGTCCGCTCGCTCGTTACGAAACGCTATTCCTGTCTTTGCGCTTGCCTGGTGAACAAGGATACGATACAACCCGATGTTGTCGGCATCGCGCGCCGCGGACTGGCTGCGTTCGGCTTTGGGAGGCCACGCAAGCAGGTTCCGCTGCGCACCGACGTTTTCCTTAGGACCGCACGTTCCGCCACCTGAACGAATGATAAAAAATCGCCAAGAACTGTTTTCGCTTCACTGGACCTGCGCATCGCTCGCAGGCCTCGCATTTCTGGCTGGTTGTGCGTCGACACCGTCCGCGACGCAAAAAACCACTGGATGGATCAAGGACGAAGTCGCCGATTCGTATGTTTTCGGCTATCCGTTGGTGCTGATGGGCGTCGCGCGCGATGCGGCGGTCGGCACCGATCCGGGCCAGGCGCCGGTCAATACGCTGCGCCACGCGCAGGCCCTGCCGCCTATCGGCGCCGCCAATCCGCTGCAGCCGAGTCTCGACACGCTCGACTCGACCGGCTGGCTGGACGTCGGCAGCGAGCCGGTGATCGTGTCGCTGCCCGACTCGCACGGCCGCTACGTCGACGCCCGCGTGCTCGACATGTGGACCAATGTCGTGTGGTCGACCAGCTCACAGTTCGCCACCCGCGCCGCTGGCATCAAGGCACAAACGATTGCCTTCGTCGGCCCGGGCTGGCAGGGCGATCTGCCCAAAGGCGTGAAGCGCGTCGACGTGCCGACCCGCAACGCATGGGTGAGCGTGCGGATCCAGTCGAATGGCACTCGCGACCTGACGGCGGTGCGCAAGCTGCAGCGCGCCATCCGCGTCGCGCCGCTGAGCGTCTACGCCGGCGACACGCGCTCGGCATCGATTACGCCGCCGCGCAGCAATGCCGCCGATGCCGCCGCCGCGGCCGCTTCCGGCACGCCGGCCGCGCAAGTCGCCGCGCTTGACGCGAACGGCTTCTTCCGCCGGCTCGCGCAGGCGTTGCCGGACAACCCGCCGACGCCGGCCGATCCGCATGCACTGAAAATCCTCTCGGACTTCGGCGTGACGCCCGGCAATCCTGTGACGCTGCCGAGTGCATCCGAGGCGGTTGCCGCGGGCCTCGCCGACGGTCACGAGCGCGTCGTCACGCCGCCGTCCAATCTGCTGAGCAGCAACGGCTGGAGCTGGTTCGGCGACGGCGTGGGCAACTACGGCCCTGACTATGCGATGCGCGCTTACGCCGCGGCGACCCAACCGGGCATCGGCACGAAGGACGATGAAGTGCGCGCAGTCGTCACCCAGGACAGCGACGGTCATGCGCTCAACGGCGCAAACCGCTACGTGATTCATTTCGCACCGAACCAGTTGCCGCCGGTGCGCGGCTTCTGGTCGATCACCGCCTACACGAAGGACGGCGCGTTAGGGGAAAGCGCGCCGGCGCGTCTGGCGGTCGGCGATCGCAACGGCGCGCGCCGCAATCGCGACGGCTCGCTCGACGTAACGGTGTCGTCGACGCGCGGCAAGAGTAGCAACTGGCTGCCGGCGCCGCGTACCGATCTGCAACTGATGCTGCGTTTGTACGCGCCGAAGCCGCCAGCTACCGACGGCAGCTGGCAGCCGCCGGCGGTTGTGCGTCAATGAAGTTCGGGAATGAAGTGCGGCTGTGAAGCCGCATCAGTGAAATGCGTCACTGCTGTGACAGCAATGCATGAGTGACGCATAAATCAGCCCATGTCCGCCGCTTCGTGTCGGCGGACATGCGGCGTTGTAACGCGCAACAATGTGTAAGCCACGGCTTACATTTCTATCCCGCGTAAGATTCACCACTTATACTGCCGCTTGCGGGATTTTCGTTTTCGCGGCGGGCTTGCCGCCGCATTACCCAAGACCGAGCATGGCAAGCCTCAATAAAACATCACTCGCATCTTCCATGCAGACCGTGCGCGACGTCGCGCAGTCACGCCGTACCCGGCGTGTCATCACCGGTCTGCTGATCTTCCTCGTATTGTTCGGTCTGCTGGGCTTTTTCGCGGCGCCGCCGTTGATTCGCCACATTGCCGAGCAGCAACTCAGCAAACAACTCGATCGGCCCGCCACGATCGGGCGCATTGCGCTCAATCCGTACACGCTCAAGCTCGAAGCCGATCGCGTGCATATCGGCGAGCGTGGCGGCGCGGGCGACTTCGTCGATATTTCGCGGCTCATCGTGCAGCCGTCATGGAGCTCGCTGTTTCGTGCAGCGCCGATCATCGATGAAGTGCAACTCGATTCGCCGCGTTTTCATATCGTTCGCTATGATGCGCAGCGCTTCAATTTCACCGACCTGATCGAGAAGTTCTCGAAGCAGCCGGCCACGCCCGATAGCAAGCCGACGCTCTTTTCGGTGTCGAACATCCGCCTCGAAAACGGCCAGATCACATTCGACGACAAGCTGCTTGGCGTCACGCATGTGATCGATCAATGGAAGCTCGGCATTCCGTTCATCGCTACGCTGCCTTCGAAAACCGATATCTTCGTCGAGCCGTTGCTGCGTGCGCGCATTGACGGCAGTCCGCTCGCCATCGACGGCAAGAGCAAGCCGTTTGCCGCTTCGCGCGAATCGGAAGTATCGCTGCGCTTCGACGGGCTCGACGTGCCACGTCTGATGTCCTACGTGCCGACCAAGCTGCCCGTGATTGTGCAGAGCGGCAAGTTGTCCACCGATCTCAAGCTCAACTTCCTGGTCTCCAACGACGCGCCTTCGTTGCGCGTGGCCGGCACCGTCGATTTGAACGACGTGGATGTGCGCGATCAGAGCAAGGCGCCGTTCTTCGCTGCGCATGCGGTACATGTGGCTGCCGCGACGCTCGAGCCGCTGAAGAGCCTGTATCACTTCGACGAGATCCGTATCGACGCGCCCAGCGCCAATCTTGCGCGCGACAAAGAAGGTGTGTTGAGTGTCGAGCGGATGTTCGCGCCGGCTCCTGGTGCCGAGACGTCTGCTGCAGCACCGGCCTCCGCATCCGTTTCTACACCGACCGCCGCGTCCGCGGCCACGACAGCTAATAATGCTGCGAGCGCACCCGCCGCGGCATCCGGTGCAACCGCTACGGACAAAACCGCACAGCCTCTGGACCTGTCGATCAAGCGCTTCGTGCTCAACGACGGCACCGTGAATGTTCACGACGAAGCCGCCTCGCGACCGGTCGATCTCGGCCTGCAAAAACTGGCCGTCACGCTGACCGATTTCTCGACGCTCGCGACCGCGTCCGCGCACTACACGCTCAATACCGGTTTCAAGGACGCCGC
>NZ_DASRSY010000288.1:0-2882 GCF_035656215.1 Paraburkholderia sp.
CCCTAACGCCTGCGCCAGATGGTTCAGATACGCGTCAAATTCGTCGACATCTTCTCTCATCGCGATCGCCCGAAGTCTGTATTATTCAATAGTACCAGGTATCGCTTTGATGCAAATATTTTATTGACACAGTAAGACTAGTGCTAGTAATAGCCAACGCTGACTTTTGATATACCGTTCTGGACATCAATGGTCGAACGCAGTCGGTACGTCTTGGCACAGAAAGCCGGCAGCACCACGTTGTCCGCAATCAGCAGGTGACAATCACCCGTGATGATCAACAAGAACACGAAACGCCGATTCTCTGGCAGGCGAAGGGCATTGCCGAAGCACGCTTCACGTCTCGCCCCGAGTGGAGCACCGCCGGCGAATCCATGTGGACGCGCTTGTCGAAATTTTCGGCTCTTTTGAAAACGGAGTGGGTAATGGGGCTCATCGGGCATGCTCATTAAAGCGTGCGAAGTTGAGTTTTCCCGCGATGAGGAACAGGACCGTATGCATGGTTTCGAAGCGAGCGTATCCGCGTGCTTTGCGTTTGGCGGCTTGAAACAGGCCGTTGATAGCCTCGATGAAGCCGTTGGTTTGGCGCGTCTGAGTCCTGGCAACAATGCCGTCGAAGTGTCGGCGAATCAATCGCGCGACGTCCTTCATCGGTTCGACCTTCGGGCGCATGACGTCTCCTGCACCCGGCTCTCACGCGCCCTGCTGAACTTGCCGCGTGGCACTCAACTCAGAAGTATCGGCAAAATCGCCTCAAAAAGTCGTCATTGAAGGCGTCAGCCGTCCAGCTAAATGGGACGACTTTACGTCAATTATTCGACAACGCGTTGATAAGAAACGGTTTTTCAATATCGCGCGCTCCCGAATTTGCCTATGGGACGACTTTAAGTCAATTTCCCGGTCAACTTTGTGTCGTTTGACAGCTGGATCGCCCGCGTGATGGTGTCGTGGGGGATCGTCTCGTTCGCGTCGGCGTTCGTGGTCGGGCCGAACAGCTTCTACGCGCTGCGCTTTATTCTGGGTATCGCCGAAGCGGGTTTCTTCCCCGGCATCATCCTGTATCTGAGCCTGTGGTTCCCGTCGCGGCAACGCGCGGTGGCGGCGGCATGGTTCATGGCGGCCGCGCCGATCTCCATCGCCATCGGTTCGCCGCTCTCCGGCGCGATCATGAAGCTGCCTCCGATAGCCGGACTTGCCGACTGGCAAATGCTCTACATCCTCGAAGCGGTGCCGGCAATCATTCTCGGCTTCTTCGTGCTGAAGTTTCTGACAGACACGCCGGCGAAAGCGCAATGGCTTCAACCGGAAGAACGCGAATGGCTGATCGCGAAGATGAAGATGGAAGCAGAGGCGAAGCAGTCGCATTCGGGCCACACGGCCGGCGCGCTGAGCGCCCTGCGCGATCCGCGTGTGCTCGCGCTCGCACTCATCTACTTCGGCACGTCGGCGGGACTGTACACACTCGGCTTATGGGCGCCGTTGATCATTCGCGAGCATGGCTTCGGGTCGTTCGAAACCGGTCTGCTGGCCGGCGTGCCGAGCGTCCTCGCGGTCGTGGCCATGATCCTGTGGGCGAAACACTCGGACCGTACCGAGGAACGCACGTGGCACGTCGTCATTCCCTGCGTGGTGGCTTGCCTCGGCTTCGTTTTCGCCGGGGGCGCGACAACCGCGTTGATGATCATCCTGGCGCTCGTGATCGTGAACATCGGCATCAGCGCGGCCAAGGCGCCGTTGTGGGCGATGCCCAGCATGTTCCTGTCAGGCGCCGGCGCGGCCGCGGGCATCGCGATGATCAACTCGGTCGGCAATCTGGGCGGCTTTGTGGGTCCGTTCGCGATCGGTTGGCTCAAGAACGTGACGGGCGGCTATTCAGCGGGCTTGTATGTAGTCGGTGCGACGTTGGCCGTGTCCGCCGTCGTCACGCTGATGCTGAGCCGGCAATCGAAACAGACGCCGGTCGCCGTCGGGGAGCGTCACGGGCACTGAGTTCATCCATCAAGCCGGCGTCTCCCCAACCGCTTGCCGCAGTATCTCTGCCGCAATATCCGCGACCCGGGCCACATGAGCGGTGGCCGCATCGCGCGCTCGCTGCGCGTCGCGCGCGCGGATCGCGTCGAGAATGCGGTTCATCTCCTGCACGGCCTGGCGGCCGCGGTCGTCGGAAGCGATTGTCATTGCGCGCAGACGGTTGATCCGCGCATTGAGCGTCTGCACGATTTCCCACGACACTCTCCTGCCCCCGCCATGGAACATGGCCTCGTAAAACATGGTCGTCAGCTCCCGCACCGTCTGATGCGCGTGCGCTTCGAACGCCTGCTGGATCCGAGTGATGCACTCGGCCAGCAGCGCGATCACCGTTTCATCCGCGCGCTGCGCGCAAGCCATCGCCGCATCGCCTTCAAGCAGCGCGCGAATGTCGTAGATTTCGGCGGCCGTCCCGGCATCCAGCCTCGCGACGATCGGCCCCTGGTTCGGGATCGAATCGACCAGTCCTTCCGTCTCCAGATGCCGTAAAACCTCGCGCACTACCGTGCGGCTCACGCCCAGTTCCTCACACAGCGAACGCTCGACCAGCCGTTCGCCCGGACGAAAATGCGCCTCCAGAATCGCCGTACGCATTTTCTCGAGCGCGAGTTCGCGCAACGTCGTGGTGCGGCGTTCGACTTTCAGCGAAGGCAGAGCGTCACTCATGGTGTGCATGACCGTGCTCACGCCTGCGCGAACAGCCGCACATCGCGCGTGTCCCAATCGACGAGCGCCTGCGTGCCGATCGACAACCCGCTGTCATGGCGATGCCCCGCCGGCATGCGAATCGAAATCTCCTGCTGCCAGGGCGTCGCGACGGCGTAATGCATCGCGTCGCCGAGATACGTGATGTC
>NZ_DASRSY010000289.1:0-18147 GCF_035656215.1 Paraburkholderia sp.
CTTGCGCGCCGCGCGATCCGCACGCTTGTAACAGACTGAAATATGGCCGGATTGGTTCGCGGCCAAAACGAGCCTACACTTTGATGGCCTCTTTCGAGAGGCATCGGTGGAAGTCTTTCATTTAGCCCGCTTTGTGCGGGCTTTCTTTTGTGCGTGTTGCTCCGCGAAATCAATCCAGTCACGAAAACAAAAAAGGCGAACCCGTCAATGAGTTCGCCTTTGGTTTCGCGTGCCGCCTGGTACTTGTCGCTGAGTGCTTGCAGCGATGCCTGCGGTAATGCACGCCGCCTTGCACTTCCGTAACGCACGCGTTGCCGGACGCGCTAGCGCGCGCCAGGCTTGCCTTACTTCAATGCTTGCCGTGCAGCCTTGGCCGCCGCGAGCACCTGCTCAGGCGCCGTGCCGCCCGGATGATTGCGGCTCGCCACCGAACCTTCGAGCGTCAGATACGAGAACACGTCCTCGCCGATCAGATGCGCGACGTTCGGCAGTTCCTGACGCATTTCTTCCAGCGTCAGATCGGCCAGATCGCAGCCGCGATCGGCACACACGCGAACCGCCAGCGCTACCGCTTCGTGCGCGTCGCGGAACGGCAGGCCGCGCTTGACCAGGTAGTCGGCGAGATCGGTTGCCGTGGAGAAGCCTTGCAGCGCGGCATCGCGCATGGCTTGCGGCTTCACCGAGATGCCGGCGACCATTTCAGCGAAGATGCGCAGCGTGTCCGCGACCGTATCGACGGTGTCGAACAGCGGCTCCTTGTCTTCCTGGTTGTCCTTGTTGTACGCAAGCGGCTGGCCTTTCATCAAGGTCAGGAGCGCGATCAGATGGCCGTTCACGCGCCCCGTCTTGCCACGCGCGAGCTCGGGCACATCCGGGTTCTTCTTCTGCGGCATGATCGACGAACCGGTGCAGAAACGGTCGGCCAGATCGATGAAGCCGACGCGCGGGCTCATCCACAGCACGAGTTCTTCGGAGAAGCGCGACACGTGCGTCATGATCAGTGCGGATGCGGCCGTGAATTCGATTGCGAAGTCACGATCGGACACCGCGTCCAGCGAATTGGCGCAGATGCCGTCGAAGCCCAGCGTCTTCGCCACGGCATGACGGTCGATCGGATAGCTGGTGCCGGCCAGAGCGGCTGCGCCCAGCGGCAGACGGTTTACGCGCTTGCGGCAATCCACCATGCGCTCGGCGTCGCGCGAAAACATTTCGACGTAGGCGAGCAGGTGATGGCCGAAGGTGACCGGCTGCGCCACTTGCAGGTGCGTGAAGCCCGGCATGATGGTCGACGCGTTCTTCTCCGCCATGTCGAGCAGGGCGATGCGCAATTCCGTCAGCAGGCCGCCGATCCGGTCGATTTCGCCGCGCAGCCACAGGCGGATGTCGGTCGCGACCTGGTCGTTACGCGAGCGGCCCGTGTGCAGGCGCTTGCCGGCGTCGCCGATCAGCGCGGTCAGGCGCGCTTCGATGTTCAGGTGGACGTCTTCCAGATCGAGTTGCCACTCGAACTCGCCTCGCTCGATTTCATCCTTGATCTGCGCCATGCCGCGTTGGATCGCGGCGAGGTCGTCGTCGGCGATGATCTTCTGCGCGGCCAGCATCGAGGCGTGCGCGAGCGACCCGTCGATATCGACGAGCGCCAGACGCTTGTCGAAGAAAACCGACGACGTATAGCGTTTGACGAGCTCCGACATCGGCTCCGAGAAGCGAGCCGACCAGGCTTCGCCTTTTTTGTGCAGTTGGGACGTCATGGTGTTGGGCAGTTGAACGAGGTGAGGAGGCTGATGGCGTTTGCGTACGGTGCAGGCGCCGCCGAAGCGAAGAAAGACTGGGATTTTAACACTGGCTGGCGGCGCCTTCGACGCGGCCAGCCAGCGGCGGTCCAGGCGAAAGCGTGCCCTTGGCGCAGCGGCTTGTCGGTTGGCGTTACGCTAAGGCGCGGCGTTGAATCTGCCACCGCCAAACGGCAGCTACTCCCGCACCAGTACCACCATCTTCAGATCTTCGCGATGAGCGGGTTTGAAGGTGATCTGGTCGTAGACGATGCGGCCGTCGCGCGGATGGTTGAATTCGCGTCGGCCGCCTTCGCGGCCACCCACGTCCTGCGACGCCCAGAAGCGGGCGAACGCGTCGCTGGCGGCGGTGAGCGAGTCGATCAGCCCGCGCGTGGGGGCGTCGTTCAGATGGCGGATCGAGTCGGCGCGGAATTCGGCGGCGAGGCGCCGCGCGCGCGTTTCCCAGTCGACGATCAGCTCGCGTGCGGCCGGTTCGGTGAAGGTGTAGCGCAGCAGATTGCGGTCGTGCGTGCCGTCCAGCCAGCCGACGAACAGGTCGGCGGCGCGCGCGTTCCAGGCGAGCGCGTTCCACTGCCGGTCGAGCACGTAAGCCGGCGCGTGCACGAGTTGCACCGTTTCGAGCAGCGTGGCGGGCGCGTCGGCGGCGGCCGGATCGGGTTCGGCCGGGTCGCGCTGCGCCGCCAGCTCGAACAGATAGGCTCGCTCGGCGCGCGACAACTGCAGTGCGACGGCGATCCGCGCCAGCGCGTCGGCGGAAGCGGAGACCGGGCGGCCCTGTTCGATCCACGTGTACCAGGTTGGGCTTACGCCGCACAGCTGCGCGACTTCCTCGCGCCGCAGGCCGGGTGTACGGCGGCGCGGGCCGGGCGGCAGGCCGAGCGCTTGCGGCGAGAGCCGTTCGCGATGAGCGCGGATGAAATCGCCAAGTGCGCGGGCAGGCGTGGCGTCGAGCGGCGGCGGGTTGTCGGCAGAGGACGGCGTGGTCATTCTTGTCGGGCAGCGCTTTGGGGAGAGGGTGTCGGGGTGGTGCTATTGATACCGGAATAATTGCTTAACTTGTACTGGTACACGGCGGGCTCTATTGTAACGGCTGGAACGGCGCAAAGCCGTCCAGACCAACCCGGCCCAAGCCCGGCCCAGCCCCACATAGATAACCGGAGCCTTCCATGAAGCACCACGATCAAGTCGCCGACGCCTTCGGCTCGACCGCCGCCGCGTATTTGACGAGTCAGACGCATGCCACCGGCGCCGATCTGCAGACGCTGGCCGAATCGATCGCCGCGACGCCGGATGCAACGGTGCTCGACATGGGCTGCGGCGCGGGTCATGCGAGTTTCGCCGTGGCGCCGCGCGCAAAAGAAGTGGTCGCGTATGACATCGCGCCGCAAATGCTCGCGACGGTCGACGGCGCGGCGAAGGATCGCGGCCTGACCAACATCCGCACGCAACAGGGCGCCGCCGAAACGCTGCCGTTCGACGATCATTCGTTCGACTGGGTCATTAGCCGGATGAGCGCGCATCATTGGCATGATGTGCCGCTCGCTTTGGCCGAAGTGAGACGCGTGTTGAAGCCGGGCGGCAAGGTGCTGTTCATCGACATCGCCGGCGCCGATCATCCGCTGCTCGACACGCATATTCAGGCAGTCGAAGTGTTGCGCGACGGCTCGCATATCCGCGATTACCGCGCTGACGAATGGATTGCCTTGTTCGAAGCGGCCGGTTTCAAGGCATCGATTCGCGAGCGTTGGCGCATCGCGATCGAGTTCAGCTCGTGGGTGGCGCGCATGCGTACGCCGGAGCCGCGCGTGGTGGCGATTCGCTCGCTGTGGAGCAATTCCCCCGATGAGGTGCGTCAGTATTTCGACGTTCAGGAAGACGGCTCGTTCAAGCTCGACTCGCTGATGGTCGAGGCGCAATGAGCTGACATGGACGCGGAGCGGCGGCCGCCGCGGCCCGGCGACGCGCGGCTTAAAGCCGCGCTGGACCTAATAACGAGATGCGCACTGTGATAACCTCTGGATTGCTAACTAATTCAGGGGGGGCGAATGCAACGTCTGTTATTTTTTGTGGCGGCCGCCGCGCTGTCTGCCAGTGCGGCGGCGCAATCGAATCGGGAATACTATCGCGAACAGGGCACCACCTTGCCGCGCGCGCTGTCGTCCAATCCCGTCACGCCGCAGTCATCCAGCTTGACGAACGGCATCACAGCGCCCGGCGTCAATGTGAATATGTCGCCTCAAGCACGCCGCGACCTTGACACACGTCTGCAGTCCGAACTTGCCGAGCGTGAAAATCGCGAGCAGGCGTGGCGCGAGCCTCCGCTCAAATTCAACATTCCAGTTTCAGAAATGCCAAAGCCGAACACGGCGAAATAATCCGTGTTCGGCTTCGATGGTGCAGCGGCCGAGTTACTGGCCGCCGCGGCGGCTGAATCAGCCACTATTCAACCGTGGCTCCATCAGCCCGTATTACGCAAACCCGCCGCAATCCCGTTGATGCTCAAATGAATCCCGCGCCGCACGCGCGCGTTGGTATCGCCCGCGCGGTGACGCTTGAGCAACTCCACCTGCAAGTGATTTAACGGATCGAGATATGGGAAGCGGTTCTTGATCGAACGCGCGAGCAACGGATTCTCCGCGAGCCGTTCGCTCTTGCCAGTGATCTCCGACAACACCTTCGACGTACGCTCCCATTCGGCGACGATCCGCTCGAACACATGCTTGCGCAGCTTCTTGTCCGACACGAGCTGTGCATAGCGCGAGGCCACCGCGAGATCGGTCTTTGCCAGCACCATGTCCATGTTGGAGAGCAGGTTCGAGAAGAACGGCCAGGTCTTGTGCATCTTCTTGAGCAAGGCAAGACGGCGGGTGCGCTCGGCATCGCTTGGCGCGCTGTCCAGATGCGCGGCCACCGCGCTGCCGAAACCGTACCAGCCGGTCAGCAGCAAACGGCATTGGCCCCATGAGAAGCCCCATGGAATCGCGCGCAGATCTTCGATCTTGCGTTGCTTCGGGTCCTGCAATTTGCGCGACGCCGGACGGCTGCCGATGTTCAGTTCGGCGATCTCCGAGATCGGCGTCGACTCGAAGAAATACTCCTTGAAACCCGGCGTTTCGTAGACCAGTGCGCGATACGACGCCATCGCCGCGTCGGACAATTGTTGCATCGTCTCTTCGAAGACGGGCAGTTGCGCGGGCGCATTGCCGTGCGGCAACAACGACGCCTCGAGCGTCGCGGCCACCACCGTTTCCAGATTGCGCCGGCCGATTTCCGGATTGCCGAACTTGCTTGCGATCACTTCGCCTTGCTCGGTCAAACGGATCTGACCGTCGACGGTGCCCGGCGGCTGCGACAGAATCGCCTGATAGGTCGGACCACCGCCACGGCCAACCGTGCCTCCGCGTCCATGGAACAGGCGCAGAGTCACCCCGCGTTGATTGAACAGCGACACGAGTGCGAGTTCGGCGCGATACAACTCCCAGTTCGACGTCAGGAAACCGCCGTCCTTGTTGCTGTCCGAATAGCCGAGCATCACTTCCTGCTCGTTGCCCTGATGTTCGATCAGTGCGTCGACGCCCGGCAGCGCGATCAGATCGCGCATGATGTGCGGCGCGTTGCGCAAGTCGGGGATCGTCTCGAACAGCGGGATCACCATCAAGCCCGCTCGTGCCGGATCGTTCGCATCACCCAGGCAGCCGTGCAGCAAACCGGTTTCCTTCTGCAGCAACATCACTTCGACCAGATCGCTGACGGTCTCCGTGTGCGAAATGATGTAGTTACGCACCGCGCGTGCGCCGAATTTCTCGCGTGTGATGCGGGCCTCTTCGAGCACGCCGAGTTCGCTCTTCACGAGATCGGAGTATTCGGCATACGGCAGACGCAGCGCGCGCGGCTGCGCCAGTTCGGCGAGCAGCACCTTGAGCTTGTCTTCTTCGGAGAGCGACGCGTAGTTTTCTTCGACGCCCGCGCGTTTCAGCAACTCGGCGATCACCGCTTCGTGGATGTCGGAGCTCTGGCGCAAGTCGATACTTGCCAGATGGAAGCCGAACACTTCGGCGGCGCGCGCGAGCGGCGACAGACGCGGTGCCGCGAGTGGCGCGCCATGATGCTCGGCGAGCGAATCGACCAGCACGTGCAGGTCGCGCACGAATTCGGCGGCGTCGCCGTACGGTTTGGCGCGCACCGGCGCCGCGCCGCGGCCCGCGCTGCGCACCGGCACGCTGCCTTCGCCGAGACGCACGCGCGCACTTGCGGCGAGCCGCGTGTACATGCCGATCAAGGCGCGGCGATACGGTTCGTCGGTACGGTGCGGCGACTGGTCCGGCGAGGCGGCCGCGAGTTCTTTCAACGCGTCGCTTGCGCCGGCCAGCAGGTTCGACACCGACAACTCGGCGCCCAACTTGTGCACCTGCTCCATATAGTGTTCGAAGATCACCGCGGCCTGGCGGGTGATCGCGTGCTCGAGCGTTTCGGCCGTGACGTTCGGATTGCCGTCGCGGTCGCCGCCGATCCAGCTGCCCATCTGGAAGAACGGCGGCAGCCGCGCAGCGAGGCCGTGCTCGGCGAGCGCTTCTTCGATGTCGGCGTAGAGCGCCGGAATTTCTTCGAGGAAGGTCGCGCGGTAATACGACAGCGCGTTTTCGATTTCATCGGCCACCGTCAGCCGCGAATCGCGCAGCATCCGCGTTTGCCAGAGCGACGTGACGCTTGCACGCAACATCGCTTCGTTATGCGCGCGTTCGCGGTTGGTCAACTGCTGATCGCGTTCGGCCAGGAGGCGTGCGACGTCGTGCTGCGCGTCGAGAATGCTCTTGCGCTGCACTTCTGTAGGGTGCGCGGTCAAGACCGGCACGATCAACGCGTCGTTGAAGAACTGCTGCAGCACTGGCGTTGCGGCGGCGCCTGCCTCCACGAGTCGTTCGAGCGCATGCGCCATGGTGCCCGGTTGCGAGGTCGAGCCGGCCAGCGCGTGAATCCGATGACGGCGATTGCGGTGGCGGTCTTCAGCGATATTCGCAAGATGCGAGAAGTAGCTGAACGCGCGCACCACGCTGACCGTTTGCTCGGGGCTCAGCGAACGCAGTTTCTTGTCGAGCGTCTGCGCGGCGGCACTATCGTCCTCACGGCGAAAACGCACGGCGGTCTGGCGGATCGTCTCCACGACGTCGAACACCGCGTCGCCTTCCTGTTCGCGCAGCACGTCGCCGAGCAGGCGTCCCAGATAACGGATGTCCTGAAACAGCGGATGGTCCTTATCCTCACGCGTGCGGCCGCTGCTTTTCGACGCCGGCACCACCGTATTCTGCGAAACGGTTTCCAGCTTGGGCGCTTTGGCGGCTTGCGGCGTGGCTTCGCTCACGACGACCTTGATCTTCGGGGACTTGGTTTTGGCCGGTTTCAGCGCCTGGGCGGCGTTCGCGGCTTGCGTCGCCTTATCTGTCCTGACGGTCTTCACCGCCTTGTCCGCCTTGGTGGGCGACGAGGCTTTGGCGGACCTGGTGGCTTTGGCGATATTTGCGGCCTGGGTTGCCGTGGCAGCTTTGCCGCCGCGTTTGGCCGGTGTGGACCGGGCCGCCGTTGTGGCGGAGGCAGAAGCGGCGGGCGCCGCGGCGGCGTCGGCCGCTTGAGCGTTGGGCGATGCAGTGTTGCGGCGGGCAGGGCGCGCCGATCCGGAAGACGTCACGATGGGTTTCCTCAGGGAAGCCAGGGTCTGTTGAGTGATGAACTGCTACTGCGGAACTGCACTATGAGCTGCAACGTGAACTACACGAAACGGTATGCGCCGATGGCAATACGCGGGAGAGGTGGCCGCGCGCGCTGTGCGCAAAACGCACGAGGCGCACGACGTGCATTGCATGCACGCCAGGCACCCGAGGCACGTTGCGCCGCATTGCATCATCCCGCATGCCGCGCCCCGGTGCGCGAACGACCGTGCTTGAACAGGCTGGGATGGGGCAGGCGCGTGCTGCGCGAGGCCCGTCTCCTCCATCGATACCGTGCCAGCACGGCGCTCCACTGTGCCTTGAGACACGGGGTCGCGTGCTAACATTGATTGTTATTACATCCCGTCATTCGATCAGCAAGCTAATGAACACCGAGACGTTTTCTACGCCACCCCACACGCTTGTGATTGCGTCGCGAGAAAGCCGCCTTGCCATGTGGCAGGCGGAGCATGTGCAATGTGCGCTGCACAAATTATATCCATCTTGTGACATAAAAATCCTCGGGATGACGACACGTGGCGATCAAATTCTCGATCGCACTTTGTCGAAGGTTGGTGGTAAGGGCCTTTTCGTCAAGGAACTGGAAGCCGCGCTGGCCGACGGCCGCGCCGATCTGGCCGTGCACTCGCTTAAAGACGTGCCGATGGAATTGCCCGCGGGCTTTGCGCTGTCCACCATCATGGAACGCGAAGATCCCCGCGACGCGCTGGTGTCCAACGATTACGACTCGCTCGCGGCGCTGCCGGCCGGCGCCGTGGTCGGCACCTCCAGTCTGCGCCGCGAGGCCATGCTGCGCATGCGTTACCCGCACCTTGTGGTGCGGCCGTTGCGCGGCAATCTGGACACGCGTCTGTCGAAACTCGATCGCGGCGACTACGCGGCGATCATTCTGGCGGCGGCCGGCTTGAAGCGTTTAGGTCTCGCTGAGCGCATCCGCGCGCTGCTCGATCCCGAAGACAGCTTGCCGGCTGCCGGTCAGGGTGCGCTCGGCATCGAGATTCGCGCCGATCGCGCGGAGCTCGCGGCATGGCTCGCGCCGCTGCATCACGAACATACAGCTGCGGCCGTCGAAGCGGAGCGGATGGTCTCGCGTGCCCTCGGCGGCAGTTGCGAAGTGCCGCTCGCAGCCTATGCGCACTGGCATGACGGCGCGCTGCATCTGCGCGGCATCGTCGCTACACCCGACGGCCAGCGCGTCTTGAGCGCGCAGGCATCGGCGCCGGCGCCCACCGTCGAACGTGCTGTAGCGCTTGGTCAGGAAGTGGCGAGCGCGCTCGAACAGCAAGGCGCGATGGAAATCGTCCGCGCGCTGAGCACGGCCAGCGGTCCCGCAGCAGGGGCCGCGGATAGCGCGGCGACCGGCGAGTGATGGCAGCCGATATCCTAGGTAATGCATCCTCGTTCGCCGGCAAGGCGGCGTTCACGGTCGTGATTACGCGACCGGCCGGTCAGTCGAACGAAATGATCGCGCAACTCGCGGCGGCCGGCATTGCCGTACTCGACTTTCCGCTGATCGACATCGCGCCTGTCGCCGACGAAGCACCGTTGCGCGCAGCGCTGGCTTCTCTGGAGCGCTATGCACTGGTCGTGTTCGTCTCGCCCAATGCAGTCGATCACGCGTTTGCGCGCAGCGATGCGATCTGGCCGCATGCGCTGCCGATCGGCGTAGTCGGGCCGGGCAGTGTGCAGGCGCTGGTGCGCCACGGCGTCACGGCGCCGGCGTACAACGTCATCAGCCCACCGTCCGCCGCCGTCGACGATACGGCACGTTTCGATTCCGAAGGCCTGTTCGCGGCGATCGATACCGCGCTCGGCGCGAGCGCGCTCGAAGGCAAGCGCGTCCTGATCGTGCGCGGCGACGGCGGCCGCGAATGGCTCGCCGACCGCTTGCGCGAAGCGGGCGCCGAAGTCGAAACGGTTGCGGCCTATCGGCGCCTCGTGCCGGAACCGTCGATCGGCGGCTGGGCACGCGTGCACGCGTTGCTTGCCGGCGAGCCGCACGCCTGGCTGCTCACGAGTTCGGAAGGTGTGCGCAATCTGCATGAACTCGCGCAAGAGCATCTAACCGCCGGTGAAATCGCGCAACTGAAGCACGCCAACCTGGTCACGCCGCATCCCCGTATCGCGCAGACCGCGCGGGCATTGGGTTTTGATAGCATTACGGTGTCCGGTGCGGGCGATGATCGTATTGCCCGCGCCTTGCTTGCCGCCGTCCCGACCGTTGTTCAACCGGTACCGTCCAACCCGGCTCATTCACCGGCTAAATCACGCATGACTGAAACGAACGCATCCACGAACGCTTCACCCCAGCCGGCCGCAACCAGCGCGTTGCCGCCGAATCCACCCTTCACGCCCTACGAAGCGCAAAAGCGCCGCAGCGCGAGCGGACCGCTGCTGTGGTTTGTCGTCGTGGTCATCGCTTGTGCGGCGGGTGTGGGCGGCTATGCGCTCAATCGCAAGGTGGAGCGCACCGAGCAGCAGCTCGTGCAACGCCAGCAGGCGAATGACACGCAGACGAACGAACTGCGCGTCAAGACCGATCAGGCGCTGGCCACGGTGCATCGGTCCGACTCGCAGGTCGCGCAACTCGAAGGCAAGCTCGCTGACGCGCAAACGGCGCAGCAGGCGCTGCAACAGCAATACACCGATCTCGCCCGCAATCGCGACGACTGGACGATGGCTGAAGTCGGCCAGATGCTGTCGGCCGCGAGCCAGCAATTGCAGCTCACCGGCAACACGCAACTCGCGCTGTTCGCGTTGCAAAGCGCGGACACGCGTCTTGCTGCATCGGATAGCCCGCAGGCCGTCACCGTGCGCAAGGCGATCGCGCAAGACATCGACAAGCTGAAGGCCGCGCCTTCCACGGATCTGACGGGTATGGCGATCAAGCTCGACAACGCGATCGACCAGGTCGACAGCCTGCCGCTCTCCGGCGAAGCGCCGATTGCCCATGCCACGCCGAAGGCCGCCAGCTGGGCCGACACGGCAAAGGTGGCCGCGGCAACCGGCGAGCCGCGCTGGAAAGTGTGGTGGCGTGAAGTCACGACCGGCATCGGCCAGCAGTTGACGAGCCTCGTGCAGGTGCGCCGCATCGACAACGCCGACGCCATGCTCGTCACGCCCGATCAAGGCTACTTCGTGCGCGAGAATCTGAAGCTGCGTTTGCTGTCGGCGCGGCTCGCGCTGCTCTCGCGCAACCAGACCACGCTGAAGTCCGACCTGCAGGCGGCGCAGGCTGCGCTCACGCGCTACTTCGACAACACGTCGAAGAAAACGCAAACTGTGGCCGATCTGGTCAAGCAGGTGGATGCGGGCTCGGCCGCGGTTGAACTGCCGAATCTGAACACCAGCCTGCAGGCCGTCAATCAATACCGGAGCCGAGGTTAATCATGGCAATCCGGGGACTTCTATGGCTCGCGTTGCTGTTCGCCATCGCGGTAGTGCTGGCGGTGGTCGGACGCTTCGATATGGGGCAGGTGCTGCTGATCTATCCGCCGTACCGCGTCGACATCTCGCTGAATCTGTTCGTGGTCGGGCTGGTGGTGCTGTTCATCCTGCTGTACGCGCTGTTGCGCATCGTGCGCAATATCTGGCGCATGCCGCAGCGCGTGGCTGCCTATCGCGCTCGCTCGCGTGTCGCGAAGGCGCACGCTGCATTGCGTGACGCGATCGGCAATCTGTACGCCGGGCGTTTCTCGCGCGCTGAAAAAGCCGCGAAAGATTCGCTCACGAATGGCGACAACAAGGGCGCGGCCGGATTGATCGCGGCCACCGCGGCGCACCGCATGCATGAATATGCGCGGCGCGACGAATGGCTCGCCCAGATCGACGAAGCCGACTGGCAGGACGCACGCCTGATGGCCACCGCCGACATGCGTGCCGACGGCCGCGACGCGGACGGCGCACTCGCCGCGCTGACCGAAATGCAGTCGCAGGGCGCACGGCGGATTCACGCGCAGCAGATCACGTTGCGCGCGCAACAGCAATTGAAGAACTGGGGCGAAGTGCTCAAGCTCGTCAAGACGCTGGAAAAACGGGAAGCGATCCATCCGGCAGTGGCGGTGCGCTTGCGTCAGCTCGCGGCGGAAAACCTCCTGCGCGACCGGCGTCATAACGCGGATGCGCTGCTGGAGTTGTGGAATTCGCTATCGGCTACTGAGCGTCATTCACCGCGTCTCGCTGATCTCGCGGCTGAACTGCTGGTGTCGCTGAACCGTCCGCAGGAAGCACGCAAGATCGTCGAGGAAGCGCTCGCGCAGAACTGGGACGCGCGTCTGCTGCGCCGGTATCCCGACACGACCGGGGGCGACGCGTTGCCGCTGATCCAGAAGGCCGAAGGGTGGCAGAAGGATCGCCCGGAAGACGCAGATTTGATGTTCGCGCTGGGTCGCTTGTGCCTGCATCAGCAGTTGTGGGGCAAGGCGCAATCGTTCCTCGAGCGCGCGCTGAAACTGGCCGACAACGAGACGTTGAAGATTCGTTCGCATCGCGCGTTGGCGCGTTTGCATGAACAGATCGGCGATTCCGATAAGGCGAGCCAGCATTATCGCGAGAGTGCGTTGGCGATGAATATCGTGTGAAGCTTTGATCGCCGCTGCGTTTGTTTTATTGTGCGCTGCAGTCGATAAACAAGCCCCCGTCGATGGATGCCGGGGGCTTTTTCGTTGGTGGCACAATGCGTGAATTGCATTATATGTGCCGTGAACTGGGGCTTGCGACTCACGACCTGCGACTTGTGACTCGCGCCCCGCGCCCCGCAACTCATGACTCGTGACTCGTGACGAGCGGCATTTGACGGCGCTTCCTACCTTACGTCACGAAGCGAGCCGCCTCATTTGTTAACCATCTTCGCCGGCACGCTGATCGCCAGCAGGCCGCCGAGGATCATGAACGCCGCCAGCATATACATGCCGGAGTCGTTCGCGGCGGTTGCCTGCTTCAGCCAGCCGACCGCATACGGGCTCAGAAAGCCCGCGAGATTGCCGATCGAATTGATCATCGCGATGCCGGCTGCCGCGCCGGTGCCGGCGAGGATCGCCGTCGGCAGACTCCAGAACAGCGGCAGGGTGGTCAGGATGCCCATGGTCGCGAGCGTGAGCGAAGCCATGGCCAGCACCGTGTTGTGCGCCCATACCACGGAGAGCACGAGGCCAATCGCCCCTGCGATTGCCGGCAACGCGATATGCCAGCGCCGTTCACGGCGGCGGTCCGCGCTGCGCGACACGAACACCATCGCAATTACCGCTGCCGCAAACGGAATCGCGGACAGCAGGCCGATCATGAACGAGTCTGTCACGCCGGTCGCCTTGATGATGGTCGGTAGCCAGAAGCTCACGCCATACAGACCCATCACGAAAGAGAAATACGTGAGGCTCAACATCAGCACGCGGCCGCTCGTGAGCACCTGACGAATCGGCATGTCGTGCTTGGTGGCTTCTTCGGCCGACACCTGACGTTCGAGCAATTCCTTCTCTTCGTTGGTGAGCCACTTCGCCTTCGAGACGCGGTCATCGAGCATCAGGAACACCATGATCCCGACGATCACCGAGGGAATCCCTTCGAGCAGAAACAGCCACTGCCAGCCATGCCAGCCGTTCATGCCGTTGAAGCTCTTCAGGATATAGCCCGACACCGGACCGCCGATCACGCCGGACAACGCGATGGCGGTCATGAACCAGGTGGTCATGCGGCCACGACGATGCGACGGATACCAGTAAGTGAGATACAGGATGATGCCGGGGAAGAAGCCCGCTTCGGCGAGACCGAGCAGGAAGCGCATGACGTAGAACATGGCCGGCGTGGTGACGAACATGGTCAGCATCGAGATCACGCCCCACGACACCATGATCCGCGCGATCCACACGCGCGCGCCCACTTTGTGCAGGATCACATTGCTCGGAATTTCGAAGATGAAATAGCCGAGGAAGAAAATCCCCGCGCCAAATCCGTAGACCGCGTCGCTCAGGCCGAGATCGGTGGTCATTTGCAGCTTGGCGAAGCCGACGTTGACGCGGTCGAGATACGCGACCACGTAGCAGAGCATCAGGAGCGGCGCGAGCCGCCAGGTGACCTTGCGGTAGGTCGCCTCCTCGAACGTGGAAGGTGGCGCGCCCGCGCCGGGGTGGCGGAGCGGATTTGCGGGACTAGCCATGGTGTCTCCTTTTTTCTTGTGGAAATGAAGTACCGCCGTCGATCGCGATTCTAGCCGTGCTGGATGGTTTGGTTTGCATGGCGTTTACACGCAGCGCCCGCCGTCCACTTCGAGACACACGCCGGTGATGAACTCCGCCTCGTCTGAGGCGAGGTACAGCGCCGCATTGGCGATATCCTGCGGCGTCGAGAAACGCCCGAGCGGAATGCCGGCGAGAAAGCGCTTGCGGTTTTCCGGCGTATCTTCGACGCCCATGAATTCCGACAGCAGCCCCGTCTCGCCCATCACGGGGTTCACGCAGTTCACCCGAATACGGTCCGGGCCGAGTTCGACGGCGAGCGACTTGCTGGCGATGATCACCGCGCCCTTGCTGCCGTTGTACCAGATGAGGCCCGGCCGCGGCCGGACGCCGGCCGTTGAGGCGATATTGATGAAAACACCGCCGCCCTGCTGGCGGAAATACGGCACGAATTCCTGCACGCTCCAGTAGATGCTTTTGACGTTCACTGCATAGACGCGGTCGAACTCGGCTTCCGTCACGTCGAGCACCGGTTTGTTGCGATGCGTCGTACCGGCATTGTTGACGACGATCTGTACGCTGCCGAAGTCTTCGAGCGCGGCCTCGCGCAGCCTCTGCCAGTCTTCGCGTCGCGTGACGTTGCCGGTGACCGCGATCGCCTTGCCGCCGGCGAGAGCGATTTCGCTCGCCACGCGTTCGGCCGCTGCGCCGTTCTGATCGTTGATCACCACGTTCGCGCCTTCGCGCGCGTAGGTCTTCGCGATGCCTTCGCCGAAGCCCGAGCCGCCACCCGTGACGATGGCCGTTTTTCCTGTCAACCGCATGATGTCTCCGTTGTTTGTTGTGGATGGTGATGCGCTTGCTTCTGTCTGTTGCCGTTTGCTGTTGTCTGCTTCCGTTTGCTGCGAATGCGAGTGCCTGACTAACCCTGCCTAACCGTGACGGATCGCGATGGTCTTCAACACCGTGAAGCCATACAGCGCTTCGAAACCCTTTTCGCGTCCATGGCCCGAATGCTTCACGCCGCCGAACGGCAATTCGACGCCGCCGCCCGCGCCATAATTGTTGATGAACACCTGACCGGAGCGCAGGCGCCGCGCGAGGCGCATCTGACGAGCACCGTCGCACGTCCAGATACCCGCGACCAGGCCGTACTGCGTGCCGTTGGCGAGCGCAAGCGCCTCGTCTTCGTCGGTGAATGACATTGCGGCGAGGACCGGGCCGAACACTTCGTCGCGCGCGAGGCGGTGGTTTGCCGGCACGTCGCGCAGCAGTGTGGGCGCCTGATAGAAGCCGCTTTCCGGCGCTTCAGGAATCACTTCGCCGTGCGCCGCCATCGCAATGCCGTCGTGTTGCGCGTCGGAGAGGAAGTCCCACACGCGCTGTTGCTGCTTTGCGTTGATCAGCGGACCGCAGTCGAGATCGGCATGCGACGGTCCGACCCGCAGCGCGTGAAAGGCGCTGCTCAACCGGTCGAGCAACGGCTCGTAAATGGCCCGGTCGATCAGCACGCGGCTGCCCGCCGAGCAGGTTTGCCCGGCGTTCTGCACGATTGCCGACACCAGCACGGGCAACGCCGCGTCTAGATCCGCGTCGGCGAAAACGATTTGCGGCGATTTGCCGCCCAGTTCGAGCGTGACCGGCACGTGGTTCTCGGCGGCCATCTGCGTCACGAGCTTGCCGGTTTCGGGGGAGCCGGTGAACGAGATGTGATCGATGCCGGGATGACGCGCGAGTGCCGCACCCGCTTCATGCCCAAAACCGGTGACGATATTCAGCGCGCCTGCCGGCAAACCCGCCTCGGCCGCCAGTTCGGCGACGCGCAACACTGACAGACACGCATCTTCCGCCGGCTTCACGACGCACGCATTGCCGGTGGCGAGCGCCGCGCCGACGCTGCGGCCGAAGATCTGCATCGGGTAGTTCCACGGCACGATATGACCGGTCACGCCGTGCGGCTCACGGATCGTCAGCACCGTGTAGCCGGCCTCATAGGGCAGCGTTTCGCCGTGCAGTTTGTCTGCCGCGCCGGCGTAAAACTCGAAGTAGCGGGCTAGCGCCGCCGAATCGGCACGCGCCTGTTTGAGCGGCTTGCCGGTGTCGCGAGCTTCGATCTGCGCGAGTTCTTCCTGGTGGGCGGCCACCACCATCGACAGCCGGTACAGCACGCGGCCGCGTTCGGCGGCGCTTGCCTCGCCCCATGCGCCTTCGAAGGCGCGGCGGGCGGCGTGAACGGCGTCGTCGATATCCGCCGCGGTGCCGCGGGCCAGCCGGGTGAACGGCTGGCCGTCGGAGGGATCGAGCACGGCGATCGTCTCGCCGCCTGATGCAGCGGACCATTCGCCGCCGATGAAATGCCGGGCTTCTTCCATGCATGCTCCTTGGGGTGTCGCGCAGCCGGTCTCCAGGCCGGGATTCAAGCCGATGTCCAGGCCGAGGTTCAGATACGCGGTGTTCACAAACGAGAGGCACAATCGAGAGACGCCAGACGATTATCGCGCCGATCCAACCAGAGGTGCCATCGGCCGATTGGCTATAATGGCGTATTCCGCACTGTCCGGCCGCGGCACCTCGTCCTGGCGAGTTTCACGATTCACGCCGATCGAGCTCACGCGCCGCACGCCGTGTTCCGAATTCCATCTGATCAGAGAGCGCTCATGAGCTTCAATCACGTCCCCGCAGGCAAAGACCTTCCGCAAGATTTCAACGTTATCATCGAAATCCCGGCGCAAAGCGATCCGGTGAAGTACGAAGCTGACAAGGAAACGGGCCTGCTCCACGTCGACCGTTTTATCGGCACCGGCATGCGCTATCCGGCGAATTACGGCTACATTCCGCAAACGCTGTCGGGCGACGGCGACCCGGTCGACGTGCTGGTGATCACGCCGTTCCCGCTGCTGGCAGGCTCGGTGGTTCGCGCACGCGCACTCGGCATGCTGCAAATGACCGACGAATCGGGCGTGGACGCAAAGCTGGTTGCCGTCGCGCACGACAAGGTCTGCCCGATGACCGCCGATCTCAAGTCGATCGACGACGTCCCGGCTTACCTGAAAGATCAGATCAAGCACTTCTTCGAGCAATACAAGGCGCTGGAAAAGGGCAAGTGGGTGAAGGTCGAAGGCTGGGCGGGCATCGAAGCCGCGCACAAGGAAATCACCGAAGGCGTGGCGAACTTCAAGAAGTAAGCTGCGTTACACCGGTGGTCGATAAAAACCGCGCGAGCCTGCAAGGGCCGCGCGGTTTTTTCATGGGTGGGGTTTTCAGAGAGTCCACTCCGCGGTCAAAGCGTATTTGCCGTCCACCCGCCCATTTGCCTATCTATCTGTCAGAACGCCAGAACGCGCGCCCGTTCCCGCACATAGACACAACGCATCGACTGGATGAACCGAAGGCATTTTTATATCTCGGTGTTAACCCTTATCATTCGGCGGCCGTAGCAGCTTTCCTGCTGGCGGCGTATTAATGCGCTGACGCAGCGCCAATGCGCGTTTTTGGGAGCCCACCGTCCGGATGCTGAATCGCAAGTCCAACCCTTCGTCTCCGCGCTGGTCGAGCCGCCTGTACGCGCTCGTCAGCACGATCTACCGCAGACGACCGGTATGGATGGTTTCGTTTTCGACGAGCGAGGCCAATCTGTCGGAAGGGCTGAGAGCCGCTTGTGCATCCACTGCCATGCTGGTGCTCGGCAATCTGCTGCACGAGCCGGCCTTTGCATGGGCCGCGATTGGCGCTTTCTGGACCTGTCTTGCCGACGCGGCCGGCTCGAATCGCGCGCGCTTCGCCTCGATGATGGGCTTTGCGCTTCTCTCAACCGTGTGCGGCGGCGTGACTGCCTTCGCGTCGGGCGAGGGGACCGCGCTCGCAGCGCTCGCCATTCTGACGTTCACAACGCTCGGCGGCTTCGGCAGGATCTGGGGGGCCGCGACATCGCAGGTGACGATTCTCGCCGCGACCGCCTGCGTCGTGATGGTCGACCGGCCAATGCGCGACGTTCGGGAAGGCGTGGCGTTTCTCGGCATCTACCTGGCCGGATGCCTGTTTGCCGTCGCGCTGAGCCTGACCGTCTGGCGCATTCATCCGTTCGGCACGAGCCGCGCTTCGCTGCGTGCGGTGTATTTGCGTCTGGCGGACATCGCATTCGACAGCGCGCGCCTGCTCGAGCAGCGCGCAGCCCCTGGACAGTGGGCTACGCATGCCGCGAAGTTTCGCGCCGATGCGCGGGCAACGCTGGAACGCTCGCGCAAGGCGCTGGCGAACGTGCCGGACTCGAGAACGGCTGGCCGGGAAACCTACGACAATCTCCTCGCCTTGCTGACTGAAAGTGAAGCGCTCTTTGCGTATCTGATTGCGGTCACCGGTGCTTGCGAAAAACCCCCGGAAGACGCACGTCACGTCAGGCGCGCGGCTCGTCTGTTGACCGGGATAGGCGAAGTTCTGCGAAGAATCGGCACGGCGACC
>NZ_DASRSY010000290.1:0-1914 GCF_035656215.1 Paraburkholderia sp.
AAGCCGCTGCAAAAAGCGCAGCAACACGCGCCGGGTGCCACGGGCGACCAGCCATTCCACGGACTGCAAGTACAACTCGTCGGCGATCTCGGCGCCGGCAAAACCACGCTCGTGCGCGCAACGTTGCGCGGCCTCGGCCACAGCGGCCGCGTGCGCAGCCCCACTTACACACTCGTCGAACCTTACGTGCTCGAACGGCCCGCTGGGGAACTCGCGCTCTATCACTTCGATCTGTATAGATTCACCGACCCGGCCGAATGGGCCGACGCGGGCTTTCGCGAGTACTTCGACAACGGCGCCATCTGCCTCGTCGAATGGCCGCAGCGCGCAGGGCGTCTCCTCGGCGTGCCGGATCTCGTCTTCTCGCTCGATCTGGACAGCACGGGCGACGGCCGGGTACTCGTCGCACGGGCATACAGCGAATCAGGAAAGGCATGTCTCGAAAGATGTTGATCAAACCGTTCCGCTCGATCGAATCGGCGGCTACCGCAACGCATAACTGGCGGCGCCGGCAGATTCTGCGCGCAGGCGCATCCACGCTGGTACTCGGCCTTGTCGCTCCGCGTCTCGCGTGGGCGAGCTCGGTGCTGGGCGTGCGGGTCTGGCCGGCGCGCGATTACACGCGCGTGACGATCGAGTCGGATCAGCCTTTGCAGAACACACAGCAGTTGCTGCAGGGTCCAGACCGGCTGGTGGTCGATCTGAGCGGCCTCGATCTGGACCAGGCGCTGAAGGATCTTGTGTCGAAGATTACGCCGAACGATCCGCAGATTCAGTCGGTGCGCGTCGGGCAATATCAGCCGCACGTCGTGCGAATGGTGTTCGATCTGAAGGGCTCGGTGAAGCCGCAGGTGTTCACGCTGCCGCCGGTCGGCGCGTACAAGTACCGGCTGGTGTTCGACCTGTACCCCGCGGTCGCGCCCGATCCCCTAATGGATCTGCTCGCGCAGACCGAGCGCAAGCAGCAAACGCTTGAGGAAAACAACGCACCGCCCGCCACGCTAAGCGGCCCGGGCACCACGCCGCCCACCGCCGACAACAGCGAAGCCTTCTTCGAGCGCTATGCGCAGAACGGCAGCGGCGGGACGGCGCCGAGCGTACCGCGTCCGCCGGCGCATACCACGCCGACGCCTGCTCCACCCATTCTCGGCAAGCCTGCAACGCCGACGGCACCGCTTGCACCGATCACGCCGCCCACGGCAATCGCCCGCAACAAGGGGAGCAGCAACAGCAACCTCGGTAGCGATGACAGCGACGATAGCTACGCATTCACCAACCCGAAAACCGGCAGGAGCAACACGGTACGTCTGCTGACCGTCGCGATCGATCCGGGTCACGGCGGCGAAGACCCAGGCGCAATCGGCGGCGGGGGCACGTACGAGAAGCACGTCGCACTCGACATTGCGAAGAAGCTGCGCGCGAAGATCGACGCGCAGCCGAACATGCGCGCCATGATGACGCGCGACGCCGACTTCTTCGTGCCGCTTAACGTGCGCGTACAGAAGGCGCGGCGCGTGGGCGCGGACCTGTTCGTCTCGATCCACGCGGACGCGTTCACCACGCCCGAGGCGAAGGGCTCGTCGGTGTTCGCCTTGTCGGAGCATGGCGCGTCGAGCGCCGCGGCGCGCTGGATGGCGAACAAAGAGAACTCATCAGATCAGATCGGCGGGATCAACATCAAGTCCGCCGACGCCACCGTCAATCGCGCGCTGTTCGATATGTCGACCACCGCGCAGATCCGCGATTCGATGCGCTACGGCAACTTCGTGCTGAAGGAAATCGGCGGCATCAACAAGCTGCATAAGGGCTCGGTCGAACAGGCGGGGTTTGCCGTGCTGAAGGCGCCGGATATTCCGTCGATCCTCGTGGAGACCGCCTTCATCAGTAACCCGGATGAGGAGCGCCAACTGAACG
>NZ_DASRSY010000291.1:0-7293 GCF_035656215.1 Paraburkholderia sp.
GAAAAGCTGCGGCGTTTCAGTGCTCGACTCCCCGGAAGATGCATTCTCGGTTGGGCTGATATACCTGCATAAGGATTCCAATAGCACCAACCCCGCGGATTATCAGGCGGTGTACCAGCTATTCAAAACGATTCGCCCCTACATCACCCAGTTCAATTCTTCCGGTTACATCAACGACCTGGCCAATAACGATGTCTGCATCGCGCTAGGATGGTCGGGCGACGTCGGCATCGCGAAGCGCCGTGCAGAAGAAGCGCATCGCGCCTATGAGATCCGTTACGTGATTCCAAAAGGCGATGGCGTGCTGTGGTTCGATCTGATGGGTGTTCCAAAAGATGCGCCTCATCCGGAAGCGGCGATGCAATGGATCAATTACATCCTTCAACCCAAGGTTAGCGCGGCGATCACCAATCAGGTTTTCTATCCAAACGCTAACGCCGCTGCCCGTGTCTATGTGAAGCCGGCCATCCTCGATAACGAAGCGGTCTACCCTCGCGGTGAAAAGATGAAATCGCTCACACTGTCGTTGCCTTTGCCGGCCGATATTCTTCGCCTTGAAAACAGGCTGTGGACACAACTCAAGGCGGGGCGCTGAGCTGCTGAGATCGTTAAGGCGTACAGGATTCCCGTAAAGTCCTCAGTGCGGGATCCCCGACGAACGCCTCGCAGTCGCGATTATGCCGCCCGGCGATGCACGTACCCGGTGCGTCGCCGTTGATCGCCAGTCATGATTGCACCAGGCCATGTCGAATCCACTCGAAATCGTCGAACTGACGCATCACGTCAGGAAGCTCGCGACGGGAAAAATCTCCGATATCAACGACATCAATCGCGAGACCACGTTCCTCGCACTCAATGCCTTGATCGAAGCGGCGCGCGCCGGTAATGCGGGTCGCGGCTTCGCGGTCGTGGCGAATCAGGTCAAGCATAGGCCGGCTGGTTTCGCGACGCGATGAAAACACCTTCGGGCGCGGACTTTATTGCAGGTGATATCGAGGCGCTGCCGCTTCTGAAGCACGCGCAAGTCGCGACCTATGCAACGGCAATCCGCGAAAACGGCGCGGTTGACGGCAAACCGCTCGGCGCGCTGGTGATCTTCTTCGATTGGGCGCCACAAGCGTCGGCAGTCGTTAAGGGTGTGCGACTCACGGAAGAGGAGTGGCGGCGCACGCGCTGCATGATCGTCAACGCGTCGCATCGCGTGATTGCGAGTTCGGACGATAAGGGTGTGCTCGATGAACAGTTCCGTCTGAATACCGACGGCCGTCCGGCAGGCTTTTATCAACTGGCCGACGGTCGTACCATATCGTTCGCCGCCACTCCTGGCTACGAGAGCTATCGCGGCTTGGGATGGTACGGCGTGATCGTGCAGTCACCGCCGTGAGGTGTCGACGCTTCGCCCGTTTACTATTCGCGGCTGGCCACCATCGCACGCAAGCGCGCAGCGAAGTCATAAGCGGCGCTCTGCTGATCGGCCGTCGCGCGCTCGACGATCCCGACGTCGCGGTAGAACGTGTCGTCGCCAAGAGTAAGCGTTCGCACGCTCGGCGGGATATGTAGCGCGGCCGCCTGCGGGACGATGGCAATGCCCACGCCCGCCGCTACTAGCCCAACGATTCCCTGCAATTCGTCCAACTCCACCACATCGTCCACGTTGATCCGCACGCGTTTCAGAAAGCGGTCAACGAGCCGCCCGCCAAACGAATTGCGGTCATAGCGGATCAGCGGCTCACGGGCGAGCAGCACGCGCCACGATTCCTTCGCAAGCTTACGCGGCACCAGCAGCACGAACGGCTCGCTAACGAGCGAATGCCATTTCAGCTCGGGCGGCAATGCGAACGGCGGCTTGATAATCACTGCGAGATCCAGTTCGCCCGAGTCGACCTGCGTGAGCAGATTCAGCGATACCCCCGGTAACACGCGAATCCGCCAGCCTGGCGACGTCGCGCGAAACTGCTGGATTGCGCCGACGAGCAACGAACTCTGCACCGACGCGATCGCGCCGATCCGCAAGAGCCCCGCGTTCTCGCCGGCGGCGCCCTGCAATGCGAGGCGCGCATACACCGCGAGCAATTCCTGCGCGACTTCCACCGTCCGCTTGCCCGCTGCGTTAAGGCTGGCGGACCGGCCGGTACGATCGAACAGGGCGAAGCCGAGTTCGTCTTCCAGACGCTGGATCTGCGCGCTCACCGCCGACTGGGTCAATCCGGTCTGCGTGCCGGCACGCGCGAAAGTGCCGTGGCGCACGACGGCGAGGAACGTTTTGAGCTCTCGTAGCATGGTTCAATTCATCGATAAATTTGTCTCTCAGGTCTGAAATATATCGTTATTCATTAAAACGCGTTATGTTTAATATGTTGTCAGAACGCTCAATGAAGCGCACCTTCCTCCAACTTCAGAAAGCCCCATTGCGATGAATACCCCACTCCTCCCGTTCCACATTGCATTTCCGGTCCACAGCATCGAAGCGGCGCGTGCGTTCTATGGCGACCTGCTTGGCTGCCCCGAAGGCCGCAGCGCGCCCGACTGGGTCGACTTCAACCTCTATGGCCATCAGATCGTCGCGCATCTCGCGCCGGGCGAAACAGGCGTGAGCTCGACCAATGCCGTCGATGGACACGGCGTCCCTGTGCGCCATTTCGGCGCGCTGCTGACAATGCCGCAATGGACCGCGCTCGCGGAAAAGCTCAAGGCGGTCGGCGTGGAATTTGTGATCGAGCCATACATCCGCTTTAAGGGTGAACCGGGCGAACAGGCCACCATGTTCTTTCTGGACCCGAGCGGCAACGCGCTCGAATTCAAGTCGTTCGCGAACCTCGATATGCTGTTCGCGAAGTAAGGTCGCAGGAGATCATGCAACGGTGGAATGTCGCCGCTGCTCATCAGCGCTTCGAATCTGGCAATAGCAGTGGCTCTTCGCTTTCAAACCCCTTTAGCAAGATGCCATTACAATCCAGCACTTCGATCTGACGACGGTGATTTGCGCCATGAGATATCTCCTTGCATCGACACTCGCGGTGGTTATCGCGGCCGCAAGCACGGCTGCGACAGCCCAAACATCCGGGAGCGGCAATACACCCACGCTGCAATGCGCGATTGGGTATGTCACTGGCGTCGGTGGAGCCGCGCAGAGCTTTCGTGAGTACCTGGCGGCCCCTGACAGAGACAAATATCGCTACGTCGCAGACAATCCGATTCAATGCAAGGTCTCCGACGAGGGCCGCGCGTCTGCCTGTACCGGCGTCACCAACCTTCGGCATGAAGAGGTCAGCGTGTACGACGACGTCGACAGCGAGACGATGGCCGTGGTCGCGCGCGTGGAACTCGACCACGGGACATACCCGGTGATTATCGTTGTGCGAAAGCAGGACGTGAAATGCCAGGAGTGATTGCGGAGTTCGCAACAGCCTTGCGGTAAAGTTCTGAATCGAATCGGCGAAGCGACCGTTCGGATGGCCGGCAACCTTGGTTTCTCTACCTACCTCGCGGCCGATTGCTGCTTCACGTTTGATCGACAGGACTGCAACGGCAACCTGAGAAGCGCGGAAGACGTGCATGCGATGTCACTTGCCAATCTGGACCATGAATACTACAGCGTTATCACCGCCGAGGCGCTGCTGGATGTGGCTGAAGTCCATCGTGACTTCACCGCCTCTTTTCTACGAGTCTGGTGCGAACGGCGCCGGCATGTCTGCGGTCTGAATCCATGTCGAACGAAAACTGTTGGCGTCATCGTCAGCCGGTGAACTCATGAGCACAATGAAATTCGATACTGTCGTACTCGGCGCGGGCATCGTCGGGGTATGCGTCGCCGTGCATCTTCAGAAACGCGGCCGCCAGGTTGCGTTGGTCGATCGCAAGCTGCCCGGCAACGAGACGTCGTTTGGCAACGCGGGACTGATCCAGCGTGAAGGCGTGTACCCGTACGCGTTTCCGCGCGACCTCGGCACCCTGCTTCGATACGCACGCAACCAGTCACCTGACGTTCGATACCACGCCAACGCGATGCTCGAGGCTATGCCGTTTCTCTGGCAATACTGGCGCAATTCTCATCCGGCAAAGCACGCGGCGATCGCGAAGTCCTATTCGACGCTGATCGAACATTGTGTGACCGAGCATCGCGCACTGGCCGCCGATGCCGGCGCGAGCGCGTTATTGCGCCCGATCGGCTGGATGAAGATATTCCGCACCGAAGCGGTCCGCGACAAGGAAACGCGGATTGCCGGACAGTGGCGTCAGGAATTCGGCGTCGAGTTCGAGTCGCTCGACGCAGCGCGTCTGCAACAGATTGAGCCCGATCTCGAGCGCAGCTTGATCGGCGCCCTGCGCTACACGGCATCCGATTCCGTAAGCGATCCGAATGCACTGGTCACGGCTTACGCAAAATACTTCGAACAGCTCGGTGGACGTTTTTTTATCGGCGACGCGAATACGTTGCGCGATCATTGGCAGGTCGATACGGACGCGGGCACGATTGCGGCGGCGTCGGCAGTGGTCGCGCTAGGCCCGTGGTCGGATCAGGTAAGCTCGCGGCTGGGCTATCGCCTGCCGCTGGCTGCCAAGCGCGGATATCACATGCACTATGGCTCACAGCCAGGAGCGCGTCTGAATCACCCTGTCCTCGATGTCGAAAGCGGTTTCTTGCTGGCGCCGATGGCAAAAGGTATTCGACTGACGACAGGCGCCGAAATCGCGCGGCACGACGCGCCGAAGACGCCCAATCAACTCGCCGCCGTCGAACCGGTTGCACGCAGGCTGTTTCCGTTGGCCGAGCGTCTGGATGCCGAACCGTGGATGGGCCGGCGCCCATGCACGCCCGACATGATGCCGATCATTGGACCGGCAGGAAATCATCAGGATTTGTGGTTCGCGTTTGGTCACGCGCATCACGGACTGACGCTAGGTCCCGTGACCGGCCGATTGATCGCCGAGATGATGACCGGCGAGGAAACGCTTGTGGATCCCCGGCCGTTCAGGGTGGACCGGTTCTAGCGCTAGCCGGTCGAAGCGCACAACGGCTTCGCCGCTCGCGAGCCTCTCAAGTGCCAGCGCGAGCCTGGCCTGAGGTCGGTAAGCAGCGTGGCACAAAGAACGGGCAGGACCGCATTCTTGTTGGCGGACGGCACGATCTGGCCGCGTAACGGCAGGCCGCCATGTACGATCAGGTTGGACATGGTGGGGGAAGGCTGGCAATGCGTGAGCGGCAGGACAAGCCGCCGACGCATCGCTGTGCAAGCGCGGACCGTTACTGTTTCAGAAGCTTCACAATGGTCAGCGTTCCATCCACATTTTCGACTCGAACCTTGACCTTCTCGCCCTCCTTCGCCTCTTTGACCATCGACGCATCCTTGGCCTTGTAGGCCATCGTCATCGCCGACATCCCGATGTTCTTCAGCTCACCGTGCTGAAGCGTCACCATGCCGGTCGACGGGTTCACCTTCTTGACGACCGCATCGGTGAGCGCAGCGTTGTTCTGCGCCCCGGCATCTGTTGTGCTGCTATTCATCTTCATGCCGGCCATATCGTCCGCCGCTAGCGCCGCGCCGGCGAACGCAAGACCGGTACAGAACGCAGCCGTCAGTGTGATCAACTTCTTCATTGGTTTTCTCCAGAGTGAGTTTGCGGCACAAGCGTGCCTTGGGGTACTACATGAGGTTGAAGCGCTTCTTGCGTGTTTGCTTTCATGCGCGCAACGCGGCGGCGTTGCAGCAACAGCCAGGCGGCCGGAATGATGAGCATGGACAGGAGCGGCGCGGTCACCATGCCGCCAACCATCGGCGCGGCGATACGTTGCATGACTTCGGAGCCGGAACCATGGCCCAGCATGATCGGTATGAGGCCCGCCAGGACAACCGCGACCGTCATCGCCTTGGGCCTCACACGCAGAACCGCGCCTTCGCGGATGGCGTCGATAAGCGTCTCTTCGGTAAAGGGCTCGCCTTCCTCAAGCCGACGGTTGAGCGCACCCTTCAGATACAGCAGCATCACGACGCCGAATTCGGCCGCCACGCCCGACAACGCGATGAATCCCACCGCCGTGGCAACGGACACCGCGTGCCCGAGAATCCAGATCAACCAGAACCCGCCCACGAGTGCAAATGGCACCGTCGACATCAGCAATAGCGCGTCGGCAGCCGAGTTGAACGTCAGGAAGAGCAGCACAAAAATGACGACGAGCGTCACCGGAATCACGGTCCGCAACTTCGCGGCCGCCCGCTCCAGATATTCGAACTGACCCGACCACGCGATCGAATAGCCCGGTGGCAGGACCACGTGCTGCGCAACCGCGATCTGCATCGCCTTCACGGCCGTTTGCAAGTCCGTATCGCGAATGTCGACATAGACGTACCCCGACAATCGCGCGTTCTCGCTACGGATCATCGGTGGCCCATCGGATATCCTGATCGTGGCGACGTCGCCCAGCGTGATCTGCGCGCCGCGATCCGTTACAACCGGCAACTGACGCAGGTTGTCGACCGAGTCCCGGATCTCTCGTGGATAGCGGATGTTGATCGGAAAGCGCTCGCGGCCCGCGATAACCTCGCCAACGTTATCGCCACCCACAGCAGTCGACACGACGGACTGGATGTCGGTCACCGACAGACCATAGCGGGCGGCAGCGAGGCGGTCGATGTCGACGTCGATGTAGTGACCGCCGTTCAGGCGTTCCGCCAATGCCGACGTGACGCCCGGGACGTTCTTCAGGACAGACTCGACCTGCGTGGCGATCCTGTCGATCTGCCCGAGGTCCGCGCCGGAAATTTTCACCCCGACGGGCGTCTTGATGCCGGTCGACAGCATGTCCAGACGATTGCGAATCGGCGGCACCCAGACGTTTGAGAGACCCGGAATCTTCACTCGCGCGTCCAGTTCATCGACCAGCTTCTCCGGCGTCATGCCCGGCCGCCATTCGCTGCGCGGCTTGAACTGGATGGTGGTCTCGAACATCTCGAACGGCGCGGGATCGGTCGCGGTATCGGCACGTCCCGATTTGCCGAACACGGTCTTCACTTCGGGAACCGTCTTGATGAGACGATCTGTCTGCTGCAGCAGTTCGGCGGCTTTGTCTGCGGAGATGCCGGGTAACGCAGTCGGCATGTAGAGCAGGTCGCCTTCATCGAGCGGTGGCATAAATTCACCGCCGAGCCGCGACACGGGAATCATCGTGACGGCGAGCACGACGACCGCCAGCCCGATTGCCACCCACGGCCGGCGCAGCGTCGCTTCGAGCAATGGACGGTACAGCCGGATCAGCACCCGGTTGATTGGATTGACGTTCTCATGCGGAATCCG
>NZ_DASRSY010000292.1:0-10657 GCF_035656215.1 Paraburkholderia sp.
GCCGGGGCAGTCGATCGTGCCCAGCATCGACATCAGCACCGCCAGCGCGCGGATCGACTGGAAACCGTTGGAATGCGCGGCCAGCCCGCGCATCGCGTGGAAAGCGACCGGGTTGCCGGTGACAGTCTCATGCGTTTCGCCCCACGCGTCGGTCCAGCGGATCGGCAGCGTGATCCGGTGATCGCGGCTGGTCTGGATCATTTCACCAGCGAGGCGGCGAATCGTATCCGCTGAGATGCCGGTAATGCCGGCGGCCCATTCGGGCGTGCAGTCGGCCACGCGTTCGCGCAGCAAGGCGAACGACGGCGTGACCGGCGTGCCGTCGTCGAGCGTATAGCGTCCGTCGAGTGCGGGCGTCACGCCGGGGGCATGATGCGGCACGGCGCGCGCGGCAGCGGCGTCCCACCAGAGATGATTTTGCGGAAAGAGCGGATTGCCGGCAGGCCGATCCGGATCGCGCACGAACAGGCCGAAGTTTTCGCTGGCTTCGTCGAGATCGACGAGCTCCGCCGCGTTCGTATAGCGCTGCACGAACTCGTGATCCCAGGCGTCGGCCGCGATCAGTTCATGCAGAAACGCCATGAAGAGCGCGCCGTCGGTGCCCGGTTTGATGGGCACCCATTCGTCGGCAATTGCGGCGTAACCGGTGCGAATCGGATTGATCGCGATGAAGCGTCCACCCGCGCGCTTGAATTTGGAAATCGCGATCTTGAGCGGATTCGAATGATGATCTTCCGCCGTGCCGATCATGAAGAAGAGTTTGGCGCTGTCCAGATCCGGACCGCCAAATTCCCAGAATGAGCCGCCGATCGTATAGATCATGCCGGCCGCCATATTGGCCGAGCAGAAGCCGCCATGCGCCGCGTAATTAGGCGTGCCGAACTGTTTGGCGAAGAGGCCGGTGAGCGCCTGCATCTGATCGCGGCCCGTGAAGAGCGCGAATTTCTTGGGATCGGTAGCGCGAATCGTGGCAAGACGCTTTTCGAGCACGTCGAACGCGACCTCCCACGACACCGGCTCGAACTGCGCGCTGCCGCGCTCCGCGCCCGCCTTGCGCATCAACGGCTGGGTCAGACGCGCGGGCGAGTACTGCTTCATGATGCCCGAGGCGCCCTTCGCACAAATCACGCCTTGGTTGAGCGGATGGTCCGGGTTGCCGTCGATATAGCGCACCTCGCCTTCACGCAGATGCACCCGAATGCCGCAGCGGCAGGCGCACATATAGCAGGTGGTCGTCTTGATCTCGAGCCGTTCGTCCTGCGTGCGGGCGTGGTGTTCCATGCGGGATCTCCGTCGCGGCTCCGGCTGTGTCGAAGCGATGTGGGTTCGATACCGACCATCCTATTCGCCATGGGTCCACAAGGGAAATCACGATTTGTGACAGAAACTATCCGCTGCGCTGATGGTTTCAGTTTGCCTTCAGATGTCAGATCGGCGTCAACACCGCCTCGCCCGCAAAATGGCGCCGGGCGTTGCCCAGAAAATTGTCGACGGAGGCGGTGATTGCCTCCGGCGAGCGGCCGCCCACATGCGGCGTCAAAACCACGTTGCGCAGCGTCAGCAAGGCTTCAGGCGGATCCGGCTCGCCCTCGTAGACATCGAGGCCCGCCCCGGCGATCGTGCCGGCAGCGAGCGCTTCGGCCAACGCAGCGGTGTCCACCACGCTGCCGCGCGAGACGTTGACCACGAAACCGTCCGGCCCGAGTGCGTCCAGCACCGCCTTGCCGATCAGATGACGCGTGCCGGCGCCGCCGGGCGTCGCCACCATCAGGAAATCGCACCACTGCGCGAGGCTTTGCACGCTGTCGAAATAGCGCAGCGACGAGCCTTCGCGCCGTTTGCGGTTGTGATAACCGATTTCCATATCGAACCCGGCGCCACGCCGCGCGACCTTCTCGCCGATATCGCCGAGCCCGACGATGCCGAGCCGCTTGCCGGAAACGTTCGGGCGCATCGGCAACGTGTCGCGCCAGACGCCCTCGCGCGTGGCCTGGTCGAGTTGCGGCACGTCGCGCACCGCCGCGAGCAGCAAGGCGAACGCGTGATCGGCCACGCAATGGTCGTTGGTGCCCGCGCCATTGACGAGCACGATGCCACGCGAGCGGGCGTGGTCCATGGCCAGGTTTTCATAGCCCGCGCCAAGTGCGCTGACAAACTCGAGCTGCGGCATCTGGTCGATTTCAGCGGCCGTCAGCCCGTTCGTGCCGTTGGTCAGCACGGCGCGGATCGTCCCGCCATGCTCGGCAATCGCGGCGGTCCGTTGGGTGGTGTCGGGTGCATAGACGACGTCGAAAGCGGCCTCGACATTGGCGCGGCTTGCGTCTTTCAAGGTGATTAGAACCAGCAGGGATGGCTTCATAGCGGGCGTTTTTTCTTAGGACGGTGACGGACGGGAGGCACAACAAGTCAGTGTAACAAGCCTCCCGCAGCCCCGCTGGTAGCCGGTCACAAGCGGTCACAAGCGATCACCAGCCGTCACAGGTGCCCGCAAGCAAGCGTGCCCTGCTGCGACTCGCCGCCGGCCATGCGCCTAAAGTCCATCTGAACCACGCCGTTATCTTATTGAATGGACCGACGTAAGCAGGACACGTCACGCGTCTTTCTTCCTCGCCAAACCCAAGCCGTCTTAGAATAGCCGGAACTCCGGCCATGGGAATCTCATGCAGGACACCCTCCCGCGCGGCTCAACGCCCGCCAACGACACCCCGCAAGAAGTCCCTCGCCCGGAAGGAAGTCCCCTTGTGGGATTGCGGGACGATACCGAAATGTTCCAACTCGCGCCCGTCTCGCTCTGGCTCGAAGACTTCAGCGGCGTGCGCACGCTATTCGACGCATGGCGGGAACAAGGTGTGACGGATCTGCGTGCTCATTTTGCCGGGAATCCGAGCCTTGTCGCCGAATGCGCGCATAGCATCCGCGTCATCAAGGTCAATCAGAAGACGCTGGCGCAATTCGAGGCCGCCGATTTCGACGCGCTCACCGGCAATCTCGCCTCGGTGTTCCGCGACGACATGCTCAAGACGCACCTCGAAGAGCTATGCCAATTGTGGGCTGGGCAAGCGCAGTTCACGAGCCAGACGGTCAACTACACGCTCGGCGGACGCCGGCTCGACGTGCTTCTCAAGGGCGCCGTGCTGCCCGGCCATGAAGCACGCTGGGACCGCGTGCTCGTCTCCGTCGAAGACATCACTGAACTGGAAGGCGCGCGGCATCGCATGACGCTGGCCGAACAGTATGTGCGCGGCCTGTTCGAATATTCACCGGTGTCGCTGTGGGTGGAAGATTTCAGCGCGGTCAAGCGTTTGCTCGACGACGCGCGTGCAGCCGGCATCAGCGATTTTCGCGTGTTCACTGACGTGCATCCCGAGTTTGTCGAGCGCTGCATGCAGGAAATTCACGTGCTCGACGTGAACCAGCACACGCTCGACATGTTCGCGGCGAAAGACAAAAAAACGCTGCTGGCGCGTCTGCCCGACGTGTTCCGCGACGACATGCGGGCGCATTTCCGCGAGCAATTGATCGATCTATGGGACGGCAAACTGTTCCAGCAACGCGAAGTGCTCAACTATTCACTCGACGGCAGCGAGGTGCACGTGCACCTGCAGTTCTCCGTCCTGCCGGGCCACGAACGCAATTGGGATCTGGTGCTAGTGGCCCTCACCGACATCACGGCGCGCAAGAAAGCCGAAGCTTACCTGGAGTTCCTGGGCAAGCATGACGTGCTGACCAAGCTGCGCAACCGCTCGTTCTACGTGGATGAGCTGAACCGGCTGGAGCGCAAGGGTCCGTGGCCGGTGACGATCATCATGGCCGATCTGAACGGCCTGAAACGCGTGAACGACCAGCTCGGCCACGCGGCCGGCGACGCCTTGTTACGGCGCGCCGGCGAAGTCCTCGCCAAGGCGACGGACGCACCTTTTCATGCGGCGCGCATCGGCGGAGACGAGTTCGCGATCCTGTTGCCGAACACGGACGAGCGTGGTGGCGCCGCGATGGTCGATGCGATCCGTCAACTGGTCGAGCTGAACAACCAGTTTTATCCGGGCTCGCTGCTGAGTCTTTCGATGGGTGCGGCGACGTGCCAGCGCGGCGACCGGCTCGAAGCCGGCGTGCAGCGCGCCGATCTGCTGATGTATGAGGAAAAGCACGCGCACTACGCGAACCGTCCGGCTACGGACGCACCGGGCGAGTGACGCCCGCGCACGTCGCGTGTTGGCGCGGGGTTTTCGATTGTTGGAAAGACCGCTCCGTGTCGGCGGGCTGGAAGCTCAGTCAGCTGGGCAGTTTGGATGCCAGCACGTCGATCTTGTGGATACTGGGCGGCGTGGCGAATAGCTCGCCAGCCTTCGCCATCAGTGCGGCGGCCACCTTGCCGTTCAGATGCGCATCGCGGCCCGCTTCGTCTGGGAAAGCGTCGAAAATGGCATAGGTGGACGGTCCCAGTTTCAAACCGAACCATGCCGTGGTCGAAGGCTCATCCTCTACGAGCGGCAAGCCGCTCAGCAGAAAGGCCTCAACATCCTTTTCCTTGCCGGGTTTGGCTTCAAGACGAACGTACAGAGCGAGTTTGACCATGGCGCGACTCCCTGGGTGAAGTGGGGACAATGGATCCGCTTTGCAGAAACGGCAAAGCGCTGTAAAGAGCATCTGCTCGTCAAGCACTCAGCAAAGTATAGGCCTGCGTTCGTGAAGCTGCGCCAGCGCGCATCTGGGTCGCATGCGGCCACACCCGGCCGCACCAGCTCACATCGGGCACAGGCAATCAGGTTGCGTCCGGGCACAAAGCACGTCATCCCTTGTCGGTCCGCACCGCCTCGCCGTATGTACTGACGATCCGTCGATCCTGCTCCTCAACCGAAAACAGCTCCCATTCGAGCCCGTTCACATCCTTGCTGCTCGCGTACCCTTGCACCTCGTCATCTTCGAACCCGACGTGCCGCAGTTGCCCCGCTTTATCCGGCATTTCGTTGATCGAGAAATTGAGCAGATCGGTGCGCCACATTGCATAACGACCGGGTACAACCGCGGTCGGCGGCTGATCGAGACGGCGGGTGTAATCTTCGATCGAGGCGTCGAGGCTGGCGACAGCCAAAGCGATATGGAAGCGTTTCATAGTAGTTTTTCCGCCGGTTGGGATGAGGTCTTTCATCGTATCCGGCGCGCGCAGCCGCAACCAGTTGCCCGCTCATCCCGGTATCGGTATTACCGGTTTGCGTCGCGACAGTACGGTACGAACGCAACCGGCGGCCCGACGGCGGGCGCGGCGAGCGTTTGCGGCCGGCCCGCCGATGAAGCGGCCGAGCCGGCGGCGGCCTGTCATCGTGCTCGCAGACTCTGGCGACGAGCGCGAAGTTTCGTGGCGCAGTATGCCGCCATGCATGCCAGGGCGCCCGCGCCCAGCGCCACGCGGAGCCCCCAAAGCGGCGCACACATGCCGAGCCACAACGCGCTGAGCGCCGGTCCGCCACGATAGATCACGCCGTATAACGCAAGCACACGTCCGCGCATTGCCTTCGGAACCGATAGGTGAATCAGCGTCTGTGCGCCGATGCCGGTCACGACCACGGAGAAACCCAGCGTAAAGAACAGGACCAGGGCCACCGGGAAATACTGCGTGAACGCTAATCCGAGCCCGCACAGCGAAGCGGCCAACACATGCCGCTCGACCAGTCTCGCCAGCGGAACGGTCGCGTCGCGGCCGCCGAACCAGATACCGCCCGCAAGCGCACCGGCCCCCGCCGCCGCGACGAGCGATGCGAAACCTTGTGCGCCACCCTGCACCATGGCGTCCGCTATGGCCGGCGCCATATCGGGGATACCGCGAAGGCAGACGGCGCACGCAATCAGAATAAGAAAAATTGCCCGCAACGGCGCATCCGCCGCGAGGTAGCGAAATCCGTCCGTGATGTCGCGTCGCCAATGCGAACGCGGCATATCGTCGTGCAGACGCGGGCTCATCGGAATGCGAACAATGGCGGCGATGAAGACGGCATAGCCCAGCGCACTGAGGAAGAACAATGCCGAAGGATCGAGCTTCAGCAAGAGCGCGCCCGCGACCGCCGGCCCCATAAAGCGAGCCAGGCTGAAGCACAGTGAAGTGAGGGCGATTGCCGAACCGAGCTGCTGTTGCGGCACCAGCGTCGACGCCCACGCAAGGCGTGTGGGCTGACACAGTGCACCGGCGATACCCACCACCAGGGTCACCACGAGCAGCCATGTCATCGAACTGGCGTCACTGAGAATCAGACAGGCCTGCAAAACGGCCATCGCCATCGCGACCCACTGACAATAGAGCATGACGCGGCGCGGATCGCAACGATCCGCCATCAGGCCGGCAATCGGTGCGAGGAACACCGTCGGGAAAAGATCGGCGAGAGCGAGCACGCCGAGCCATACGCTCGAATGACTCATCTCCCACACAAGCCAGCCGGCACCGACCCGCTGCACCCACATGCCAATCAACGACAGGCTGTTGCCGAAGGCGAACAGTCTGAAGTTCCGGCACGCGATGCGCTGAAGCCCTTGCTCCTGAGTACGATCCATCGCGGAAGAAAGCGCGTCATCGGCATTCTCCCCAGGCGCGCGAGAACGGCGTGACCGGTTCGCCGGATAGCGTGATCCAATCTCTTTGCAGATCGAAAATGGGAATAACGAAACTGTCCGGGAAAGAATCAGTCATCTGAATCCAGAGAATCGACGAGGTTAGAGAAAGGCATAAGAAATAAATAGGTTCGATTCACGAATTCATTCTCATGAAAAATTCAATCTGATAACCCGGACGATCACACGATCAACATCTCACACCAACTCCCTGGATTGGTAGTCAATTCGAAAATGCCAATACTGCGGCAATACGCCACCACCCAAAACTGGTAGGAAACCCGCCCTTGGCATCACAGACATCCCTATCTGATTTACGATAGAAATCGACCAGACCATCCGCCCCGGAACCATGAATTGACGGCTACCAGCACATACCCGTATCGCAAGCACCCATTCGACTGCAAAAATTCTTTACACACAACTGCATAGCGGAGCCCTGTAATGCCACGAGTCCTCCACGAATGGTGGAACGATCTGTTTTTCGAACTACAAAGCTGCGAGCAGATCGAGAATGCATTCTCCACGCTGTCGCGCGTCTCTCACGATCTCGGATTTACGTATTACGCATTCGGCTATGTCAGTCGTACCCCATTCTGTTCGCGGAATATTTTTATCAAAAGCTCTTATCCCGAACCGTGGATATCGCGCTATCAGGAGAAAAGATATCTCGAAGTCGATCCGGTCGCCAGACTCCATTCCGGCGATCTGACTGCGGTGATATGGAGCGACGATTTCTTTGTCGGCGCAAAACACGTCTGGGACGAAGCGAAATCGGCGGGATTGGCAATCGGCATTTCCCAGCCCTGCTGGGATGCTCGCGGTCAGTTCGGCGTGCTTTCTCTCGCGCGAGACGACCTCGCCTTGAGCCCTGACGAAATCCGGGCGCTACGGCCATTTCTCGCGGCGCTCGGCCACCTGTCGATGTCGTGCATCAGCACGATCTGCGAACGGCAGAAACACACCAGCACCGGCATCAGCCTCACGCGCCGCGAAATCGAGATCTTGCGCTGGACCGCGGACGGCAAGTCCGCCAAAGGCATCTCAAACATGTTGGAGATTTCCGCCGATACGGTGAATTTCCACCTTAAAAACTGCATGAGGAAACTTAACGCTTCGTCGAAAACCAGCGCGACCGCCTATGCGATCGCCTATGGACTACTTTAGCTGCGGAGCGGGTGATGGAAACGATCGTAGTCAGCATCATGGGAAACCTGAGTCCCGCTGCAAGGCAGCAACTTGGCCGGTACCGGTATGCGGTGTTCGTTGAGCAGATGAAATGGGACCTCCCCGCAGTCAATCCCCGTATCCGGGAAGAATGGGACGAGTTCGACCGGGAAGACACCGTCAATGTCATCGCCTATGCAGCGGACCGGAGCATTTGCGGCTATGCACGCTTGCTGCGCACCACCCAGCCCTATCTGCTCAGCGAGGTGTTCGCCGGTTTGTGTTCTGTACCATTGATTTGCGATTCCTCGACGTGGGAATTGTCCCGCTTCACCACTAGCCACGCGGGCGCCGAACTCAACGCGCAACGCATGCGCAGATTGCTTCGTGAGGTTTTTCTTCAAGCCGAACATTTCGGATTCCAACAGTTGATCGGCGTCGCGCCATGCGGCATGGAACGGCTCTATCGGCGGCTGGGACTCGTGCTGCGGGCTCTCGGCCCGGTGCGGACAGGCGGTGACGGTCTCGCGGCGTTTTCCCTGGATATCGATGCGGTGGGTTTGAGGGCCTTAAGCGACTAATAGCGCCTGGCAATAGGGACAGCGCGCGTCCGCTATACTCGCCAGCTCTGAAGTTCAGTGCAACCGGGGAGCAATTCCGATGCTTTCTCACGTATTCGTCGGCATTTCGGATTTCGAGCGCGCGTTCGGCTTTTATAGCGTGCTGATGGACACATTGGGGCTGCGGCTCAAGTTCCGCGACGACGATGCATGCTGGGCCGGCTGGATGGCGGCCGACGCGCCGCGGCCGCTGTTCGTGATCAGCAAGCCCTACGACGGCGGACCCGCCACTGTAGGCAACGGCCAGATGTTGGCCCTGCTCGCCACAAACCGCAGCACGGTCGATCGTGCCCATGCTGCGGCGCTCGCTCACGGCGGCGCCTGTGAAGGGCCACCGGGTTTGCGTCCGCACTATCACGCAGACTATTACGGCGCGTATTTTCGCGACCCCGATGGCAACAAGCTCTGCGTGTGTTGCCACGAGCCGGACGCGACCATAGCCACGCAGGCAGTCCGCTGAACGTCCACTAAGCGCCCGGAAAGCGCAATTCGAACCTCACCACGCCCGGCCCCGGACACACCACGCGCGCCGTGCCGCCGTGCAGATGCATGATCGCTTTCACAATCGCGAGCCCCAGCCCGCTTGATTCGGTGAATTCGCTGCGTGCCGCATCTCCGCGATAGAAGCGATCGAACAGGCGGTCCAGTTGCTCGCGAGGAATCGGCGCGCCGTCGTTTTCCACTACGACCGTCGCGCCCTCTTCGTCCTGCGTGCCGCTCAAACGCACCACCGTATCACCCGCGCCATATCGCACCGCATTGACGACGAGATTGTTGATCGCCCGCCGGCACAGCATCGGATTGACCGACGCCACGCCATCAGCCTCGACGGTAAAGCGCATGCCGCGTTCGTCGGCGGGGCCTTCGAAATAGTCGGCGATCCTGACGAGTTCGCCGTGCAAATCGACCGGCTCGCGATCGATGGACAGCGCAGCATGGTCCGCGTGCGCGAGAAAAAGAATGTTTTCCGCGATGTGGCTCAAACGGTTCAACTCTTCGAGATTCGATTCGAGCAGTTGCTGATATTCATCGGCATCGCGCGGTTTGGTGAGCGTCACCTGGGTCTGGCCGATCAGGGCGCCCACCGGTGTGCGTATTTCATGCGCCAGATCGGCGGAAAACTGCGAGAGGCGCTGGTACCCATCGGCAAGACGGTCGAGCATGGCGTTGAACGCGTCCGTGAGCTGGCGCAACTCGACCGGCGCCGCCTCGCTGTCGAGCCGCACCGACAAACTCGCCGGACTGATCTGCGCCGCCCGCGTGGCGATCTCGCGCACCGGCCGGAACGCGCGGCGCAGCACGTAGTAGGCGAGCAAGGTGGCCGCGAGCATACCGGTCAGCGTGGCCAGCACGATGCGATTGCGGTACGCGGCCAGCATCCGCACTTCCTGAGTCATCGGATGCGCGGCGATCACTTCGACCTCGCTGCCGTCCTCGCGCGCTTTGACGGCGGCGATCGCCCAGTGAACCGGCACACCGTCCGGCAGCATGGTCTGGCGGATGTCCGGGAGCGTCGGCAACCGGTCTTCTATGCCGGCCTGCAAAGGAGGCACCGCAACGTTGGCGGGATTCACGTCGATGAACGGCGCTTCGCCGGGACGGCGAAACAACAGCACGTCTTCCTCCGCGCCGAGCATGCTCTCGAACAGCAAAGGCCGGCTCTTCAATTCGCTGACCGAGTAGAGATCGCGTACGATGCGGCTGAAGTGCTCTACACGGCCGGTGAGCACCACGTCCGCGCGGCGCTGCAACGACAACTCGGCGGAATGATAGAAATACGCGCCCAGCGTGCCGATCACCACGCACGCAATCGAGGCGAACAGCACCGTGGTGCGAGCCGTCAACGAACGTTCGGTCCACAGCTTCATGAGCCGTCGCCGAAGGTGTAACCAATGCTGCGCACCGTATGAATCAGCTTCTTTTCGAACGGATGATCGACCTTGGCGCGCAGCCGTTTGATGGCGACGTCGACCACATTGGTGTCGCTGTCGAAGTTCATGTCCCACACTTCCGAGGCGATCTGCGTGCGCGACAGCGCTTCGCCCTGTCGGCGCACTAGCAGATGCAGCAGCATGAATTCCTTGTTGGTCAGCGGAATCTCGACGCCTTCGCGCGTGACCTTGCGGCGCAGGACGTCGAGCTTGAGGTCGGCAATCTCGAACACATCGCTTTCACGGATTACGCCACGACGCAGCAGCGTGCGGATACGCAACACCAGCTCGGTGAAGGAGAACGGTTTGACGAGGTAATCGTCAGCGCCGAGTTCGAGG
>NZ_DASRSY010000293.1:0-11107 GCF_035656215.1 Paraburkholderia sp.
CCTGTGGCTGTTGCCGTTATGGGATATCGTATCGTTTTCGATTTTCGTGGCGAGTTTCTGGTCCTCGCGCGTGATCTGGCGCGGTTTCAGTTTCAAGGTGGATGGCGACGGCCTGTTGTCGGTGGCTCAGGACGGATTGGCGGATGAACAGCAGGTTGGGTAAGCAATGATGCGTGAGTACTTGCAAGAGCGTAGAGAGGGCAATGCAGCAAATGTGAAGCACGCGCGAAGGGTGGCCGCGTGATGAAGCATCTCGGCCGTGTCGCCGCGCTTGCCGGCCTGCTCGTGTCACTGTGGCTGGTCTGGCAGGACAATCCTGGCGCCGTGCTCGGCGCACTGCGTGCCGCGGGTGCCGGCCTCTTGCTGGCGGCGATCGCGCACGTGCTGCCGATGATCGCCAATGCCTGCGACTGGCGCTCGCTGATTCGCGGCGCGAACCGGCCCAGCATTGCCAATATGCTGCATCTGGTCTGGGTGCGCGAATCCGTCAATAGCATGTTGCCGGTGGCGCGTATCGGCGGCGAGGTGGTGTCGTTCCGGATGCTCAGGCGCTGGGGCGTGCGGCCGTCTACGGCGGTCGGCAGCATCATCGTCGATATGCAACTCACGGTGATCAGCCAGCTGCTGTTCACGATGGTCGGTATCGGTTTTCTGTTCGCGCATGCGCACTCCGACACGCTGCGGCTCGCCGGGCAATTGGCGTGGGGCGTGGTGGTGCTGACGCCGCTGCTGGTGCTGTTCGCACTCGTGCAGCATGCCAGTCCGTTCGAGCGCATCACGCGCGCGCTGAATCGTATGACGAGCGGCAAGCTCGCCGCGCTCGTCGGACAATCGGCTCAGATCGATCAGGCTATCAAGCTGATCTGGCGCCGGCGCGGCGCGGTGCTTCGCTATCTGTTCTTCTGGCAACCGCTGCAGTGCTTCCTGACGTCGCTCGAAATCTGGCTCGCGCTGTACTTTCTCGGCGTTCACGTCACGCTGGTCGAAGCGGTGGTGATCGAATCACTGATCCAGGCAATCAGCAGCGCGGCTTTTTTCGTGCCGGGCGGTCTGGGTGTGCAGGAGGGCGGTTTTATTCTGATCGGCGGCGCGCTGGGTCTCGATCCTTCCATCTGCCTCGCGCTCGCCGGTGCCCGACGCATTCGTGATCTGGTGATCTTCGTGCCCGGACTCATTGCGTGGCAGTTTGCCGAATCGTCGAATCGCGAGCCCAAACGGGTGGAGCGTGCAGAACGGGTAGGGCGCACGGGTGTTGGCGAAGCGAGTCAGCGCTAGTGCGGTCTCAGTCCTCTCCCGCATAAGCAGGAAACGACACTTCCACCGCGAGGCCGTGCTCGCCGATACCCGTTCCGAGATGCAGGTCCGCACCGAAATGCTCGGCGATCCGCGCGACGATCGAGAGGCCCAGCCCGCTGCCGGTGGCGTGATTGCCGGTCGCGCGGAAAAACCGGTTCGTGAGGCGCGCGAGATCGCCGGGCACGACGCCGGGGCCATCGTCGCGCACGGTGAGCTGCACCCGGCCGACTTCATATTGCACGGCCACTTCGACGTTGCCGCCGTCGCGTCCATACTTGATTGCGTTATCGAGCAGATTGTCGAGCAGGATGCCGATGAGTACGGGCTCCGCATTGATCTCGGCGCGCATCTCGCCAGTGAGCGTCACGCGAATGTTCTTCTGCTGCGCATTGCGTTCGTTGGCGAGCAGCGCGTCTTTTGCCACCGCTGCGGGCCGAAGGGGCGCGGTGGAGAGTTTTTCATGCACGTCCAGACGCGCGAGCAGCAGCAACTGCTCCGCGAGCCGCGCGCTGCGATCAACGCCTTGCACCACGCGTTCCATCGCCAGCCGCTGTAATGCCGTATCCGGTTCGGCCAGCGCGACCTGTGCCTGCACCTTGATGGCGGCAAGTGGCGTCTTCAGTTCATGGGCGGCGTCGGCGGTGAACGCGCGTTCGCGCTCGATGGAGTGCCGCAAGCGCGACAGCACCAGATTGATCGCGTCGACGAGTGGCCGCACCTCAGTCGGCGCCCGGCCGATGTCGACCGGTTCCAGCCGGTTGATGTCCCGCCCGCGAATGGCGCCGGAGAGAACCTTGAGCGGCGCCAGACTCCAGCCGATGCTGAACCACACCAGCAGCGCCAGCACCGGCAGCGCAATGAGCGTCGGGCGGGCGATCCGGCTCGCGACGCCGCTTACCAGGTCGCTGCGCGTATTGGCCGGCTCGAATACGCGCACCGTGTTGCCGAGCGCGGTGTCGCGCAAAGTGAACGTGTGCCATACCTGACCACCCAGCGTCATGTTTTGCGCGCCGCTTGCGGATGGTACGGGTAGATCCCACGCCTTTAGCGCGCGCAATTGCGGGCTGCCCGCCAGCACGTCGCCGTTCGCGCTGCGCACCTGGAATAGCGCGTCGCGCGGCAAGGAATCGTCGTCGTCGCTGTCGTTCGCGCCGGCTTCGCCGCCTTCTTCTTCTTCGCGCAAATCGATGCGCGCATTGGCCAGTGTGGTCAGATTGCGTTCATCGAGCAGCGCGAGAATTTGCGCGATCTCCGCGAGGCGCGCCGCTTCCCATTCGCCGACTTCGCGCTTGGCCTGACGATAGCTCGATATCAGCGCGATACCCCAGATCAGCACGATGCTGGTCAGGACCAGCAGCATCAGGCGGCGGCGTATGGATGCCGACATTATGTTTTCTCTATCACGTAGCCAATATTGCGCACTGTTCTGATCAGCTTGGCGCCGAGTTTTTTTCGCAGATTGGACACGTGCACCTCGATCGCATTACTTTCGATTTCTTCCTGCCATCCATACAAACTCTCTTCGAGTTGCGAGCGCGACTGGGGGATGCCCTGATTGGTCAGCAGTTGCATCAGGATCGCCCATTCACGCGAGGTGAGGGGCACGCGTGCATTGCTGATTTCGACTGTTTGCGCGACGGGATTGACCGTCAGATCCTGGTAGCGGATCACTTCAACGCTGCGCCCTTGCGCGCGACGCAGCAAGGCCCGGCAACGGGCAATCAGCTCAGTCAGGTCAAAGGGCTTGCCGAGGTAGTCGTCGGCGCCGGCTTCCAGGCCGTCGACGCGATCCACCACCGTGCCTCTCGCGGTCAGCACCAGCACCGGCACGTCCTTGCCGGCGTCGCGCAGCCGTTTCAGCAGTTCCATACCCGATACCCTGGGTAAGCCGAGATCGAGCAGTACCAGCGCATAGGCGGTGGTGTCGAGCGCGAGACCGGCCTTGTGGCCGTCGCGAGCCCAATCGACGGTGAAACCGGCTTGACGCAGTCCTGCTTCGATGCCGTAGCCGATCAGGTCGTCGTCTTCTACGAGGAGTACGCGCATGGGGGAGAAATTCCGTTCGATGTCTATTGCATGGCGGTGACAGATTTTAAGCAAACACTGGACCGTACGCCCGAAGTGTAACGGTCATGTTCATGACACGCTTTATACCTCTTTCTTCCTTAAGGTTTCCTTCAGCTTGAATCGCTAGTATCGACCGTCAACAGATCACTGTCGCGTGGCCGACATGAGCACGCGAAACTACGTCGTGTTGTCAGATCATCGCAACTTAATCGTAAGCACATCGATGGAATGTACGGTCGGCGCTTTTGTCGGCACGTTCTCGCGGCGAATCGCGCCGCTGCACGTCACCGCGCGTTCCTTCATGTCACGAGACCAAGCCATGAAGCGAGTCACCGTCGATATGCTGCGCGCCCATCTAATGGCGGCTACGCTCACGGCCATGGGAGCTGAAGTGCTCGTATTGCTGGCACTCCTGGTGTTGCCGGTTTCCCAGCAGGTTTTCAGTTCCACAAGGTTTCAGTTGCTTGCTCTCGCGCTGATCGTGAGTGGGGTCATCGCGATGCGCCAGGTCGCGCACACCGCTTTCGACCTCGCCATTCAGGGCCGCCGCGCAACCCCTGCCGGCCGGCCCATTCTGATTGAAGCGGATTGTCCGCGGCGCTGGTTCGTCATTCTTCATCTGCGCTGCACGGGCAGACCGTTCGTGCTGGCCGGGCACTAACGGACGCAGGCGATGGCAGCGCACGCATTGACGGCATGTCAGTTGCTTTTGTTGTTCGGCTGCGTCTCGGCGTCGTTCTATGCGATGTTGGCTGCCGTGGCCATGCCGTTCTTCGCGGTGCGCCGCGTGCGGACCGCGAGTGGTGCCGTCCGGGCTTCCCATCCTCTGCCTACTTTTGCGAATGTCGGTGTCAGCGTGCTCAAGCCGCTGTGCGGCGCCGAGCCGCGTCTCTACGAGAATCTCAGAACCTTTTGCGATCAGCGCCATGGGCATTTTCAGCTCGTGCTCGGCGTGTCGTCGCCGGATGATCCCGCCATTGCCGTGGTGCGCCGTTTGCAGGCCGCTTATCCGATGCGCGATATCGAGCTCGCGGTCGATACGCGCGTGCACGGCAGCAATCTCAAGGTCAGCAATCTGATCAACATGGCGGAGCGGGCGCGTTATGACGTGATCGTGATTGCGGATAGCGACATTGCAGTCGAAGCCGATTATCTCGACACCGTGGCGGCTCCGCTCGCCGATCCGCGCGTGGGCGTGGTGACCTGTCTCTACGTGGCGCAAGGCGTCGGCGGCTTCTGGCCGAGGCTCGGTGCGCTATTCATCAACGAGTGGTTCGCACCGTCTGTGCGCGTCGCGCATGCGGCGGGGTCGCGCCGCTTCGGTTTCGGCGCGACCCTCGCTTTGCGCCGCGCGACGCTCGAGCGCATCGGTGGTTTCGACGCGCTGAAAAACTGTCTCGCGGACGATTACTGGCTTGCCGAACACGTGCGCGCGCTCGGCCTTCGCACGGTGCTTTCGCGCGTGATGGTAGCCACCGATGTCATCGAGCCGACTTTCTCCGCCTTGTGGCAGCGCGAGACGCGCTGGCTGCGCACAATCCGCTCGGTGAACCCGCTTGGCTTTGCATTTTTGTTCATCACGTTCCCGACGCCGTGGCTCTTTGTTGGCGCGTGGCTCACCGGCCGCCTCGCACACGGCCCGTTCGACGGCGTGCACTTGTGGGCGGTGCTGGCGAGCGTCGCCAGCACCGCGGCCGGTTTTGCCGCGCGCATGCTGCTGCATCTGCGTGCCGCGCGTCATGAACGTACTTTCTGGCGTGACTTGCCGCTTGTGCCGTTGCGCGATACCTTGCTGGTATTCCAATGGCTCGCGGGCGCGTTCGGCTCGCATGTAGTGTGGCGTGGCGCACGCGTGCCGGTCGAGGCGTCTGCGTCGATGACGCAGGGTGCAACGTTGGCCGTAATGGATGTCATGGAGACTTCGGATGGCGGCTAAGCCATGCGGGCTGATCGTCACCGCTGACGATTTCGGCCTGCATCCACGGGTGAATCTGGCGGTCGAGCAGGCGCACCGGCACGGCGTATTGACGGCTGCGAGCCTGATGATCGGTGCGCCTGCCGCGGACGATGCGGTGGCGCGTGCTCACGCACTCCCGGCGTTGCGGGTCGGCCTGCATCTCGTGCTGGCCGATGGCGACGCGGTTACGCCGCGTGCGGGGATTGCGGCATTGCTTGACGAGCACGGCCGCTTTGGCGACAACATGGTGCGGGACGGGGTACGATTTTTCTTTTTGCCGCATGTTCGAAAACAGTTGGCGCGAGAAATTCGCGCGCAGTTCGAGGCTTTTGCGAAGACGGGGTTGGCGCTCGATCACGTCAACACGCACAAGCATTTTCATTTGCATCCGACGGTGCTGGGTTTGATTCTGGAGATCGGCCGCGAGTATGGGATGCGGGCGATGCGATTGCCGTTCGAGGCTAGCGCGCCGCTGTGGTTGCGGCCGTGGATCTCAAGGGTGCGGGCGAGGCTGGATCGGGCTGAGATCGTGCATAACGATTATGTTGTTGGGATTGCTAATAGTGGGCGGATGGATGAGGCGGTATGGCTTGCCGCGCTTGCCGATTTGCCCAACGGGGTGGGGGAGATTTATTGCCATCCAGCCTTTGCAGGCGATAAGGTTTTGACGCATGGGATGCGGGATTATCGGCATGCTGAGGAGTTGGAGGCGCTCTTGTCGGTGAGGGTTGCTGATGCGATTCGAGATTTGGGTGTCCGGGTCGGGGGGTTTGGGGATGTGCTGAAGGTGTGATGGTTTTTTTGCCTGCGCGGCGCTTGTTGTCTGTGTTTTTGTGGCGTTGGCCTTTCCTTGAATTCTTATTGGATTATTAGCGTCGCCCCTGTGCGGGGCAGGCACCTACTTTTCTTTGCATGCCGCAAAGAAAAGTAGGCAAAAGAAAGCGGCTCACACCGCTAATTCTTAAGTGGGTCCCTCGCGCAGTTGCGGCAGTGGAGCATCTGGAATCTGTGCCCTCGCACATTTCGCGTTCGTGACAAGGCTGTCATGCTTCCCGCCTCGCACTGCGTGCTCGCCGGAAGGGTGCGCTAAAAACCGCCGGATTTGTTTTGCTGGGGCGGGGGCCATCGGCGTCGCCTTGGTCATAAGCTGAAAACGCCGGATGGCCGTGGAAGTGCCGCCGGGCGCACTAGCGGCTAGCCACCACTTGCGCACCCCTAACGCCCGAAGCTCCTGTCGACCCAATGAAGAAGCAGTGAGCGCGGCGATAGCTGGTGGTTTGCCGAATTTCCTCCATGCGCCGGCAACAACAGCACGCAGTTTGAGGGGGGCGGGGCATCGACAATAGCGCGCGATTTGATGAACTACCGCTGCGGCGCGCGCAGCGCCGCCGGAAGTATGACGCCCTTGTCACCAAGGTCGAATGTGCGAGGGCACGGATTCCAGATGCACCACTACCGCCACTGCGCGAGGGACCCGCTTAAGAGCTAGTGGTGTGAGCTGCTTTCTTTTGCCTACTTTTCTTTGCAGCAGGCAAAGAAAAGTAGGTGCCTGCCCCGCACAGGGGCGACGCTAATAAACCAACAAGAAAACAAGGAAAAGCCAACACCATAAAAACACAGACAACAAGCGCCGAGCATCCAAACACATCAAGAAAAAAACCCCAACACCACAGGCAAAAAACCAAGCGCCGCGCAGGAAAAAAACCTACTTTATATAACCTCCCTCATCAACAACTTCAAAACCACAGGCAACAACAACAACACCAACGGCAACTGCACAATCAACCCAGAAATAATGGCAACCGCCAAAGGCTGCTGCATAGCCGACCCTTGCCCGAGGGCAAAAGCCAACGGTAACAGCGCCAGAATAGCCGCAATAGTAGTCATGGCAATCGGCCGCAACCGATTCCGCCCAGCCGCGATCAGCGCTTCCTCAAACCCGACACCTTCATCCCGAATCAGCCCCTGCAACTCGGATACATAAAAAATCGCCACTTCAGTCACGATACCGATAATCATCGTCATCCCCATCATCGCGGAGATGTTCAACTCGATCCCGGTAATCCACAACCCAATAAACACCGCGCCCGCCGCAAGCAACGGCATCGCCATCACCGCCAGCGCAACGCGAAAGCGCTCGTACAGAAACAGCAGCAAGCCAAACACCAACGCAATCGCGGCACCGAACACGCTCAACAAACCCTTGAAGGCAATCTGTTGTTGCTGGTACAAACCACCCAACTCGTAATACACACCGGTCGGCAACAGGCTCTTGTCGCTCAGCGCCTTCTGTACGTCCGCGATTGTCGAGCCGAGATCGCGGCCATCGATTCGCGCCGTCACGGCCACCATCCGTTTGAGGTTGTCGCGGCTGATTTCCGGCTGGCCAGTCACCGTCACCTGATCGGCGACACGATTCAGCGCGAACAGATGGCCGTCCGGTGCGCGAATCTGCAATTGCCCCAGTTGCGTATCGGTTAGCTTCAGTGCGCCGGCCACGCGCACCCGCACACCCACCGTCTTCGGCCCGGTCTGAAATTGCGTCGCTACATTGCCTTCCACCATGTCGGAAACCGCCTGCGCAATCGACTGCGGGTCCATGCCCTCGGCCGCCGCGGCCTCGGACCGGATGTGCAGTTCGAGCGCGTCGCCGGCAGGGTTGATGCCGTCGTTCACGTCCACCACGCCCTGAATCTTGCCGATCTGCGCGGCTACCTTGCGTGCGGTAGTGTCGAGCGTGTTCTGGTCGTCGGAGTAGATCTTGATCTGGACCGGCTGTGGCACCGCGGTCAGATCGCCGATCAGATCTTCCATCAATTGGGCGAGTTCGATATTCACGCCCGGCACCTGCGTCTCGATCTTCGAGCGGATCTCTTCCATCACTGTTTCGATCGGCTCACGGCCGCTCGATTTCAGCCGCACGAAGAAGTCGCCCTTGTTGGGCTCGTTCAGATCGCCGCCGAGACCGGCGCCGGTGCGGCGCGAGTAAGTTGCGACGTTCGGATTTGCGCGGATGATGCCTTCTATCTGCTTCATCAACCGGTCGGTTTCGGTCACGGACGTGCCCGGGTCGGTGTGATAGTCGAGCACGAAACCGCCTTCGTCCATGCTCGGCATGAAACCGCTGCCCACCCGCGTGAACGCGAACGCAGCCACCACGATCAGCGGCAGCAGGCCGAGCAGAACGAGGATCGGGCGTGCCGTCACGCGCTCGATCAGAAAGCCGTAGCGCCGGTTCATCCATGAAGCAAAGCGGGTTTCCTTGTGCTCCTCGGCGTCCTTCGGTTTTAGCCAGCGGTCGCATAGAATCGGCACCGCGAGCCAGGTGACGAGAAACGAAATGAACAGGGCGCTTGCCATCGTCACTGAGAGCGCCTTGAAGAAGGCGCCCGTCACGCCAGACAGAAACGCGAGCGGCACGAAAATGATCAGCGTCGCTGCCGACGAACCGGCAAGCGGCCGCGTGAATTCGAGTGCCGCCGCCATCACGCGGCCGTGGAACTGGTGCGCACCACCTTCGCGCATGCGTCGCACGATGTGTTCGATCATCACAATCGCGTCGTCGATCACGAGGCCGACCGCGGCGGCCATCCCGCCGAGCGTCATGATGTTGAAGCCCATGCCGAACACGTCCAGCAGCAGGATCGTGGCGGCCATCACGACCGGCACCAGCGCGACCGCAATCGCGGTGATTTTCCAGTTGCGCAGGAAGGCAAACAGTGTGAAAGCGGCCAGCACCACGCCGATCATGATCGCGTCGCGCACGCTGGTCGCCGAGGCGACAACCAGTTCGCTCTGGTCGTACCAGTTCGAAAGATGCACGCCCGCCGGCATCTGATGCTGGAAGTCGGCGAGCTTCGCACGGATTGCCTTGGCCATTGCCACGCTGTTCGCGCCCGGCTGCTGGTAGACGTTGAGCAGCACGGCGTCCTGGCCGTCGGCGGTGACGCGCATCCATTGCGGCACGACGCCCTGACGGACCGTCGCGATGTCACCGAGGCGGATTTGCGTCGCGCCATTGGCCGACACCACCACGTTGCGCAGTTCATCGAGTTGCGTGATCGTGCTGTTGGCGATCACGAGGTACAACTTGTAGTGATCCTCGATGCGGCCCGTGGCCATCAGCACGTTGCTCGCGCCGATTGCTTTCGATACATCGGAAAGCGAGAGCTTGTAGGCGGCGAGGCGCGCCGGATCGATCGCGACTTCGAATTCGTCCTGGGCGCCACCTGTCACTTCGACGCGCGCCACGCCTTCCACTGACGACAACAAGGGGCGCATCTGGAACTGCGCAAGATCGTGCAACGCCGACAGCGACTGCTGTTTCGACGTCAGGCTATACGCGAGCACCGGAAACACGGTCGGGTCCATGCGCCGCACCTGCATCGAGGTGCCTTGCGGAAGCGTCGCGAGGATTTCGCTGATTGCCGACTGCGCCTGCAACGTGGCTTGCGCCATGTCGGTGCCCCAGTCGAAATTGATCGAGATTGCCGCCGAACCGCGGCTCGTGGTCGATTCGACGTCGCGTACGTTCGGCACGCGACGCAGCGCTTCTTCGACCGGCATCGTGACGAGCGTCGCCATCTGTTCGGCGGGGCGGTCACCCGCGTCGAGCGAAACGACGGCGCGCGGAAACGCGACGTTCGGGAACAGCGAGATCGGCAGACGAAACGCGGTCAGTGCGCCCGCGATCGCCAGCAACGCGATCACGAACAGCAACGAGCGCCGGTGCTTCTGCATCCATTGACCGAAATTCATCGCGGCGCGCCTCCACCAGAGCGCACCGCCATGCCGTCCTTCAACTCATAGTTGCCGCTGACGACGACGCCTTGCGCGCCGTCGATCGAACCGTCCACGCCGTAGCGGTCGCCGTTTTCGACCTGCGTGACCACTGCCACGCGGCGCGCCTTGTTTTGCTGCGTGATCTGGAATACGTACGCGCCTTTGTCGTCTTTCAGTACGGCGGCACGCGGTACGACCCAATGTGTGCCGCTGCGCGTCGCGATATCGGCGCTGACACGCGTGCCCGGAATAAACGCGCTCTGTCCGAGCGGGACGTTCGCGCCGACGTTGACGAGCTGGCTCGGTTGATCGACCGACGCTCCGACCAGCACCACACGGCCATCCGTCGCGGCCTTTGCGAGCGAGGTGGACAAGCCGTGCAGGGTGACCGTGTCGCCGGCATGGATAGCGGGGACGTCCGAGGGCTCGACGCCGAGCATGACGTTCGCGCGCGCGTCCTTGCCGCTACCGCCGGCCAGTTGCAGGATCGCGGCGCCGGGCTGCAGCTGATCGCCCTGTGCCGCCGATACCTGCAACACCACGCCGTCGATCGGCGCCGCGATGACCTTGTTGCCACTCGCGACACCCGTCTGATTCTGCGCGACGAGCGCCTGTTGCGCGTCCTCGACGGCCTTGCGCGCGGTGGCGAGTTGCGATTGCGTGGCAAGCCCTTTGTCGTACAGCGATTGCGTGCGCGCAAGTTCGCCTTGTGCCAGCGTCACGGCGCTTTTTGCCTGCGTGGCGGCGAGCACTGCGGCAGGGTCGGCTTGCACGACAAAAAGCGGTGTGCCGCGTGTCACGCTCTGCCCGGCTTGCACGCGTATCTGCACGATACGCGCGACGTACGGCAGATTGACGGTGGTCAGATTCGACGCGGACGCCGCGACGATGCCATACGCACGTACCGGTTGCGCGATGACGGCGCGCTGCACGCGTACAGTCTGCACGGATACGACGGATGGGTCGGCTGCATCGACGCCCGCGGGCGCACTGGCTGCGCTGGGC
>NZ_DASRSY010000294.1:0-23407 GCF_035656215.1 Paraburkholderia sp.
AAATCCGGCTACGGCCTCGATCTCGCCAGCGAGCGCAAGATGCTGCGCGTCGCGCGCCAGTTGGGCGAGCGCTATTCGGTGTCGGTCTATACGACGTTTCTCGGCGCGCACGCGTTGCCGCCCGAATTCGCCGGAAGAGCCGACGCGTATATCGACGAAGTCTGCAACACGATGCTGCCCGCGCTCGCCGACGAAGGCCTGGTCGATGCCGTCGACGTGTTCTGCGAGCGCATCGGTTTTTCGCTGGACCAAAGCGAGCGCGTGTTCAAGGCAGCGGAGCGCTACAAGTTGCCGGTGAAGATGCACGCCGAGCAGTTGTCGAACGGCGGCGGTACGGCATTGGCCGCGCGTCACCACGCGCTGTCCGCGGATCACCTCGAATTCCTCGACGAGGCCGGCGTTGCCGCGATGAAAGCGTCAGGCACGGTCGCCGTGCTGCTGCCCGGCGCGTACTACTTCATCCGCGAGACGCAATTGCCGCCTTTGGAATTGCTGCGGCGCTATGAAGTGCCGATCGCAATTTCCACCGACAGCAATCCCGGCACGTCGCCCACAACATCACTGCTACTGATGATGAACATGGCGACCACGCTGTTCCGCATGACCGTGCCCGAAGTGCTGCAAGGCGTGACCGCGCATGCGGCGCGTGCGCTCGGCAAGGCGGATACGCACGGCTCGCTGCAAGCCGGGCGCGCGGCGGATTTCGCGGTGTGGTCGGTGGAAACGCTTGCCGAGCTGGCTTACTGGATTGGGCGCCCGTTGTGCGCGCGAGTCGTGCGCGCGGGCGAGACTGTTTATACGCGGCGTGAATTGAGCTAGGGCCTGAGAGATGATGCAAGCAAAACAATCACTATTCGCCGATCACGCCTATCTCCCCGACGGCTGGCGCCGCAATGTGCTGCTGGAATGGGATGCAAACGGCACGCTGACATCGGTTACGCCCGATACGGCGGCGGTTCCTGACGGTGTGCAAAAAGCCGCCGGTCCCGTGTTGCCTGGCATGCCGAATCTTCACTCGCATGCGTTTCAACGCGCGATGGCCGGCCTTACCGAGTATCGCGCCGCATCCGGCACAGGGGCCACCGACAACTTCTGGAGCTGGCGCGATTTGATGTACCGCTTTGCCGCGCGGATCACGCCGGAAGGGCTCGCGGCTGTCGCGCAGTGGCTGTACATCGAGATGTTGAAAGCGGGCTACACGTCGGTCTGTGAATTCCATTATGTGCACCACACGCCGGACGGCAGCCGCTATTCGAACCAGGCGGAACTGGCGCAGCGTGTGGTGGACGCGGCGTCGGCAAGCGGCATCGGCATGACGATGTTGCCCGTGCTGTATCAGTACAGCGGTTTCGGTTCGCGCGCACCGCGCGAAGGTCAGCAGCGCTTCATCAATACGCCGGAGAGTCTGCTCGATCTGCTCGGCGCGTTGCGCGCGGCGCGTCCTGAGAATGCTGCGTTGCGTTATGGCGTCGCGCCGCATTCATTGCGTGCGGTATCGGCCGATTCGTTGCGTGCCTTGCTGAACGGCATCGATCGAAGCGCACCGGTTCACATTCATATTGCCGAGCAAACCGCCGAAGTCGACGCCTGCCTTGAAACCGAAGGCGCGCGGCCGGTGCAATGGCTGCTTGACCGCTTCGACGTCGACAGCCGCTGGTGCCTCGTGCATGCAACGCATGTCGATGCGAACGAAACGCTGGCGCTCGCGAAAAGCGGTGCGGTCGCCGGTTTGTGTTTGACCACCGAAGCCAATCTCGGCGACGGCATTTTTCCGGCGCACGAGTATCTCGACGCGCACGGGCGCATCGGCGTCGGTTCGGATAGCCATATCGGCGTCGACTGGCGGGCGGAATTGCGTTTGCTCGAATACGGGCAGCGTCTCACGCGTCGGCAGCGCAACGTGCTGGCGTCGGCGCAGGCTACGTATGTGGCAGACCGTCTGTTCGACGCCGCGCTCGACGGCGGTGCACATGCAACGGGTCGTGCGGTCGGTGCATTGCAAGCGGGATGCCGTGCCGACTGGCTGGTGCTCGACGCGGATCATTCGAGTATCGCCGAGCACGCGCCGGGCGCGTGGCTCTCGGGCGTTGTATTCTGCGAGCATGGCGAGACGCCGATTCGCGACGTCTACGCAGGCGGCGACAAGGTTGTCGACAATCGCCGTCATCGCGACGAAGAGGCTGCGTACGCGCGCTATCGCGTGGCGCTCGCCGATTTGCTCAAGTGAGTTGCCGAAGCGACTTGCTGAAGTGAAATGCTCGCGTGAATTGCTGAGTAAACTAGAGCCTTCGACTTTTATCGATCCCGGACTGACATGACTGCTTCGTCTACTGCAACTACTCCGCCGGTTTTATCGCTGCATCAGGGAAGCCTGCCGCTGCTGATCTCGATCCCCCATCTGGGCACGCAAATCCCCGCCGATATCGCCGCAACGATGACGCCGGTCGCGCAACGTACCGACGACTGCGACTGGCACCTCGACCGTCTCTACGCGTTTGCACGGCGCATGGGCGCGTCGATCCTGTCGCCGACGTACGCGCGTTATGTGATCGACCTGAACCGTCCGCCCGACGGCGCGAATCTGTATCCGGGGCAAGACACCACCGGTTTGCTGCCGGTCGATACCTTCGACAAGGAACCCTTGTACCTCGAAGGCCATCTGCCGACTGACGCCGAAGTCGCGCGTCGACGCGATGCTTACTGGAAGCCCTATCACGATGCACTGACAGGCGAGATTGCCGCGCTGAAGGCGAAGCACGGCAAGGTGCTGCTCTGGGAAGCGCATTCGATTCGCTCGCATGTGCCGCGGTTTTTTGAGGGACGTCTGACGGATTTCAACTTTGGCACGTCGAACGGCGCCAGCGCGGTGGCCGGATTAGGCGAGGAATTGGCCGCGGTGGTCGAGCGGCATGGCGGTTATTCCGCTGTCACCAATGGGCGCTTCAAGGGCGGGTATATCACGCGGCAGTACGGGCAGCCGTCGCAGGGGGTGCATGCGGTACAACTCGAGTTGTCGCAGATTACGTATATGGAGGAGCAGATGCCGTATGCCTACGACGAAACGCTGGCTGTGAAAATCGAGCCCTTGCTGGAAAAACTTGTGGCGACGGCCCTGGAGCGCGTCAAGTCCGCTTGACTGACCGGTCGCGCGCGTCGACCCGGTCGGCGCGGTTGTTGTTTTTCAGCTAATCCCCTACCGCATTCATGGCGCTTCGCGTTCCGCGAGGTCGCCGTGAGTCGTCCCATTGCACCGCAAAGGTGTAACAGCATGTGTCCGTGATTGCATGCCGCCCGTTTCGCGCAGAACTTATAGAGCGTTGAAGAACATGCCGGCACGCGGCCCCGGGCGGCCCCAAAAAAAGCCCCGCATAAAGCGGGGCTCTTCGATGTTCACCCTGACGGGCGGCAACGGTATCGAAGGATGCCATCCATCCTGCGCGTAACGGAGGAACGCTGGCCGAATGCACGGGTCAACTCAAAACGCAGCGCTTCGTGGCGTTTTATCCCCGGGCAGCCGCGCGCAGTAGCTGTAATTTCGACACATCGACAGTCGCGGGATGCGGACGCGGGCATTGCGCGCCGTGCGCTCAAGCGGCTACCCTTTCAAAACGATGACGTGCGTAAGCGCGTCGTCCATACATCGGGCAAAAGATGGAAGACCCAGCGATGGAAGATTCCGACGAATTGCTGCTCCCGGTCTGGCGAGCGAACTTGGTGCTGCTGACCCGCGAGGTGGGTGCGGCGACGCGTCTGGCGCGCATGATGACCTTTTCCGCCAGCTACCTGAAGTTGATGTTGTCCGGCCAGCGCGAATTCAGCGAGGAGTTCGTGCGCGGTATCGAGGCGGTCACAGGCTTGCCGAATGGCTGGATGAACGCGTCGCATACGGAGCAGGACATACCGGCCAATGCGCGCGAAGCGATCGACAACGAACAGCCGCTTGCGCGCTTTCGCGGCACGGCGCACCCGGTGCGCAAGAAGACGGTGCTGCGGCCGCCTGAGCCGATTTTCGGTCAGCCGGGTCCGGCCAAACGAGTGGAAGAAGAGACGCTCGACGCCGAAGCACATCGGCGTCAGGCCCATTTCCGCAAAGTTCGCGATCTGGCGATGCAGGACGTGCGGCGCTTCGAGCGGCATTTGAGTCATGTGCCGGTGGACCTTGCATCGATGCGATCGAAGGTGGAGGACGTGATCGCCGCCGCCGATCTCGACGACCCGATTCAGGCCGACCTGGCTGGCCGACTGGAGCAGATCGAAAAGCATCGGCATTTGCTGCTCAGGCATGTGGAGCGGCTGCAGGCGTTGCTCGCGCAAATCGGGGAGGGGGATTAACGCGAGCAGTAGGGGTTTCTGTTGTACGCAGGTTTGAAACCCCTGATTGCCAGCCTGCAAGCTAACGCCTGCGGCGTGCGTGAAACTCCGCCTCGAGCGTCCACGTTACGCCGTCCTGCGCCAGCGCGACCCCAGTCCACCGGAACGAATCCTTCGTGATGTCGGTGAAATTCCATCGAATCGGCGTGCCGTCGGCGTGCGTGCCGATCTGCACGAGATCATGGCCGACGCGCCGGCCTGTCAGTTCATCGCGCTGACCGGTCTGCGGATTGATGAAGGTCACGCGCCACGCCCGCAGGCCCGGGTCCCACACCCGCAGCGTGGTGCCGTACATCGTGTCGCCGGCTTCGAGCCCGGTGTGACGCTCGCTGCGTGGCGGCATGATCCATACGTCCTGCACGGCACGGCCCTCCAGGACCCAGCCGAAATGAATCTCGCCGTGGCGGCGCGCGCTGCCGAGGTCGACGCGGTAATGCAGCACGTCCATGTCCCAACTGCCGATCAGCCAGCCGTAAGCGTCGTCGGCGGCAGCGATGTCGGCGGCGCGCGCCGGCGCGGCCAAGGCGGCGTGAAAGCCGCGCTCGAGGGTGTCGTCCAGCATGTTCATCGTGTGTGCTCCTTCGGGTGTTCTGTGAAAGCGCCATCGCCGGAACGGGCAAAACCACGCCGCTCGCCGATGTGCTAAAACCATGATACGGACTCAGCCGAGGTGCATCTTGGGGAAAATTGCCGTCACTTTGCAGCAGGCGCTCGCGCAACGGGCACGGGAAGGTGCGCGCGGCGGCATAACCGCGCGCCCGTTGGCCCAAGGCGCGAACTGGGATGTCGCGGACGTCCTGTGCACCTTCGGGCCACGCGACCAGCCGTTCGAAGAACGGCACGCGGGTGTGCGCATCGCGATGGTGGTCGCCGGTTCGTTCGGCTACCGGGCCGGGACGGGGCGCGAGTTGCTCACCTCCGGCGCGCTGCTGCTCGGCAATACGGGTGACTGTTTCGAATGCGGCCATCGGCATGGGGCCGGCGATCGCTGCATTGCCTTCCGCTATGCGCCGGCGTATTTCGAGCGGGTTGCCGCGGACGCGGGCATCGCGAGCGGCAATCTGAACTTCAGGCGCGCGCGCATCCCGTCGCTGCCTGCGTTGTCACCGCTGATCGCGCGGGCCTGTGCGGGCGCGTCGGATACAGGCGACGCGGTGTGGGACGAACTCGCGGTCGAACTGGTGGTCTCGACGCTCAAGGCGGCGGGGGCATTGACACGCGGGGAACCGCCCGCGAGCGCCGCGGCCTGGTCGCGCGTTGCGCAGACGGTGCGCCTGATCGACGACACACCTGGCGCACCGCATACGCTCACGAGCCTTGCTGCCGCAGCGGGCCTGAGCGAGTTCTATTTTCTGCGCACGTTCCAGCGCGTAACCGGCGTGACGCCGCATCAATACGTGCTGCGGGCACGGTTGCGCGCGGCGGCGCTGCGTCTTCAGGACGATAGCGCGAAGGTCGTCGATATCGCACTCGATTGCGGCTTCAACGATCTGTCGAACTTCAATCACGCGTTTCGCGCGGAGTTCGCGTCGAGTCCGCGTGCGTGGCGCGCGCGGGGCAGGGCGCGTCGCACATGACGCGGTACGTCGCGGTTATGAAGCAGGCTGCCGCGTTGGCGCTGGTTGCGTGCGTGACCCCCTCGTATGCCGGGGGGAGTGCCGCGAGTGGTCCGAGCACCTCCGGCGTCTCAAGCACCGCAAGCACTCCAAGCACCGCCAACGACGACCTTTCCCCCTCGACGACGGAGCGCGACGTCCATCTCTTCGTGATCCAGAAAGACGGCTCCGTCGAAGAACACGACGACACGGTCCTGCGGGCCAACACGACGAGCGGCGTCGACGATATCGCGCAACGTTACGTGTGGTTCAACAAGGACATCGAGCAGGTGCAATTGCTGAGCGCGGAAACGATCGACCCGAACGGCGTCGCGCATCCGGTGGGCCCCGAGGCGATCCGCGACGTGCAGGAACCACGCTCGGCAGGCGCACCGAGTTTCGAAGACGGCGTGTTGCGCACGGTGATCTTTCCGGGCGTCGAGCCCGGCGCGCGCGTGCATCTCGCGTTTCGAAAAACGCGCACGAAGCCCTTGCAGGCCGGCGCGTTCGCGTACCTGGTCGAACCGACGCACGACCCCGTCGAGATGCAGCGCCTGATCTTCGATCTGCCCGCCGACATACCGCTCCATGCCGATGCGCGCGGCTACGTTGCACTCCCGCCCGTCACGGCAAACGGACGCACCCGCTACGAGTTCGACTACCGGCACGGCCCGTATGCGCCGCTCGAAGCAGGCGCGGTGGGCTATGCGAACTGGGGCGACCGGCTGATGGTGTCGACGGTACCGGACTTCGCGAGTTTTGCCGCGCGCTATCGCGGGGCCGCTAACGACGCGACCATGAGCGACCCGGCGATTGTCCAACTCGCGCAGAGCCTGACCGGAGAGGCCAGCGATCCGCGCACGAAGGCGCAGATACTGTCCGACTGGATGCGTCTGAATATTCGCTACGTGGCGCTGTTTCTCGGCGAGACTGCGGCTGTCCCGCATAAGGCAATCGACATCCTGCACAACCGCTATGGCGACTGCAAAGACCACGTCGCGTTGTACAGCGCGCTATTGGCTGCGGTCGGCATCCGCAGCGAGGCGGTGCTGCTCAATCTTGGGCCGTACTACAGTTTGCCGGACGTGCCCGGCTACGGCGCAAGCGCGATCAATCATGCAATCGTCTGGATTCCTGATCTATCGTTATTTGCCGACACTACGGCGGGTGGCATCAGTTTTGGTTATCTGCCACCGGGCGTGATGGACCGGCCGGTGTTGCTGGTCGACGAGGGCGTGTTGGCTCGCACGCCGGCCACCCAGTTGCGCGAGCGCGCGGCGCGCCTGCAAATCGAGGTCGATGAGAGCGGGGCGGCGAACTACGCTTATCGTGTGGAAGATGCCGGCTATACCGCGGAGCTCGAACGCAATACGTTTCGACGGGCAACGCGGCAGCGCACGCAACAGATTGCCGCGAGCCGGCTGTTGTTGACCGGCTTGCATGGCACCGCGCAATTGCACACTGGCGACGTGTCAGCCACGGAGGGACCTTTTTCCACCTCGATGCAGGGACGGCTGGCGCATTTTGTCTGGACCGATGGAACGACCGCTGTGCCGGCCCTGACAAGCTTGTCAGGCGGCATGGCGGGGCAGGTGCAGGTATGGCTGGCGGAGCCTTCAAGGACGCAGCCGTGGGCGTGTATCGGAGGAGCGTTCGATGAGACGCTGGAAATGACGCTGCCGGGCTTCGTCCGCGTGACGGACGCGCCGCCGGACGCCACGGTGAAGGATCGTTTCTTCGAGTTTTCTTCTCGCTACGTATTCGATCCTGTTGCGCGCGTCTTGCAGGTCAGGCGACAGCTTCGAGCCACATTTGGGCATCAGATGTGCTCGGCCGATGAATTTGCCGGTGTGAAGGATGATCTTGTCCGGATCGAGCGCGATCTCGATTCCGAGGTGGTGGTGAAGGTCGCCAGGTAGGCGCATGTGACAGCGGCCGCGGCGGTGAAAAAGCACCGCCGCGGCCGCACGAACAACTATGCCGTCATGGGCAAAAAGAGACGCTTAACTCCCGCTCTTGGTCACGATAGGAACCCAGGCTCCGCTCTTGACCTGATATAGCGTGGAAGCGCCGCTCTTCAACGCCCCGGTGCTGTCGAAAGAAATCTTCCCTGTCACGCCATCGTAGTCGATCGCCTTGAGCACTGGCCGGTAGACCGCAGGAGAGCTGGATTTCGCCTGCTGCATCGCCTTGATCGCCGCCCATGCTCCGTCATACCCAAACGGTGCGTACGAGAGGATATCCACCCCGAACCGCTTCTTGAACTTCGCGGAAAAGTCCTTGCCGCCCGGCAACTGGGCCAACGGTCTGCCGTATTCCCAGGCCATCACGCCTTCGGCCGAATCGCCGGCGAGCTTGATGAAGTCCTGGTCCATCACGCCGCCGCCGCCCACCAGTTGCGCGTTCAGCCCTAATTGCTTCATCCGCTTCGCGAAGCCCGCCGCCTGTGTATCCAGGCCCCCGAAGAAAATCAGATCTGCATTGGTCCCCTTGATCTTGGTGATCTGCGTGCTGAAGTCTACCGCGTGATTGTCGGTGTATTCGCGCGTCACGATGCTGCCGCCATGCGCCTTCACCGCCTTCTCGAACTCGTCGGCCTCACCCTGGCCGAACGCGGTGCGGTCGTCGATGATCGCAATGCGTTTGGCTTTCGTCACTTCGACGGCGTAGACGCCCGCGTTGCCGGCGTTCTGCGCATCGGTGGAGATCACCATGAAGGTGTTTGCAAAACCTCGCCCGGTAATGATCGGATTGGTGGCCGCTGGATCGATCACCGGAATGCCGGCCTGCTCGTACACCTGCGAGGCAGGAATCGTGGTGCCCGAATTGAAGTGGCCCACGACCACGGATACGCCCGCGTCGACCAGCTTCTGCGCTGCCTGCACGCCGATGCGCGGGTCGGCCTGGTCGTCCTCGGCGACGAGCTGGAATTGTGCGACCTTGTCGCCGATCTTGATCTTCCGGGCGTTGGCTTCCTCGATCGCGAGCTGGACGCCGTTCTCCAGATCCTTCCCGTAGCCGGCATTGGCGCCCGTGAGCGGCGCGGCGAAGCCGATCTTCACCGGCAGGTCGTCCGCGAAACTGGCCAGCGGTGCGATCGCAAATGCGGCGCCAACGAACAGTGCAAGCGGTTTCAGCGTGTTTCGAAGACTCATGGTCTCTCTCCTCTCCATCGACAGTTTCAGGTGTAAAGCGGCAAGGCGGTAACGCTGGATCGACGCGCAAGCATGGTTGGACTTCGCATGGCGCGCGTCATCAAGAGTACGGACGATCGGGCGCCATGAACAATGCTGGAAAACGCCCGGTCGGAACTCCCCCGCCCCGAAGGAAGTCCCCCGCCCCGAAGGAAGTCCCCTTGGGGGATTGAGGGATTGGGGGATTGGGGCGCGCCCAACGACGTCCACATACCGATCAATCTGGCGGGAATATAGAAAGCCAAATTGCACCCGTCTTGGCAGTTCGCGGCGCTTTGAATGAGCATTTCGGCATAGCCTAGGCAGCGCTTTGGCTGGCGGCCTGTCAGCGGCGGCGCGCGGGTGCGGATTGCGGCATATGCTTAAGAACCAGGATGGCCTGGTGTCCGCTGAAGAAGCGATGGGGAGGCGCCCCGGAGAAGCCGCTCGGGAAACCGGCGCGAACGCGGCGGCTTTACTGTGGCAGCGCTCGTGCGGAAACAAACTTCCGCGAGCGCGGCGGCAAAAATGTGAGAAACGGTCGAAGCGTCAGACGCGATAGACCGCAAGCTAAAACAGCGTCAACGTTCGGCGCTGCGGGCGCAACAATTCAAACCAACGTCACTGCTCGCCTTGCTGGCGCAGCAATTCTTCACGCAGACGCAGGATCGGCGCCTTGGTTTCATCGTCGGCCCAGGTGTCGAGATCGTCGATCGCGCGCTGGCAACCGTCGAGCACCAGATCGAGATCCACCGGCACGCCGTTGTTCAACGCGAATTCGATGGTCTCGGCGAACTTCTGGCACTCGTCTTCGCCGTACGAAATGTCGAGGTTGTCGGCGATCACTTCGGCGATGTTGCTGCGCGCCTTGTCGTCGGGCGTCACCATCTCGACGATGCCGCGCGCCACCGCCGGCGAATAGTAAAGCGCGATGTCGAGCCACTGTGCGGGATCGAAGTCGGACTGGTCGAACTGGTTCTCGAAGTACTCGATCGCTTCCTGCTCGTGCGCTTCGTCTGCGTCGACGCTCATGCACAACTGCTCAAAAAATTCTTCCCGCTCGCTGCGGATATAACCGTCCATCGATGCCTCGTCTGCTGAATGCCGGATGCCCTGAAGCCCTGAAGCCGGATGCCCGGATGCCTGAAAAATGCCGTGCGGGGTGGGCGAATGCCTCACCCATGCGGCACGCATTATAGGACGCCCGGCTGACAAGCGTGGGTCACGTGCCTCCCGGGCAGATCGTGCGGTGCGGCCGGCCTACCCAAACCAGCGCGCCTTCAGGCAGGCCGTGGCGAGATATCTCCGTGCAACCGAAGTTCTCTCTGCCGACCTATGCCGTCTCGGCCACCCAGGCGTCGAACCATTCACGCGGCTGCGCGATTTCGTTCTGCGCGGCCACCAGTTCCAGCTCATAGCGTCCGGCCTGCCATGTCGCTTTCACCACCGCGTTCACGGCGGCCAGCGTGTGCTCGAAAGCCGCGCGGATCGAATCGCCCAGCAGGGTGCGCGCGACAAACACAGCGCTCGTCAGATCGCCGACGCCCACCGGCTGCCGCGCGAAGGGGTAGAGCGGACGCTGCCCCATCCAGGCCTCGCGCTCGGTGACGACCAGCATGTTGAAACGGTCAGCGGGACTGTTGCGATCGAGCAGATGTTTGACCAGCATGAGTTTCGGTCCGCGGGCGATGACCTCGCGGCAGGCGGCCACGGCTTCTTCGAGCGTCTCGATCTCGCGGCCCACGAGGCGTTGCAACTCGGTATGGTTCGGCGCCATCGCGTCGGCCACCCCCGGCATGGTGCGCACGAGAAATTCCTGGATGCCCGGCTCGACCTTGCAGCCGCTTGCGGCGCCCATCACCGGATCGCAGAAGTACCACGCGCGCGGATTGGCGGCCTTCACGGTCTTGACGATCTCGAGCACCGATTGCGCCTGCTCCGGCGTGCCCAGATAGCCGGACAGCACGGCGTCGCAGCGCGGCAGCATGCCGATCGCGCCGATCCCTTCGACGAGTTCTTCCATCTGCGAGGCCTCGATCGCACCGCCCGTCCAATGGCCGTATTGCGTGTGGTTCGAGAACTGGACGGTGTTGAGCGGCCAGACATTGACGCCGAGCCGGCGCATCGGAAACGCGGCCGCGCTGTTGCCGGCGTGCCCGAAGACGACATGTGACTGGATGCTCAGAACGTTTTTTGTCATGGTGTGGCCCGCGCAAATGGTTAGGCGCGATCAAAGAAAACGGAAGGATGGCCGCGGTGACGAACCGGCTTGGGCCGGGCGCCTGAAGCGGCGTTACTGTTTTTACTGTTTTAGATAGTGCAAGAAAAATGCGCAATCTGCATAGTCAGGAAACAATACATGAGTTTGTCATGCGCGAGTCGACCCGTCCCCGTGTTGTTGCGTCGAACCATCAAACGGGGGGATCAGGCGAGTTCGCGATACAGCGCCAGATATTGCTCGGCCGAGGTGCCCCAGCCGAAGTCCTGATGCATCGCGCGACGTTGCGTGGCCTTCCACTCGGTGCGGCGGTTGTAGAGCGCAAAGGCGCGGCGGATCGCTGCTGCAAGGCCTTTGGGCTCGAATCGTTCGAACACGAAGCCGGTGGCGAGATCGTCGGCGAGATTTTCCAGCGATGCGTCGACCACTGTGTCCGCCAGGCCGCCGACGCAATGCACGAGCGGCAGCGACCCATAAGCGAGCGCATACAGTTGCGTCAGCCCGCATGGCTCGAAGCGCGACGGCACCGCGATCACGTCGCTGCCGGCGACGATGATATGCGCGAGTGTTTCGTCGAAACCCAGTTCGACCGCCACCGATTCCGGATGGGTGTGCGCCACGCGTTTCAAACCGTTTTCGAGTGCCGGGTCGCCGGTGCCGAACACCACCAGTTGGCCGCCGCGTTTAACAATTTCAGGGACCGTTTCGAGCAGCAGGTCGAGGCCTTTCTGTTCGGTCAACCGGCTCACCACGCCGAACAGCAACGCATCGCTTTTCTGCGCGAGCCCGAAGCGCTTCTGCAGCGCCTCCTTGCACGCCTGTTTGCCAGCCAGACGGGTGGCGGTGTAGTGATCTTCGAGCAGCGCGTCGGTGGCGGGATTCCACACCGAGTAGTCGACACCGTTCAGAATGCCGCTCAGGTCGTGCGAGCGATGGCGCAGCAATGCGTCGAGCCCGCCGCCCTGGGCGAGTGTCTGGATCTCGCGGGCGTAGGTCGGGCTGACGGTGGTGATGCGGTCGCTGTAGTAGAGGCCCGCCTTGAGGAACGACAACTGTCCATAGAATTCGACGCCGTGCATGCTGAAAAAGTCGTCCGGCAGCGCTAACTGGCCGAACTGGTGCGCCGGAAAAACGCCCTGATACGCGAGGTTGTGTACCGTAAAGACGCTGCGCGCGAAGGAGCGCCCGTGCTGCCGTTCGGCTGCCTTCAGATAGGCGGGCGCGAGCCCGGCATGCCAGTCGTGTGCGTGAACGATCTGCGGCGCCCACGCCGGGTCGAGGTGCTGCGCCAGTTGGGCCGCGACCCAGCCGAGCAGGGCGAAGCGTTGCGCATTGTCGCCGTACGGCACGTGTTCGTCGTTCAGATAGGGGTTGCCTGGCCGGTCGTACAGGGTGCCGGCGCGGATCACGTAGACGATCAGGCCGTTCGACGGCAACGTGCCCCGTTCAAGCATGACGCCGGGCGAGTCGAAACGGCGGCCCAGTTGCGCCACCGGCCGCAAGTCGGTCAAGCCCGCGACCACCGCCGGAAAGCCGGGCAGCAGCGCCCGCACATCGGCGCCGCGCTCGATCAGCGCGGGCGGCAACGCGCCCGCGACATCGGCGAGACCGCCTGTTTTGAGGAGGGGATACAGCTCGCTGGCGACGTGCAGGGCGCGAATCGTCATAGGCTCGGTCTCGTTCCTGTTAGTGCGGGGTTTGCATCAGGTGCGTATCAGGTTCGCATGAACGGCAAAACGGGCGGCTTCGCCAGCCCGTTCGTTTTGCCGTTCGGCAAGGATCACGTCCCCTTCTGCCGCAGCGCCTCGGGCGTGACCAGTACCACGCCGTCTTCGGTGCGATAGAAGCGTTCGGCGTCGGCCACCGGATCCTCACCGATCACCGTGCCGTCCGGGATGGCGCAGCCGCGGTCTATCACCACTTTCTGCAACCGGCAACTCGCGCCGACGGTGACCTGCGGCAACAAGACTGCCTCATTGATGTTACAGAACGAACTCACTTTCACGTTCGACGACAACACCGAGCGCGAAATCTGCGAACCGGAAATCACGCAGCCGCCGCATACGATCAGATTGTTGCCGGAGCCTTGCAGGCCTTTCATGTCGCGTACGAACTTGGCGGGCGGCAACTGTTCCTGATACGTCCAGATGGGCCAGTTGCGGTCGTACAGGTCGAGCGTCGGGATAGTGGAGGCGAGGTCGAGATTGGCTGCCCAGTAGGCGTCGATCGTGCCGACGTCGCGCCAGTACGGCTCCACGTTCGGGTCCGACGACACGCACGACATGTTGAACGGGTGCGCGATCGCCGTGCCTTGCGTGACGACGCGCGGCAGGATGTCCTTGCCGAAGTCGTGATCGGTATCGATGCTCGAGATGTTCTCTTCGAGCAGCGAATACAGATAGTCGGCGCTGAATACATAGATGCCCATGCTGGCGAGCGCCGAATCCGGGCGGCCTGGCATGGCGGGCGGATCGGCGGGTTTCTCGACGAAGCCTGTCACGCGGCGGTTTTCATCCACGGCCATGACGCCGAAGGCCACGGCCTCCATGCGCGGCACCTCGATGCAGCCGACCGTGCAATCCGCGCCGCTTTCCGCGTGATCCGCGATCATGCGCGTGTAGTCCATCTTGTAGATGTGGTCGCCCGCCAGCACCACCACGTATTTCGGCCGGATCGAGCGAATGATGTCGAGATTCTGGAACACCGCGTCCGCAGTGCCGCGATACCAGTGGGCGCCTTCCACACGTTGCTGCGCCGGCCACAGGTCGATGAATTCGCCGAATTCGCCACGCAGAAAGCCCCAGCCGCGCTGCATATGACGCAAGAGCGAGTGCGCCTTGTATTGCGTGACCACCGCGATGCGGCGGATGCCGGAGTTCAGACAGTTGGAAAGCGCGAAGTCGATGATCCGATATTTGCCGCCGAAGTGAACCGCCGGTTTGACGCGCTTGTTGGTGAGCGGCCCGAGCCGCGTGCCCCGTCCGCCTGCAAGGACGATGGCGAGGGTGGTGCGTTGCAGATCGTTCAGCCGTGCCGGAGTTTCCATGTCTGTCTCCTTTGTCGACCGGAGTTAGCGCTTTAACGCTTACTCTGGTGCCATGCAAGATGGTTGCTGATTAGTATGCCCCGGGTGGTCTTGTGCTGTCTGCGCTGTTGATTCGTGCTGCCAGGCGGCTCCGTCTTCGCGGGCCCGTCTGCTAGTTCTAGCACTGATTTGCCGCGGGCGAATAGTGAATTGTGCGGATGCCGCTCGCACGGCCGCCTTGCAAACGATCAACCGTTGCCCGCGGAGCATCCGTGCGCCACGACACATAGGGCGTAAGGTGAGCCTCGGCAATATGCGTGCCACACCCGCCGATGCCGTCATGAGTTTGCACGCGCGGCAGCAGAGTCCGGCGGCGCGTCGTAGAATCGTCCGCTCTGAACGGGGCTCGGGCGTTGGTTTGCCGACGCGCGTGGCCTGCAGGTTTCCCGCTGATTTCTCTTTGCAAGAAAACTATCGATGAATTTCCGCCGCGAGTCTTTGTTCGCCATGTTGAGCGCCGGCGTGTTAGCCGCTGCGCCAGGTGTTTTCGCCGCCGCGCCGGTCAGCGCTGCCTTGGCGAATAGTTCGGTTAGTCCAGGCAGTGCGGGTATGCCAAGCAGCCAGCCCGGTGCCGCGGCTGCCGGCGCCGCGCCGGTAGCCGCCGTCGACAACAGCGGTCCGGCGTACGGCCCCGAGTTGCAGGGCTTCAACTATCCGGCACCGGTCGAGCAATATGACTTCACCTCACAAGGCGTGGCGCTGCATATGGCGTACATGGACATCAAGCCGGAGCATGCGAACGGACGCACGGCAGTGTTGTTGCACGGCAAGAATTTCTGCTCGGCGACGTGGGATGCAACCATCCATCGTCTGAGCGACGCGGGTTATCGGGTGATCGCGCCGGACCAGATCGGTTTTTGCAAATCGAGCAAGCCCGAGCACTATCAGTACAGTTTTCAGCAACTGGCGCGCAACACGCATGCGCTGCTCGAATCGCTCGGCGTGACCGACGCGACCGTGATCGGCCATTCGACCGGCGGCATGCTCGCGATCCGCTATGCGCTGATGTATCCGCATGCGACCCAGCAACTGGTGCTGGTCAATCCGATCGGCCTCGAGGACTGGAAGGCGAAGGGCGTCCCGTCGTTATCCGTCGACCAATGGTATGAACGCGAGCTGAAGACGACCGCAGACGGCATTCGCCGCTACGAGCAGGCAACCTACTACGCCGGCCAGTGGCGCGCGGACTATGAACCGTGGGTGCAGATGCTGGCGGGGATGTACCGCGGCCCCGGCAAACAGATCGTGGCGTGGAATTCCGCACTGCTGTACGACATGATTTACACGCAGCCGGTGGTGTACGAACTGGGCCACCTGACCATGCCGACGCTTTTGCTGATCGGCCAGAAGGACACGACCGCGATTGGCAAGGACGCCGCGCCGCCGGAAGTGCGTGCGAAGCTTGGGCATTACCCCGAACTGGGCAAGGCAGCGGCGAAGGCGATTCCACACGCGACGCTCGTCGAATTCGCCAATTTGGGGCACGCGCCGCAGATGCAGGACCCGCAGGCGTTTCATAAGGCGCTGCTCGAGGGATTGGCGGCGGTGCCGGCGAATCGGTGAGTTTTGGCGACGGCGCAACCTGAGGCTCGTGTACTCAGCGTAGCCAACTGATCGACGAAAAAAAGAGGGGTGGCCTTTACTGATAAAGGCCGCCCTTTTTTTGTGATTCGCCAGCGTCGTTGTTACTTACCGGCGCCCAATTCTTCGCGCACTTGCGCACCGATCTCGAACGAACGCAGCCGCGCTTGGTGATCGTAGATCTGCGCGGTCAGCATCAATTCATCCGCGCCGGTCTGTTCGATGATCGACCGCAGCCCTTCACGTACCACATCGCGATCGCCGAGCACGGTGCAGGCGAGCGAATGTGCGACGCCGTTTAACTCCATTTCCGACGCTTCGAGCCGCTCGACCGGTGGCTGCAACTGACCCGGCGTGCCGCGCCGCAAGTTGATGAACTGCTGCTGCAGCGAGGTGAAGAGACGCTGCGCTTCCTCGTTGGTATCGGCGGCGAACAGATTGACGCCAACCATCGCGTATGGCTTGTCGAGCGTCGCAGACGGACGGAATTGCTCGCGATAGACGCGCAGCGCGGTGAGCATATGATCGGGCGCGAAGTGCGACGCGAATGCGAACGGCAGCCCCAGCGCCGCCGCCAGTTGCGCGCTGAATAGCGACGAACCGAGCAGCCAGAGCGGCACATGCAGGCCTGCGCCTGGAACGGCGCGAATGCGCTGGCCCGGCACCGCGTCGGCGAAATAGCGTTGCAACTCGACGACGTCATCCGGGAAGGAGTCCGCGCTATTTTGCAGATCGCGGCGCAGCGCGCGGGCGGTGCTCTGATCGGTGCCGGGTGCGCGGCCGAGGCCTAGGTCGATGCGGTCCGGATAGAGCGAGGCGAGGGTGCCGAACTGTTCCGCGATGACGAGCGGTGCGTGGTTCGGCAGCATGACGCCGCCGGAGCCGACGCGGATTTTTTTCGTTCCACCGGCGACGTAGCCGATCACCACCGACGTGGCTGCGCTGGCGATGCCGGTCATGTTGTGGTGCTCTGCCAACCAGAAGCGGCGGTAATTCCAGTTTTCCGCGTGCTGGGCGAGGTCGAGCGTGTTTTTGAACGCGTCGGCAGGCGTGGCGCCTGCGATGACTGGCGATAGGTCCAGGACCGAGAAGGGGATCATTTTCTGTTCATTTGCTGTTTCGGGCGCTTTCGCGCGATGGGGCATTGTGGCAAAGGTTTTGGTTTTCTGCAGATGACGCGGGGATGTCCACGTTCGTGGAAGGGGGTTGGGTTTTGCCTGTTCGGGCTGGGGGGCCTGGGTCACCGGCGTCACGGCGGCGGACATCGCGAGCGAGCAGCAGGTGGCCGATACGTTCACGCGTGCCGCGGTCATCGACCGGCATGTCGATGTCGCACCGTTGTGGACCGACACCTTCAACGCCGCGCTCGCTCGCGGTGCGTGACCGATTCAAGTCAATCAACTTTGTGAACATTCGATGACTCAAGCTTTGAGAACGGACCGGCTGCGCGCGTTCGTCGGGCGCATCGCGTCGCTTGTCGACGAGCGTGTGCCCGAAGCACATCTGCTCGAAGCCGGCGGTGCTGCGCTGCGCGATCTGATCGTCCACGACGACTGGTTGCCCGACGCCTTCGCGCAGCCCGATCCCGGACGCTATCAGCAATTCCTGTTGCACGCCGACTCGCAGCAGCGTTTTTCAATTGTCAGTTTTGTATGGGGACCGGGACAGTCGACGCCGGTGCACGATCACACCGTATGGGGTTTGATCGGCGTGTTGCGTGGTGCGGAAATTGCTCAGGGGTATCGCATCACGCCAGACGGCGCGCTGGCGGAAGAGGGCGCGGCAAAGCGCCTCGACACCGGCGCCGTGGACGCCGTGTCGCCGCGCATTGGCGATATCCATCGTGTGAGTAATGCGTTTCGCGATCGTGCGTCGATCAGCATTCACGTGTACGGTGGAAATATCGGCGCGGTGACGCGTTCTGTCTATCCAGTCGGCGGAGGCCGCAAAACCTTTATCTCCGGCTACTCGAACGACGTGTTGCCGAATATCTGGAATGTTTCGAAGGAGTCCCTGATCTCATGAGTTTCGTTAAAGAGTTCCGCATCCGATCATTCGAAGACGTGCGCCGCGCACTGCTTGGGCGCGAGGAAATCGCGCTCGTCGACGTGCGCGAGGAGGATCCGCACGCGCGCAGTCATCCGCTGTTCGCCGCCAATCTGCCGCTCTCGCATCTCGAACTGGAAGCGCCAGTGCGTTTGCCGCGCCGCGATGTGCCAGTCGTTGTGTTCGACAACGGCGAAGGGCTCGCCGAACGCGCCGCGCACCGGTTGAGCGAGCTGGGCTATACCGATGTCGCGCTGCTCGATGGTGGTTTGCAAGGCTGGCGCAAGGCGGGCGGCGAGCTGTTCCAGGACGTCAACGTGCCGAGCAAGGCATTTGGCGAACTGGTCGAAAGCGAGCGTCATACGCCCTCGCTGGCGGCACCGCAGGTGCTGGCGCTGCTCGATCACGAAGCCGACGTGGTGGTGCTCGACGCACGCCGCTTCGACGAGTACCACACCATGAATATTCCCGGCAGCATCAGCGTGCCGGGCGCGGAACTGGTGCTGCGCGCGCGGCAGCTCGCGCCGGATCCGGCCACACGGATCATCGTCAATTGCGCGGGTCGTACGCGCAGCATCATCGGTGCGCAGTCGCTGATCAATGCGGGCGTGCCGAATCCGGTTGCGGCGCTGCGCAATGGCACCATCGGCTGGACGCTTGCCGGTCAGGCGCTCGCGCACGGCAGCTCGCGCCGCTTCGATCCGATTGTCGATGACAAGCTTCGTCTCGCCGCCGCGGATTCCGCGCGTGGCGTGGCGGATCGCGCAAGGGTGGGCCGCACGTCACGTGACGAAGCGCGTCGTTGGGCCGATGAAGCGGTACGCACTGTCTATCGTTTCGATGTGCGTACACCGGAAGAGTACGAAGCGGGCCACGTGCCAGGTTTTCGCAACGCGCCCGGCGGTCAACTGGTGCAGGAGACCGACATGTTCGCGCCGGTGCGCGGCGCGCGCGTGATCCTCGCCGACAGCGACGGCGTGCGCGCGAACATGACCGCGTCGTGGCTCGCGCAGATGAACGTCGAGGTCTATGTGGTGGACGGCCTGGGCAACGCGGACTTCAACAAAAAAGGCGCAGCGCCCGCTGTACGCCATGCGCCCACACCGCCTGCCGTCGATGAAATCACGCCGGCCGGACTGGTTACGCTGCTGCAATCGCCCGGCACCGTCGTGCTGGATTTCACGACCAGCGCGAACTATGTGAAGCGCCATATTCCCGGAGCGTGGTTCGCGATTCGCGGCCAACTCAATGAAGCGTTGCGCAAGCTGCCGGATGCGCAACGGTATGTGGTGACCTGCGGCAGCAGCCTTCTTGCGCGCTTTGCCGCGCCTGAGGTGGCGGCGTTGACGGGTAAGCCGGTGCAGGTGCTAAGCGGCGGAACGAGCGCGTGGATCCAGGCGGGCTTTGCCGTGGAAAGCGGCGAGACGCGTCTCGCATCGCCGCGCATCGATCGTTATCGCCGTCCGTATGAAGGAACCGATAACGCGCGCGAAGCGATGAACGCCTATCTGGAGTGGGAGTACGGCCTTGTTGCGCAACTTGGGCGCGATGGTACGCACGGCTTTCGCGTGATCTGAGGTGCTTACCTGAAAAGCAGATGAAGCTAGCTGGCTAATCGACCGAATCGACCGAATCGACCGAATCGACCGAATCCACCGAATCCACCGAAGCAAATAGCGTCAGCGTGCGGTTCAGGCCGCGCGCTGCACGCGCACTTCCTTGAATTGCCGTTCGATTGCCGCGCCGAACCGCTCGACCGGCTGTTGCAATTTACCCAACACGCGCGGATGCACGAGCCAGATATCGATGAGCGGCTTGAAGTCGCTCATCGAGACGATATCGAGCGCGTCCGCGTGAGCGCTGGCCTGCAGCAGCGGTAACGGTACGAGGCCCAGACCGTTGCCGTCAGCGACCAGTTGCAATTGCAATTCGGTGCCGAGCGTTTCCAGATTGAGCTTGAGCGCGAGCCCGAGGCCCGTCAGCGTGCGTTGCAGGCCGTCGCGAAAGCCACATCCATCCGGATTCAACACCCACCCGATCGACTGGCATTCCGCCAGCGTATGCGCGCGTTTTTTCAGCATGCCTTTCTGCGCGACCACCGCCAGTTTGATGCGGCCAAGCGAGCGCGCCGATAACGTCTCGTCGAAGGTCTTGTTGGTGGGCAGCAGGATCACGGCGGCGTCGAGTTCGCCCTGCTCGACGCGTTGCAGGATCTGGCTGCCCCAACCGGTCGATGCACGCGCCTGCAGATCGGGGTAGGCCGCCTTGAGGCCGCGCATCGCATCGGTAAGCGCGACATCGGCAATCGTCTGCGCGACGCCGAGGCGTAGCGTGCCGACCGGCGGCGTGTCGGTGGCGACGATCTCGCGCAGCACGTCGAGTTCGCGCTGGATCACGCGGCACTGTTCGTAGACGACGCGGCCCGTTGCCGTCGCCTTGAGTGGACGCGTATTGCGGTCGAGCAGTTCGACGCCGAGCGCCTCTTCGAAATTCTGCAGGCGGCGCGTGATGGCCGGTTGCGTGAGGCCGAGCGAGAGCGCTGCCTGTTGCAACGACTGACAGCGAATGACGGTGACGTATGCGTCGATTTCGTCGATCTTCATGGTGAGTGGTGATTAAATGAGTGCGCAACGGCGCGCAAGATTCGTGCGTTCGATGATACCCGTGTCGATGTGCGCGAATGCCTTGCCGTTCAAGAAAATTCGCATATTTGCTTAGCAGAATAATGCGTTTGTCTTATACAGATGCGTGCCTTATCGTCGATGGCACATCACCTGGATGCCACGACGTAACCGCCGCTATGACGACTTCCCGTTCTTCTTTCTCCGTCTCGTCCGCCTTGCAACGAGGTCACGGGCCTGCCGACCGATGTGCTGAAATGAACGCCCCGATTGCCGAAAGCGCGGTAACGCGCCGTCATCCACCGCTCGATAGCGATGCGTTCGACGCACTGCTCGCGCGGCTGACCAGCGAGTTCGCCGCCAGCGCGGCTCACTACGACCGCACGGCGGAATTTCCGCATGCCAATCTGGCGCGCCTGCATGAATTCGACCTGCTCTCGTTGACGGTGCCCGCATCGCTCGGCGGCGCGGGTGCGCGCTTGCCACAAGCCTTGAAAGTGGTGCGCGCGGTGGCGCGCGGCGAGCCGTCCACGGCACTCGTACTGGTGATGCAATATCTGTTTCATCATCGCTTGCAGGGCAACCCGCATTGGCCGGTCGAACTGCGTGAACGCTTGGCGCGCGAGGCGGTACGCGATGGCGCGCTGATCAACTCGCTGCGCGTCGAACCTGAGTTGGGCACGCCGGCACGCGGGGGTTTGCCGTCGACCATCGCGAAGCGCAGCGCCGACGGCTGGATCATCGACGGCAGCAAGCTGTATTCGACCGGCAGCCCCGGCCTCACCTGGCTCGCGGTGTGGGCGCGCAGCGACGAGACGCCGCCGCGCGTTGGCGTATGGCTGGTGCGTCGCGACACACCCGGCGTGCGGGTTGGCAGCGAATGGAATCATCTCGGCATGCGCGCCACCGGCAGTCATGAACTCGTGTTCGACAACGTGTTCGTGCCGGCAGCTCATGCCGTGGATGTGCACCTGCCTGGCGAGCCGGGAGCCGGGCTCGATGCGCTCGGCCTTGCGTGGATGAGCGTGCTGTTGTCGGCGGTGTACGACGGCGTCGCGCGGACCGCGCGCGTATGGGGTAGTGCGACCGCCGCGCAAGCCGCGTGCGTTGCCGCTGTCGCGGACCGCGAATCATCTGCCGATTCGGTGTAAACGCGCTCTCGTCTAAATCCGCCAATCCGTTTAGATTAGCTGCACTTGGAAGGCTTATCGAGGGACCAGGGCGGCCAACAAGCAGCGGTCTGCCATTCCGGCGACAGCGCAAGGTTAGAGGCCAAGGCCTCTGCCCGCTTCGCCCGGATCAGGCCGCTGCGCGTCGTCCGCAGTACTGCGGTTTTCTGGCGGCTGTTCCGGCCGCTGTTTATTTCCGGTTTGACCGTATCGACCGAGTCGGCGACGCTTTGCACAGCGTCGCCTTTTTGCTTGTGGCGACGGTCCTCGCCCCCCCCCAGTCGCAAAACCAGTCCGCATGACGGCTGATGGCCCGTTGCCGGCCTCGCTCGCGGTTTTTTCCGTGCGCGGTTATCCTGTAGCACGCCCGAAGGAAGTCCCCCTGGGGGACATACTACACAACGGGATGCGGGCGAATTGCCGCTTCGCATCCGTACAGGAACTCGCTGTGAGCCCCAAACTGCTTACCGTCGCGATACTGGCCGCGTGCGCTGCACTGACCGGTTGCGACGACCAACAGAGCGACCGCGCCGTGCAAAAACTCAAGGAATTCTTCAACGCCGTCAAGCCGGATGCGTTGTTGCTGAAGGATATGACGCCAGGCGTCACGACTGAAGCACAGATCCGCGATCAGATGGGCAAGCCGGAAACCGAGCGCACGTTTACCGACGGTTCCAAGCGTTTCGAATATCCGCGCGGCCCGCAAGGACTGAACACGTACATGGTCGACATTGACCGCGACGGCAAATTGCAAGCTATCACGCAGGTGCTGACCGCTGACAACTTCGGGAAGATTCGCATCGGCATGAGCGAAGACGAAGTGCGCCGCCTGCTCGGCAAACCAGGCCAGGTCGCCGTGTTTCCGCTCAAACCGGAAACCGTGTGGAGCTGGAAGTGGCGCGAGGGCGGCGTGACTGAAGAAGGCATTTTCAACGTGCACTTCGACCAGTTTCAGAAGGTGTACACGACATCGCGCTCGGACGTGATACGCGGGCGATAGACGATAAAAGGCAGGCAACAAAATGATACATCGACGTCGATACAGCCGGATCGGTCTGGTGTTGGGCGGTGGCGCCGCGCGTGGCTGGGCGCATATTGGCGCGATTCGCGCGTTGCACGATGCCGGTATCAAGCCGGATGTGGTGTGCGGCACGTCGATCGGCGCACTGGTGGGCGCTGTGTATGCAAACGGCGATCTCGACTGGCTCGAAGAATGGGTGTCGAAGCTCACTTGGCAAACGGTCGTGCGGCTGCTCGATCTGCGTTTTTCGGGCGGCTTGCTCGGCGGGCGCAAGGTGATCCAGATATTTGCGGACAAGTTCGGCGGCCGCTCGATCGCCCAGTTGAACATGCCGTTTGCGGCGGTGGCCACCGAACTCGATTCGGGCCGCGAGAGCTGGTTGCAGGACGGTAGCGTGGTCGACGCGGTACGCGCCTCGATTGCGATTCCGGGGATTTTCACGCCGGTGTTCCACAACGGTGTGTGGCTGGTGGACGGCGGTTTGAGCAATCCGGTGCCGGTTTCGGTGGCGCGCGGCATGCGGGCGG
>NZ_DASRSY010000295.1:0-4886 GCF_035656215.1 Paraburkholderia sp.
CGGGTTTGGCGGCCGGTTTTTCAGCAGGCTTCGCAGTGGATTTATCCGCCGCGGCCTTGCTGTCCACAGGTTTGCCGCCCTTTTTCGCTTTGGCGTCTTTCGCGGCAGTGGCCGCATCGGGCTCTTCCGCCGGGCGCGGCGGCACATTATTCACATAGTGCAGCACCAGTAACTGACGCGCGCCGCGCACTGGGGCGACTGGCAAGCAGATCACGCGCGCGAACGCCGTATCGGCCTGTTTGTCGACCCGCACGACCTTGGCGACCGGCAGCCCTGGCGGATAAACGCCGTCGAGCCCGCTGGTGACGAGTTCGTCGCCGGTTTGCACGTCGGCGCTGATCGGCACGAAGCGCAGATCGAGCGTATCGCCCTTCGGTGTGCCGTAAATCACGCTGCGCAAGCCGGTGCGCACGATTTGCACGGGCACCGCCTGGTCTTTGTCGGTGAGCAGCGTCACTTCGGCTTGCAGCGGGAACACGCGCGTCACCTGACCGATCACGCCGTCTTCGTTGACGACCGGCGAACCGTCCTGGACACCTTGCTGGGCACCGCGGCCGATCACGACCTTCTGCGTGAACGGATCGCGCGTGTCGTACTGGATTTCAGCGGGCAGTGATTGCGTGATCGAGCGTTGCGAGAGTTGCAGCAGCGCGCGCAAATGGGTGTTTTCGGCGGCCAGTTCGGCGGCCGTATTGGCTTGCTGCGAGAGCTGAAGGTCTTTGGTGCGCAGCTTCTCATTCTCGCTGCGTAGCGTGGCGCTGGTCACGGCCAGGTCGGCAGCGCCCATGAAGATGTCGCGCGGCACGAGAGCTGCGCGTTGCAACGGATAAAGACCCGCACCGAGCACGCCGCGCACGATTTCGAGCGTTTTGAAGCGTGCATCGGAGATCAGCAAGGCGAGCGCCAGCACGACGAAGAACACCAGCCGTGCGAGGGCGGACGGGCCTTGCTTGAACAGGGGCGGCGGACTGTATTCCATGGTCGGCGCCGGGGGCGTGAGCGGTTGGGTGAGACGGCGGCGCGCGAGGGACGCGCGTTCAGCGCGCGGAGGCTGGCAGGCCCAGCCAACGGCAAACCGGCCCACGAGGGGCCGTTTGCCTGATCCGCGCTACTGACATGGAGACGGGCTCGCTTACTCGTACGAGAAGATGCTGCCCAGCTTGTCCATGCGTTCGAGCGCCATGCCCGAGCCGCGCACAACGCAGGTCAGCGGGTCTTCGGCGACGAGCACCGGCAGGCCGGTTTCTTCGGCGAGCAGGCGGTCCAGATCGCGCAGCAGTGCGCCACCACCCGTGAGCATCATGCCGCGCTCGGCGATATCCGCGCCCAGTTCAGGCGGCGTTTGTTCGAGCGCGATCTTCACCGACGACACGATCTGGTTCAGCGGATCGGTGAGGGCTTCGAGAATTTCGTTGCTGGAGATCGTGAAGCTGCGCGGAATGCCTTCCGACAGGTTACGGCCCTTCACTTCCATTTCCTTGACTTCGGAGCCCGGGAACGCGGAGCCGATTTCTTTCTTGATGGCTTCGGCGGTTTGCTCGCCGATCAGCATGCCGTAGTTACGACGGATGTAGTTGACGATGGCTTCGTCGAACTTGTCGCCGCCTACGCGCACCGAACCCTTGTACACAATGCCGCCGAGCGAGATCACGCCGACTTCAGTGGTGCCGCCGCCGATGTCCACGACCATCGAGCCCGTTGCTTCCGACACCGGCAGGCCCGCGCCGATTGCCGCTGCCATGGGTTCTTCAATGAGGTAAACCTGCGAAGCGCCCGCACCGTGCGCCGCTTCTTTAATGGCGCGACGCTCGACCTGGGTCGAACCGCACGGCACGCAAATGATGATGCGCGGTGACGGCGAGAACATGCGCGATTCGTGAGCAGTTTTGATGAACTGCTTGATCATCTGTTCGGTGACGGTGAAGTCGGCGATCACGCCGTCTTTCATCGGGCGGATCGCCTCGATGTTGCCCGGCACCTTACCAAGCATCTGCTTGGCTTCCTTGCCGACTGCCTGAATGGTTTTTTTACCGTTGGGACCGCCTTCCTGGCGGATAGAGACCACCGACGGTTCGTCAAGAACGATACCTTTGCCGCGCATATAGATGAGCGTGTTGGCAGTGCCAAGGTCAATCGCCAGATCGTTAGAGAAGTAGCTGCGCAAAAAGCCGAACATTCAAAATCCTGTCTCGCTTGGGGCCGGGCCTCGCAACGTATGCGCAGGGCGGCAGCGGAAAAAATAACAGCTTCAACCGGGCGGAAGCGGCGCCACAGGAACTTGAAGCTGCGAGGGAGTCTACCGGAGGCCGGAGCAAGGCCTGGTCAGAAAAATCCGAACTATCTTTGGGAATTGTTCAGAAAGGCCTTGTTAAGTCGGTCCGGGTTTGGGTCGAACGCGTAATGATACCTTATAATTTTGGATGTTTTGAAGGAAACGGAAGGCACTTTTTGCCGCCGCTGGCCCCTTTTTCGAGGTCTTCCTCCAGTGTCGTAACCCGCTGTCGCAGCATTGTTTTTCTTCAACTGCGGCTGTCCACCACATTTTCCGGTGACTGCATGGCTCTGACTCTGACCGATGTTAAACGCATCGCGCACCTCGCGCGGCTCGAACTGGCCGACGCCGACGCTGAGCACACGCTTGTCCAGCTCAACGATTTTTTTGGCCTTGTCGAGCAAATGCAGGCGGTCGATACCACCGGCATCGCCCCGCTTGCCCATCCGATCGAGCAGATCGAAGACGTCGCGCTGCGCCTGCGTGACGACGCGGTGACCGAAACGGTCGAACGCGAAGCTTTCCAGCGCCCGGCGCCGGCCGTCCAGGACGGCCTGTACCTCGTGCCGAAGGTGATCGAGTAAGACTCGCGAATAAAGCTCAGGATAAAACGCAATGCATGAAAAAAGCTTGACCGAACTGCGTGCCGCACTGGCGGCCAAGGAATGTTCCGCAGTCGAACTGGCGCAGCTGTATCTGAAGCGGATCGAAGCGGCCAACAGCCTGAACGCGTTCATTCAGGTCGACCCGGATCTCACGCTCGCGCAGGCGAAAGCCGCGGACGCGCTGCTGCACACCGGCCACGCCGGCCCGCTGGTCGGCCTGCCGATCGCGCACAAGGACGTGTTCGTCACCAAGGGCTGGCGCTCCACCGCCGGCTCGAAGATGCTGTCGAACTACGAAAGTCCGTTCGATGCGACGGTCGTCGCGCGCCTGCAGAGCGCCGGCATGGTGTGCGTGGGCAAGACCAATATGGACGAGTTCGCGATGGGCTCGTCCAACGAGAATTCGTACTTTGGCCCCGTGCAGAATCCATGGGATCGTAAGGCTGTGCCGGGTGGTTCATCGGGTGGCTCGGCGGCTGCGGTCGCTGCGCGCCTCGCGCCCGCTGCCACCGGCACGGATACGGGCGGCTCGATCCGTCAGCCGGCGTCGTTCTCCGGCATCACCGGCATCAAGCCGACGTACGGCCGCGTCTCGCGTTACGGGATGATCGCGTTCGCGTCGTCGCTGGATCAGGGCGGCCCGTTTGCGCAGACCGCCGCGGATTGCGCCACGCTGCTCAACGCCATGGCCGGTTTCGACGAACGTGATTCGACCAGCCTCACGCGCGATGACGAAGACTTCACGCGCTACATCGGCAAGACGTGGAAGGAAGATGGCGCGGACAAACCGCTCGCCGGCCTGCGTATCGGCCTGCCGAAAGAGTATTTCGGCGCAGGCCTTGCCGACGACGTGCGCGCCTCGATCGACGCCGCGCTGAAGCAATACGAAGCTTTGGGCGCGACGCTGGTGGAAGTCTCGCTGCCGAAAACCGAATTGTCGATCCCGGTGTACTACGTGATCGCGCCGGCGGAAGCCTCGTCGAACCTGTCGCGTTTCGACGGCGTGCGCTTCGGCCATCGCGCGGCGGAATACCGAGATCTGCTCGACATGTACAAGAAATCGCGCGCGGAAGGTTTCGGCCCGGAAGTGAAGCGCCGCATTCTGGTGGGCGCGTATGTGCTGTCGCATGGCTATTACGACGCGTACTATCTGCAGGCGCAAAAGATCCGCCGCATCATTGCGCAAGACTTCCAGGAAGCGTTCAAGCAGTGCGACGTGATCATGGGGCCGGTCGCGCCGTCGGTGGCGTGGGACCTCGGCGCGAAAGGCGACGACCCGGTGCAGATGTATCTGGCCGACATCTACACGTTGTCGGTGAGCCTCGCCGGCTTGCCGGGCATGAGCGTGCCGTGCGGCTTCGGCGCGGGCGCGAATGCGCAGCGTCCGGTGGGTCTGCAGATCATCGGCAACTATTTCAATGAAGCCCGGATGTTGCAAGTGGCCGACGCGTTCCAGCGCGCGACCGACTGGCACCGTAAAGCACCGGCAGGAGTGTGAGCACCATGGCCAAGCAATGGGAAGTCGTGATCGGTCTGGAGACCCACGCGCAACTGTCGACCGTTTCGAAGATTTTTTCGGGTGCTCCCACGCAATTCGGCGCTGCACCGAACACGCAAGCCTGCCCCGTCGATCTGGCGTTGCCGGGCACGCTGCCGGTGATGAACCGCGGCGCTGTCGAGCGCGCGATTCAATTCGGCCTCGCAATCGGCTCGACAATCGCGTCGCGCAGCATTTTTGCGCGCAAGAATTACTTTTACCCCGATCTGCCGAAGGGCTATCAGATCAGTCAGTACGAAATCCCCGTCGTGCAGGGCGGGCAGGTGACGATTCAGGTCCCGGCTAACGAAAAGGCAGGAAAGGAAGCGTACGAGAAGGTCGTCAACCTGACGCGCGCCCACCTCGAAGAAGACGCGGGCAAGTCGCTGCACGAAGACTTCGCGGGCATGACCGGTATCGATCTGAATCGCGCCGGCACGCCGCTGCTCGAAATCGTCACGGAGCCGGAAAT
>NZ_DASRSY010000296.1:0-4685 GCF_035656215.1 Paraburkholderia sp.
ATGTACCCAAAAGTCCCGCTACGGCGAACGAGAATGCAGTGCCGGACGCCGATCAGGTGAAGCCCGGCGACGCTGCGCGCCGCGAAGCGCCGGACGCCAACCGCAACACGCCGGAAACGGCGCGCGAGCCACGACGCAATCCGGAAGGTGCGCAAGCGCCGGCGCAGAAAAATAATCCGCCGCGTGAGGCGCGCCGCGAAGCGGGCGCGCAGGCGCCGAAAACCGCTCATGAGGGGCGCAAACAGCCGCCACAGGGCGACGCTGCGCGTAGGCAGGTCAATGCCGGTGGCGCGTCGCAGCCGGCGCGTCGCGAGCCGCGCCCGCCGCGCGTTCAACGCGTCGTCGAACCGAACCCGATTCCGCCGATCACCTTCCCCGAAGCGCTGCCGGTGTCCGGCCGCCGCGAGGAGATCGCTAAGGCGATTGCGCAGAATCAGGTCGTGATCGTATGCGGCGAGACGGGTTCGGGAAAGACAACCCAGTTGCCGAAAATCTGCCTCGAACTCGGTCGTGGCCTCGGCGCGGGCGGCACGGGCCTGATCGGCCACACGCAACCGCGCCGGATCGCGGCGTCGGCGACAGGCCGCCGTATCGCCGAAGAACTCGGCACGCCGTTTGGCGTTGTGGTCGGCTACAAGGTGCGTTTTACCGACAATCTGTCGCCGGGCGCGTCGGTCAAACTCATGACCGACGGCATTCTGCTCGCCGAAACGCAGACCGATCCGCTGCTGAAAGCCTACGACACGCTGATCATCGACGAAGCGCACGAGCGCAGCCTGAACATCGATTTCCTGCTTGGGTATCTGAAGGAAATTCTCGTCAAGCGGCCCGATCTGAAGCTGATCGTGACCTCGGCGACGATCGACGCGGATCGCTTCGCGCGCCATTTTGGCAGCGACGAGAAGCCTGCACCGGTGATCGAAGTGAGCGGCCGGCTCTATCCGGTCGAGATGCGCTATCGGCCGGTCGCGGAAGACAGTCCGGCAGTGAAGTCGGCGGAAGGCTCTTCCGCATCGTCGTCGCGTGAAAGGCCGAAGACACAGCGCGAGACCGACCGCGATCTGATGGAAGCGATCGTCGACGCGGTCGACGAACTGTGTCGCGAAGGCCCCGGCGACGTGCTCGTCTTCCTGCCCGGCGAGCGCGAGATTCGCGATGCCGCTGAAGCGCTGCGCAAACACCACCCGCCGCATACGGAAATTCTGCCCTTGTTCGCGCGTTTGTCGGCCGCCGAACAGGAGCGCGTGTTCCGCAGCTCGAACGCGCGCCGCATCGTGCTCGCGACCAACGTCGCCGAAACCTCGCTGACCGTGCCTGGGATTCGCTATGTGGTCGATACGGGTCTGGCGCGCGTGAAGCGCTACTCGTATCGCAACAAGGTCGAGCAACTGCAGGTCGAATCGATTTCGCAGGCCGCCGCGAATCAGCGGGCTGGGCGCTGCGGCCGCGTCGCCGATGGTGTCTGTATTCGTCTGTACGAGGAAAGCGACTACCAGGGCCGCGTGCGCTTCACCGATCCTGAGATTTTGCGTTCGTCCTTGGCGTCGGTGATTCTGCGCATGAAGTCGCTGCATCTGACGGCGATCGAAACCTTCCCGTTCATCGAGCCGCCGCCCGGCCGCGCCATTGCCGACGGCTATCAACTGCTCAACGAACTGGGCGCCGTCGACGACGACAACCAGCTCACGCCGCTCGGCCGCGAACTCGCGCGCCTGCCGCTTGATCCGCGCGTCGGCCGGATGATTCTCGCCGCGCGCGATCAGCAGGCGTTGAAGGAAGTGCTGATCATCGCCAGCGCATTGTCGGTGCAAGACCCGCGTGACCGGCCGATCGAAGCGCAGGAGCAAGCCGACCAGGCGCATCGCCGGTTCGCCGACGAGCGTTCCGAATTTCTGCAGTGGCTGAAGATCTGGAACTGGTTCGAAGAAGCGATCGCGCACAAGAAGTCGAACCGGCAGTTGCAGGACGAGTGCCGCAAGAACTTCCTGTCGCAACTGCGCCTGCGTGAATGGCGCGATGTGCACTCGCAATTGCTGACGGTGGTGCGTGAGCATGGCTGGCGTCTTAACGAAGCCGAAGCGACCTTCGAGCAGATCCACCTCGCGTTGTTGACCGGCTTGCTCGGCAACATCGGCTTGAAAGCCGACGACGAACCGTATTTCCTCGGTGCGCGCAGCATCAAGTTCTACCTTTGGCCGGGCTCGGCGCTGGTGAAGAAGGCCGGGAAGTGGGTCATGGCCGCGGAGCTGGTCGAGACGAGCCGTCTGTACGCACGCTGCATCGCGAAGATCGAACCGGAATGGATCGAGAAAATCGGCGAGCATCTGCTGAAGAAGTCATTGTCCGAGCCACATTGGGAAAAGCGCGCGGCGCAGGTGTCGGCGTTTGAGCGCGCGGTGCTGTACGGCCTGCCGATCTATCACCGGCGGCGCGTGAGTTTCGGCAAACAGGACCCGGCGCGGGCGCGCGAGTTGTTCATTCGCGGTGCGCTGGTGGAAGGCGAGTTCGACACGAAGCTCGCGTTCTTCGCGCACAACCGCAAGCTGCTCGCCGATATCGAGCAACTGGAACATAAGTCGCGCCGTCAGGACGTGCTGGTCGACGACGAACTGATTTTTGGTTTCTACGATCAGGCGTTGCCGCAAGGTATTTACACGGGCGCATCGTTCGAGCGCTGGTATCGCGACGAGGTCAGGAAGAGCGGCCAGCCGGAGGACAAGCTGCGTCTGCTGTATCTGTCGCGTGACGATCTGATGCGGCACGAAGCCGCCGGTGTGACGACCGACCTGTTCCCGAAACGGATGACGATGGCGGGCGTTGAGATGGTGCTCACGTATCACTTCGAGCCTGGTTCGCCGCGCGACGGCGTGACGCTCGCGGTGCCGCTCTATGCGCTGAATCAGGTCGACGCGCGCCGTTGCGAATGGCTCGTGCCCGGCATGCTGAAAGAGAAGGCGCAACTGTTGCTGAAATCGTTGCCGCAGAAGCTGCGGCGCCATTGCGTGCCGCTGCCTGAGTTCGCGGCGGGTTTCGTCGATCGGCATAGCGGTCCTCGCTTCGGCGCGGGCGGTTTGCTCGAGTCGCTGATTGCGGACATTCGCGAGCAAACCCAGGTCGCAATGAAGCAGTCAGACTTCAAGCTCGAAACGCTGACGCCGCATCTGTTCATGAACTTCAAGGTCATCGACGAGCACGGGCGGCAGCTCGCGATGGGCCGGAATATGTCGCAACTGCGCGCTGAACTCGGTGGGCAGGCGCAGCAGCATTTTCAGAAAATCGCGTCGGGTGCCGCTAGCGCGGCGTTGGCGGATGCGGGCGGCGGCGGTAGCGTGGCGGTTGGCTCGCAAGCGGCCGGCTCAGCAGCCGCGGCAAGCGGCGCTGCGCAGCGAGGCAAGGGCGCTGCTGCGCCTGGTTCGCAAACGGCATCGCAAGGCAGCGCTGAACCGGGCACCGCGCTCTACGAAAAGCTGACCACGTGGAATTTCGGCAAGCTCCCTGAGTTGCTCGAAATCCGCCGCGGTGGGCAGACGTTGTTCGGCTATCCGGCGCTAGTGGATCGCGGCACGCACTGTGACGTCGAAGTGTTCGATTCACCGGACGAAGCCGCGCGTATCCATCGCGCAGGGCTGCGGCGATTGTTCGCGTTGCAATTGAAAGAGCCGATCAAGTACCTGGAGAAAAATCTCCCGGGGTTGCGCGAAATGGCGATGCAGTTCATGCCACGCGGCACGCAGGAGGAGCTGCGCGATCAACTGATCGATACCGCGCTTGACCGCGCTTGTCTGCAAGATCCGCTGCCTGCTGATGACGCCAGTTTCCACACGCGCCGCGATGAAGGTCGCAGCCGTCTGACTTTGTTGGCGCAGGAAATTGCCCGCCTCGTCGGGCAGATTCTCAGCGAATACGCGACGGTGACGAAAAAGCTGGTGCAGGCGAAGTCGTTCACGGCCGCGCATGGGGACATGCAGAGCCAGCTGGATGGTCTGATTGGCAAGCGTTTCGTGGTCGATACGCCATATCCCCAGTTGGCGCACTTTCCGCGCTATCTGAAAGGGATTGCGATGCGCATCGACAAGCTTAAGGCGGACTCCGCGCGCGATGCCCGACAGTTCGCCGAGTTCCAGCCGCTATTGCAGAACTATCAGCGTGCAGTCGCGCAACGCGGTGGTGTGCTGGATCCGCGCTTGTCGGAGTTCCGTTGGCTGCTGGAGGAGTTGCGGATTTCGCTGTTCGCGCAGGAGTTGCGTACGCCGATGCCGGTTTCGGTTAAGCGTCTGTACAAGGTGTGGGAGTCGATGCAGCGCTGAGCGGCGCGTGGGGTGGGGGCATCGCGGGAGGTGCCCGCTCCATTTGCGCGGCGCGGGCTGCGCGCTGCAACGCTTTTGCAGCGTGCATAAAAAAGCGCGCGACGCCGTTCCTTTTGAGAATGACATCACGCGCAAAGGGCGGGGCCCTTTCGGACCCGCGCCCGCTCGCTGCTTGTACTGCAAAGCTGCTGACTTCGACGTGACGGGCCCAAATCGAGCCGGTCACGCTTTCTGCCGAAGTTTTACCAGTGCATGCCTGCGCCAACCGACGCGCCAAACTGGCCACGCGAGTCAGAGGTGCCTTGCACTTTGTAGACCCACTTGCCGGTTTCCGACAACTGCGATACGCCGATGGCCATGGCCGACTGGCCGCCATAC
>NZ_DASRSY010000297.1:0-11857 GCF_035656215.1 Paraburkholderia sp.
GAGAAAACGCCCGCCAAGCCCGCCGCCGCAGAGAAGAAGGCCACCGCCGAGAAGAAGCCAGCCGCTGACAAGAGCGCGAAGCCGCACGCCACGCCGGGGACCCAGCCATGAACCGCCCGCAATACATCCTGCAGCCGGTCAATCCATACTTCATCGCGTTCAGCCTCGCCGCGGCGTTCTTGCTGAACCTGATGCCGTGGGGGCGCCTCGCCGGCGTGCCGGACTTCGTGGCGCTCGTGCTGCTGTTCTGGAACGTGCACCAGCCGCGCAAAGTCGGCATGGGCATCGCGTTCTTTCTCGGCCTGCTGATGGACGTGCACAACGCCAGCCTGCTCGGCGAGCACGCGCTGGCGTATACGTTGTTGTCGTATGGCGCGATTACGATCCATCGCCGTGTGCTGTGGATGTCGCTCGGCGTGCAGACCTTCGCGGTGATGCCGCTGCTGGTCGTCGCGCAACTGGTGCCGTTCGTGATCCGTCTGCTGACGGGTGCGGCGTTTCCGGGCTGGAGTTACCTGATCGACGGCTTCGTCGAAGCTGCGCTGTGGCCGGTCGCCAGCATGCTGCTGTTGATGCCGCAGCGCCGTCCTGCCGATCCGGACGATACGCGGCCGATTTAATCACGTATCGAGCACGCCGGCCGGTCGTTCCGATGGAACCCAAGTGCCCGGCCCGCTCGACGCGCATCGCTGTTCAGGCCTCCCGGTTCCGGCCGGATTGGGCGCACACTCATGATGGCCGTCACACGGCCTTTTGCAGAATCGCATGACCGAATTCAAGGACACTCAGCAACAGCTCTCGAAGTTCCGCCTGCGGGTCGCGGCGGCGGGCGTGTTCGTGTTCGTCTGTTTCGGGCTGATCGGCTTCCGTTTCCTGGTCCTGCAGGTCTGGCACTACAGCAAGTACTCGCTGCAAGCCGACGAAAACCGCATCTCGGTCGCACCGATCGTGCCGAACCGAGGCATCATCACTGATCGTAACGGCGTGGTGCTGGCCAAGAACTACTCGGCGTATACGCTCGAAATCACACCGTCGAAGCTGAACGACACGCTCGAAAACGTGATCGACAATCTGGCCACCGTGGTTTCGATCGACGCTCGCGACCGCCGCCGCTTCAAGAAGCTGCAGGAAGACTCGAAGAATTTCGAGAGCCTCCCGATCCGCACCCGTCTCACCGACGACGAAGTCGCGCGCTTCACCGCACAACGCTTCCGCTTTCCGGGCGTGGAAGTGCGCGCGCGTCTGTTCCGTCAATATCCGCTCGGACCGACCGCCGCGCACGTGATCGGCTACATCGGCCGGATTTCGCAGCGCGATCAGGACCGTATCGACGACGCCAGTGATCAGAACGACAGCGATCCGGACCACTACGATCCGCGCCTCGACGCAAACAACTACAAGGGCACCGACTACATCGGCAAAATCGGCGTCGAGCAGAGCTACGAGACTGAACTGCACGGCCAGACCGGTTTTGAGGAAGTCGAAGTGACCGCGGGCGGCCGGCCCGTGCGCACGCTGTCGCGCACCCAGGCAACGCCGGGCAACAACCTCGAACTGTCGATCGACATCGGCCTGCAACAGGTCGCCGAGCAGGCATTTGCAGGCCGGCGCGGGGCGCTGGTCGCAATCGAACCGGCAACCGGCGACGTGCTCGCCTTCGTGTCCGCGCCGAGCTTCGATCCGAATTCGTTTGTCGACGGCATCGATCAGCAAACCTGGGACGAGCTCAATAACTCGCCGGACCATCCGCTCCTGAACCGCCCACTGCACGGCACCTATCCGCCGGGCTCGACTTACAAGCCGTTCATGGCACTCGCTGCGCTGACGCTGCATAAGCGCACGCCGGGCTGGGGTTTCCAGGATCCGGGCTCGTACACATTCGGCGGCCATACGTTCCGTAACGACGTGCGCTCTGGCCAGGGTTGGGTCGACATGAACCGCGCGATCGTGGTGTCGAACGACACGTATTTCTACATGCTCGCGCACGATCTCGGCGTCAACGCGATCGCCGGCTTCATGAAGCCGTGGGGTTTCGGCCAGATCACCGGTATCGACATTTCAGGCGAAGCGCGCGGCATCCTGCCGTCGACGGACTGGAAGCGCAAGGCGTACCGCAAGCCCGAGCAGCAGCGCTGGTATGAGGGCGAAACGATCAGTCTGGGCATCGGCCAGGGCTACAACTCGTTCACCATTCTCCAGCTCGCCCATGCCACGGCCACGCTCGCCAACAACGGCGTCGTGATGAAGCCGCACCTTGTGCGCGACATCGAGAATCCGATCACGAAAGATACGCGCCCGGTCGTGCGTGATCCAAGCGACAGGATCGCCGTGAAGCAATCGGACATCGACATCATCAAGCGCGCAATGGAAGGCGTGGTGACCAACGGTACGGCGTCGAAGGTGTTCATCGGCGCGCCATATCTGGCCGCCGCCAAGACTGGCACGGCACAGGTGTATTCGTTGCAAGGCGCCAATTACAAAGGCCACGCGATCGCCGAACATCTGCGCGACCACGCGCTGTTCATTGCGTTCGCGCCTGCCGAACAGCCAAAGATCGCGATTGCGCTGATCGTCGAAAACGGTGGCTGGGGTGCGGAAGCGGCCGGTCCCATCGCACGTCGTGTGCTCGATTACTACCTGGTCGGCAAGAATAAGCCCGGCGCTGCAGCGGCGGCCGTCGCGGCAGCGGCCTCGGCAACTCAGGATGCGTCCGCGCCTGAAGTGGGTGGCGCACCGACGCCACAGGACACGGCGCAGCCGGTCAAGGTCGCGGCGGGTTTCACGGCGCTGCCGATGCCGGGCGCCGCTTCGGCCGCGGCAGCTTCTGCGGCAGCGGCTGCATCGGCTCCGGCCGCTGCATTGGCGCCCGCGGCTGCGGTTGGTGCATCCGGCGCGTCGGCGGCTGTCGCTGCATCCGCATCCGCCTCTGCCGCTGCAAAGAATCCGACGCCGCGGAAATCCGGCGTCCCGCACAAACCCCGCCCGAGCAGCGAGCCGGTACCGACCGCCGCCGCCCCGTCGCGGGATGACAGCATTCAGCCAACGTCGCCACGCCAGCCGGTTTCCGGCGGCATCGACGAGTAAGGAGAAAGGCATGCAATTCGACAAGCGCGCCTGGCTCGACCGCATCAAGCGGATGTTCGTGGGCTTCGACCGGCCGCTCGCCCTGATCGTGTTTCTACTGCTGTGCGTCGGCATCGTCACGCTATACAGCGCGACGCTGGACATGCCCGGCCGGGTGGAAGACCAACTGCGCAACATCATGCTGACGTTCGTGCTGATGTGGGCGCTGGCCAATGTGCCACCCACCACGCTAATGCGCTTCGCGGTCCCGCTCTATACGTTCGGGATCGCGTTACTGGTTGCGGTGGCGCTGTTCGGCCTCACGCGCAAGGGTGCCAAGCGATGGATCAATGTCGGCGTGGTGATCCAGCCGTCGGAGATTCTGAAGATCGCCACACCGCTAATGCTCGCCTGGTACTACCAGCGCCGCGAAGGTGTGATGCGCTGGTACGACTTTCTGGTCGGCTTCCTGATCCTGATTGTGCCGGTCGGTTTGATCGCCAAGCAGCCTGACCTTGGCACCGCCGTGCTGGTGTTCGCGGCGGGCTTTTTCGTGATTTATTTCGCGGGGCTGAGTTTCAAGCTGATCGTGCCGGTGCTGATTGCCGGCGTGATCGCGGTTGGCTCGATCGCGGCGTTCCAGGACAAGATCTGTCAGCCGGAAGTGCAGTGGCCGCTAATGCACGATTATCAGAAGCACCGTATCTGTACGCTGCTCGATCCGACGTCCGATCCGCTCGGCAAAGGTTTCCACACGATCCAGGCGGTGATTGCAATCGGCTCGGGCGGCCCGCTCGGCAAGGGCTGGCTCAAGGGTACCCAGGCACATCTGGAGTTCATCCCCGAGAAGCACACCGACTTCATTTTCGCGGTGTTTTCCGAGGAGTTCGGGCTGGCGGGCGGGATCGTGCTGCTCACGCTTTACATGCTACTGATCGCGCGCGGTTTGTATATCGCGGCCAATGGGGCAACGCTGTTTGGGCGGCTGCTGGCCGGATCGCTGACGATGGCGTTCTTCACCTACGCGTTCGTCAACATCGGCATGGTGAGTGGGATCTTGCCGGTGGTGGGCGTGCCGTTGCCATTCATGAGTTACGGTGGCACCGCGCTGACTACGCTGGGGGTCGCGATCGGCCTCATCATGAACGTCGCCCGGCAGAAGCGATTGATGCAGAGTTAGAGCGGCGCAGGGCTTAGGCTACGGAGCCAAACGCTACGGGGCCGAAAGACGCAAAGTCAATTCAGCCCAGAGAAAGAAGGCACGACAAACAAACGGGGCGCACCGTCTGAACTGTTCTCCAAAAGCATGGACGTGCGTCCAACTTTTGGGGTGTGGTTCGCATCATGAGCGCCCTTTTTTCATCTACTGCGGCTTCACTTCCTTCTGATCCCGCAGCTGCGCACTCAATTGCTGATACTTGAGTTTCGCCGCAGGGTCGCCCTGTGCGGCCGCTGCCGCGTAATACGCGCGCGCCACGTTCAGGTTCTTGTCCACACCATCGCCGCCGCGTTCGTAGAACGAGCCGGTTACGTACTGCGCGGTCATATCGCCGCCTTGCGCGGCCTTCTTGTACCAGACGAACGCCTGCTGGTTATCGCGTGCCGTGCCGCGGCCATCGAGGAACTGGTTGGCCAGCGCGAGTTCCGCCTGCACGTGCCCCTGCTGCGCCGCCTTCAGGAACCACCGATGCGCCTCGACCGGATCACGCCCGACGAACTCGCCGTCGTCGTACATTTTGCCGTAGACATACTGTGCATGCGACATGTTGGCGTCGGCGGCTTTGCGCAGCCACTTCTTGCCTTCATCGACATTGGCTGGGGCGCCTTCACCGTTGAGCAGCATCATCGCGTAGTTGAACTCGGCAAGCCGGCTGCCGCGCCCCGCCGCTTTCCGGAACTCGGCAAGCGCTGCGCCCAGATTGCCGGCGTTGTAATCGGCGACCGCGGTTTGCGTCTCCGCATCGTTCGACTTCGCGACGCGGTTGTCCTGCGCATACGCCGTCACGTTCGCCATCAACGCAGCTGTGACCGCCATACGCACCGCAACGCACTGCAGCATCCCCTTCATGTCCTCACCTCCTGCAACGCCTGGCGGGTCGCGCGCAACATCCACATGACGTCGGCGGCCAGGGCGATAAAACGAAAACCGGCATCACGATGCTGCTTCGCACTCGCGACATCCATAGCAAAAATTCCGGTGGCAATACCGGCCTTGTCAGCAGCGCCGACGATGCGCGCCATCGCGGCCTGCACCTCGGCATGTTTCGAATCGCCAAGATGACCGAGGCTCGCGGCGAGATCGGCCGGTCCGACGAACAGGCAATCGACACCCGGCGTCGCCGCAATCTTCTCCACTTCCTGCAAGCCGCGCGCCGACTCGATCTGCACAATGCTTGCAATCTGCGCGTTGGCGCTCTGCACGTAGTCGCGCCGCATCCCGTACGCAGCCGCCCGCACTGCGCCGGCGACGCCACGCTGACCGTCGAGCGCATCGGCGGTCGGATACTGCGTGAGACGCACGGCGTGTGCCGCCTCTTCCGCGGTTTCGATATTCGGGAACATCAGCGTGCGCGCGCCGGCGTCCAGCACGCGCTTGACGAGCCACGCCTCGCTGGCGGGGACGCGCACGACCGGCTCGCTCGGCAGATGCGCTGCGGCGATCGCACGCAATTGCGAGGTAACATCGCCGCTATCGTTCGGCGCATGCTCCATGTCGATCAGCAGCCAGTCGAAACCGGCGTGCGCAAGCGCCTCGGCTGCGGAATCGCTGCCGAGCGAAAGCCACAGGCCGAATAGCGGATCGGCTTCTTTCAGACGTTGCTTGAGGGGATTCGTGAAGGTGCTCATTGCCGCGCTCCCTGGCGATGGGACACATCGCCTGAAACACGGTGGAGGATGCTGGCGTGGCGGAACAGCCCAACGCCAGGGCCATGACGGCCTGAATGCCTGCTGCGACGCAATGCGGTGACCGGCATGTCTCGCTCCGTGTGGTTATCGGAGCGATCATACCGTGACAATAACGTGGGGGTTGGGCCCTGCGGTTGGGCCCTGAGGTTGACCCGGCGTTTAGTCGCGAACGACGTCGGCCCAGCAGTTCGGCGTCTCGAACAGACGCACCTTATGCAAACGCAGATTCACGCCGTAATGCGCGTCGTAGACGTTCGCGAGGATGTCGAACGCGACGGCGGCGAGATTTTCAACAGTGGGGATGCGGTCGAGCACGACCGTCTTGTGCCCCGCCATCGTTTCCAGAAAGCCGCGTACCTGCGTATCGCCTTCGTAGACGAGAAACGCATGATCCCACTTGTCGACCAGATGCTCGACGGCGAGCGACTTTACGTCGGCGAAGTCCATCACCATGCCGCGATCCGGCGCGCCTTCGGTATCGACCAGGTCGCCTTGCAGCGTGATTTCGAGCACATAGCGATGGCCGTGCAGATTACGGCACTGGCTGCGGTGATCGGGGATGCGGTGGCCCGCGTCGAATTCGAGTTTTCGTGTAATCGTCAGCACGGCAAATCAGGGAATGTTCAGATACTTGTGGGTCTGCATCGACAGGCGCCATTGCGGATGGCGTTTGCACCAGTCGATCGCGAGCTTGGTGTTAAGGTCGCGCGACGGGCCGTCCATTGGCTGGACGAGGAAATACTCGAAGTCGAGCTTCGCATACTCGGACAAGCGCTGGTTGTCCTGCGGAATTACGACCTTCAATTCGTTACCCTTGGTGACGACGAGCGGCGCGTCGGCCTTCGGGCTCACACAGATCCAGTCGATCGTCTCGAGCACCGGCAGCGAGCCGTTAGTCTCAATGGCGATTTCGAAGCCAGCGGCATGCAGCGCGTCGACCAACGGCTGGTCGATCTGCAGCATCGGTTCGCCGCCCGTGCAGACCACGAAACGCTCGCCCTCGCCTTCCGGCCACTGCGACGCGATCATCTGCACCAGTTCTTCGGCGGTGCGGTACTTACCGCCGTTCTCGCCGTCAGTGCCGACGAAGTCCGTATCGCAGAAGCGGCACACCGCCTCCGCACGATCTTCTTCGCGGCCCGACCACAGATTGCAGCCGGCGAACCGGCAGAACACGGCCGGACGACCGGCATTCGCACCCTCGCCCTGCAATGTATAGAAGATTTCCTTGACCGCGTACGTCATGCTGCTTTCTGCCTTGTATTCCTGAAAATGATTGCTCGCTAACGCACCGTTCGCACGATGCGCCAACGTCAGACCGTCAAACCGGCTCGGTGACCTTCTCGCCGGCCAGATACGCTTCATAGCCCCGTTTGCGCAAGCGGCACGCCGGGCATTCGCCACAGCCGAAACCCCATGCATGCAGTTCGGCGCGCTCGCCAACATAGCAGGTGTGCGTTTCGACGCGTACCAGTTCAACGAGCTCTTCGCCGCCAAGCTCGTGCGCGAGACGCCACGTGTCAGCCTTATCGAGCCACATCAACGGCGTTTCGAGCAGGAAGCGCGTGTCCATGCCGAGGTTCAACGCGACCTGCAATGCCTTCATCGTGTCATCGCGGCAATCGGGGTAGCCCGAGAAATCCGTCTCGCACATCCCGCCGACCAGTACCTGCAAACCACGCCGATACGCGATGGCCGCCGCGATCGTCATGAACATCAGATTGCGGCCCGGCACGAACGTATTCGGCAAACCGTTGGCGGTAGCGTGGATCTCGATTTCGCGCGTCATCGCGGTATCGCTGATCGAGCCGAGTACCGACAGATCGATCATGTGATCTTCGCCGAGTCGATCGGCCCATGCCGGAAATGCGTGTACTACGGCGTTGCGAAACCCTTCGCGGCATTCGAGTTCGACGCGGTGCCGCTGACCGTAATCGAAGCCTAGCGTTTCGACCGTTTCATAACGTTCGAGCGCCCAGGCGAGGCATGTGGCGGAATCCTGGCCGCCGGAAAACAGCACCAGAGCGCTACGTTTAGCGTCTTTGCGGATCACCGTGAAACTCCGTGAATGATGAGTGCCACGTCGCGCTGCGCGAGGTGCGCCATGCAAGCAACGCGGCGCGACGCGTGCCGGCACTGCTGCCGGCCCAGAGCAGTATAGGCCGCGCCTTCCACATGCAGAGTCGCTGGGCGCTTATACCGTTAATCGTCGGGCGAAGGGTTCGGCGCCTGTTGCAGCCTTGCCGTCTTGCGGCAAAGTGCGCAGAAGGCCCCGCTTCAGGATACGAAAAGACGTGTTTGGCGCGGCGGCGTACCAGCCGAACGTCGACCACGCGCTCGCATGCAAGTCCTTGAACTGGCGCGATTTTATCACGCGATGCCCAATGCCGCCGAGCAGCCCGCTTGCAGCGAATGCCCGTCAATAAAGGGGCAAAAAAGGAAAAGCCCCAGGAATCTTGCGATTTCCTGGGGCTGAATCCTGGTGGCCTGGGACGGAATCGAACCATCGACACGCGGATTTTCAATCCGCTGCTCTACCAACTGAGCTACCGGGCCAACGAAGAACGAAATGATATCAAAGGGTCAGCAGCGCGACAAGCCCCTTCTCGAAAAAATCTGGCAGCCCCAGCCTGCACGCATTGCGCGCTGATCACTCCCCTTTGTTCTTGCCGAGATCGACGCCGAGCTGCTTGAGCTTGCGATACAAGTGCGTACGCTCCAGCCCCGTCTTCTCCGCAACGCGCGTCATGCTGCCATTCTCGCGCGCGAGGTGATATTCGAAGTAAGCGCGCTCGAACGCATCGCGCGCGTCGCGCAACGGGATGTCGAACGAGATCGACGCCGTTTGCGCGGCCAACGCGCCGCTGCCCATGCCGTCCGACGACAGCATCGGCAACGCCGCCGCCGATGCCACCGCGGAAGCGCTGACCGGCAACGCGGGCTTCGCCGCCGCGCCGCCCGGCGCACCACCCGCCGCGTTGCCGCGAGCGAGGCCCTGCTCGACTGCCTTCAGCAGTTTCTGCAGCGCAATCGGCTTCTCGAGGAAATTGAGTGCGCCGATCTTGGTCGCTTCAACCGCCGTATCGATGGTTGCGTGACCGGACATCATGATCACCGGCATGGTCAGTTGCCCCTGCGCGGCCCACTCCTTGAGCAGGGTTACGCCGTCGGTATCGGGCATCCAGATGTCGAGCAGCACCAGGTCCGGCGCCTGGCGCAAGCGGAATTCACGCGCTTCCTGCGCGTTTTCCGCAGCTTCCACGACATGCCCCTCGTCGCTCAGGATTTCCGAGAGCAATTCCCGGATGCCCATTTCATCATCTACCACCAGGATGGTTGCCATTTACGCTGCCCTTGTCTGCACTGTTGCTTTTGTCGTTCCCTGCGCCGCATTGCCATGCGCCGCCCGCGGTCCTTCTCCAGGTGCCGCGGCATCGTCTGCCAGTTGAAGGAAGAGGATCGAGATCTGCGCACCTTCAATCACATCGCCCGCTTTCATGCGGTTGCGAATGTCGATCCGCGCGCCGTGTTCGTCGACGATCTTCTTGACCATCGCAAGACCGAGACCTGTACCTTTGGCCTTGGTCGTCACGTAAGGTTCGAATGCACGTGTGAGGATACGCGCGGGGAAGCCCGGTCCGTTATCCGACACCGTCAGACGCACCGCGACGCGTACTTTGCCTTCAGCGTCGGGGTCTCCGTATTCTACTGTCCTCGTCTCGAGCAACACACGTGGTTGTTCGACGTCGGCCACGGCATCCTGCGCATTCTGCAGCAGGTTGTGAATCACCTGGCGCAATTGCGTGGCGTCACCGCGAATCGCCGGCAAGTCCGCGAGTTCCACCTGAATCGCGCCTTTGCCTTCCTCTATACCGTACAACGTCAGCACTTCGCTGACCAGTTCGTTCAGTTGCAGATGCGCGAGCACCGCCGGTGGCGTGCGCGCATAGTCGCGGAAATTGTCGACCATCTGCTTCATCGCCGCGACCTGATTGACGATTGTGGTCGCGCCGCGCTTCAACACATCGGCATCCGATGGCGACAGCTTGTCGGCAAGCTTCATCTGCAAACGCTCGGCGGAGAGCTGGATCGGCGTGAGCGGGTTCTTGATCTCGTGCGCGAGACGCCGCGCCACTTCACCCCAGGCGATCGAACGCTGCGCGGAGATCACGTCCGAAATATCGTCGAACACGACGACGTAGCCGGAAGTCTGCATGTCTTCCGCATCGCGATCAGTGGCGGACACAAGACGCGCGCCGCGCACAAGCAAGGTGAGCGGCTCGGTTTCGCCCGGCACCTGCACCGAGAACTGCTGCTGCCAGTGGCCGCGATCGTCGTGCCCGTCGCCGCTCGCGGCTTCGCGATCGGCAAACGCCTTGCGCACCATCCCGCCGAATTCGATCAACACACCGATCTGCTCAAGCGCCGAACCCAATACTTCCTGGAACTGCTGACGGAAGATGCGCTCAGCGCCGCGGTTCGCGGTGGTGAGACGGAACTGCCGGTCGAACACGAACACACCCGCGGTCAGGTTCGCGAGAATGCTTTCCAGATAGGCCTTCGAATGCTCGAGCGCAATGCGGTTGTTCTCGACCGCGGCGCGCGCTTCGGACAACTGCCGCGTCATTGCGTTGAACGACTGCGTGAGGAAGCCCAGTTCGTCACGCGACTTGATTTCGCGCTTTGGCGTGTAATCGCCCTCGGTCACTTCCTTGGTGCCTTGCGCGAGCAGGAACAATGGCCGCGCGAGCTGATTGCCGAGCGCGAGTGCCAGCATCATCGCGATGAAGGTGGCGAGGAACAGCGCAAGCGTCAGCGTGCCGATGTACATCTTGCGCAAGCCGGTGCGGCCCAGCGCCTTCTCCTGATACTCGCGATAGGCCCGCTGCACCGCGTCGGCATTACGCGCGAGCGACGGCGACACGGGCTGCGTGAGTTGCAGGAAGCGTTCAGTGGGCTGCAGCAGCGACGCGTTCGAATCGGGTATGCGCTGCACGACGCGCAGCCTCAGTGCACCCTTGCCGCCATGCGCGTTCGGATCGCCGTCGACTTCGCCCTCGATCGCCGCATAGCCACGGCCACGCGCCTGATCGATCATCATCGGCGTGGGCAAGTCATTCGACACGAGCGTCGCGTAATTGCCGGATGCCTGCGCGACCACGTGCATGTCCGGGGTCGCGCCCGACATGCTACGCGTGGGTTCGACGATCGTCGCGTCCTGCACGCCGAACTGATCGCGCAAGCGCAGGAGCGTGAGCGTCGTGCCGGCGGCATCCGCGCTCGCCAACTGCTCGGACATCAGGCGGCCCTTGGTTTGCAGATCGGAGAGCGACGCGTCGAGCATACCGCGGCCCAGATTCAGACCCGACGTCAACGCGGTTTCGACGTTCACGTCGAACCACGACTCGATACTGCGCGACACGAACTGGTACGAGACGACGTAAATGATGCCGCCCGGCACCACGCCGACCAACGCCATGAAAAACGCAAGTTTCGCTAACAGCCGCGTGCCGAACTTACCTTTTCTAAGCCGGGCAATAATGATGATGACGAGCGTCGCCACCACCAGCAAAAAGATCATCGCGACCACGAGATTGGCCGCGTACAGCCACTGGTAATAGCGGTCGAAGAATTCAGTGTTCGCGCTCGCCGCGGCAAGCAGCACGAGCAGCAGTACGGCCGTCACGGCGACTGTGGACACCAGCACGCGCACGACGATGCTGCTGACGCTGGTGGCTCGGCGCACTCTATTTAGCACGTTCGGTCACCGTGAAGGTAAAGCGCTTCCATTCCGACGAGAGGCTCCAGTCGCGGTTGTTCACCGCGTCGATCTGGAACGGCTTGGGCATCAGCGCGATGTCGAGTTGCGTGCGCACCGAGGCGGTGT
>NZ_DASRSY010000298.1:0-15711 GCF_035656215.1 Paraburkholderia sp.
GTATGGCTCGACGGCAAGGGCTGGATTTCCGTCGACGTCACGCACGCCGCGTTTGCCAGCGAAATCTACTGCCGGCTAGCCGTGGCGCGCGACTACGAAGCCGCCGCGCCGGTGCGCGGCCGGCGTATCGGCGGGCGGGAAGAGCAGTTGAAGGTGTCCGTCACGGTCAGTGCGCAGTCGTCGCAATAGCGGGTAGGGTGGAGCGGCCGACAGGGCTCCAGGGCCGCTGATAGGCCGCCTGCCAAGCCCTGAGGGCGGCCTGGCGCCTATATCGCAGGGTGGCTTGCCGGCAGGCCTGGCGATGGGCCTGGATGAGCGTCTGCCCGCATAGCGCTTCAGATTAGGCCCACGCGCGCCGTAATAGGGGTAAGGTGCATGCGCGCCGAATTACAATAGCGCCGTTCTGTCGTTTTTCGCGGGTACCTTTCCTTATGACTTACTGTGTAGCGATGTCCGTCGACGACGGGCTCGTGTTCCTGTCGGACACGCGCACCAATGCGGGCGTCGATCACATCAGCACCGCACGCAAGATGTCGGTGTTCGAGCAGCCGGGCGAACGCATGCTCGTGCTACTGGGCGCCGGCAATCTGTCGCTCACGCAAGCGGTGCTCCACGAGCTGTCCGAGCCTGCCGATCCCTCGTTGCCCACGCTCTGGAACGCGCCCACTATGGCTGACGCGGCCCGCGTGATCGGCCGTGCGGTGCGTTGCGTGCATCAGCGCGAAGCCGAGGCGTTGCAGGAATTCGGCGTCGAGTTCAATTGCAGCTTCATTCTCGGCGGCCAGATCGCGGGTAACCGGCCGCGTCTGTTCATGATCTACGCGGCGGGAAATTTCATCGAAGCGTCGGCCGTGAACCCGTATTTCCAGATCGGCGAGGCCAAGTACGGCAAACCGATCATCGACCGCGTGCTGACACCGTCCACACCGCTCGACGAAGCCGCCAAGTGCGCATTGATTTCGATGGACTCGACGCTGCGCTCGAATCTGTCGGTCGGATTGCCGCTCGATCTGCTGGTCTACGAGAAGGACGCGCTGCACGTCACGCGCTTCGTCTCGATCGACCACGACAATGCATACTTCGAGATGATTCATCGCACGTGGGGCGAGCGGTTGCGCCAGGTGTTCGGCGAGATCCCCGATCCGGACTGGCAGGATTCGCCCAATGTGCCGCTGCTGCAGCGTGAGCGTGCACTGGTGCTGCATCGCGCGCCGGTGGGGGCGGATGGCGTGGAGCATGAGCTCGATGCGAAGCCCGCGCAGACGTTGGCGCAGGCGGAGAAGGCTAAAGCGCAACGCTAGGACGATGCAGGCGCGCCCGCGCCTGCTTTCTTCGCGTGCATACAGTGCCGTGCATCATTAAAGGCGCGTATGCGCGAAAATTCTTCCGCACTTCCAATTGGCATATTTTCGGCGTATTGGATATAAAGCGGTACCGACATAAGCGATTTACCTATATTGCATCGCGTCAATGTGCCAAAGGAAAGATCATTTTACGGAATTGCGTAAACAAAAAATTTTTCTTGACGAATTGTAATGTGTCGATCAAAAATGCATTCACCAAGTTGAGTCAGTTTAATAGATGCTTTGACTGCCAAAACCGAGGAGCTTGCGTATGAGCGACGAATTGCGTAAGTCGGAAGAGTTGCGCAGTTTTCTATTCCTGACTGCAGTGATGGTGCCTGTTTTGACAGTGATTCTTATCGCTGGCTATGGTTTTTCTGTCTGGTTTTACCAATTGCTTATTGGTGGGCCGCCTCACTGATTTCCACCTGCTCTAACCTTCTGCCATATAACCAGATTTAACCGGAGGGTAGTGCCATGTCTGTCGTTTCAGCGGAGACGGTAAGTAGTAATGGAACTCGCGCCGAATTACATATCGCGGGCATCGTCGTACATGCTGAGGCCGCGCGACTCGACAGTATTCGTCTCGCAATCGGCGAGATTCCTTACGCCGAAATTCACGCCGTGAGCGAGCTGGGCAAACTGGTCGTGACGCTCGAAGGCGCCCACACGGCCGAAGTCGCCGCGCAACTGAGCGCGATTCATGCCCTGCCGGGCGTTTATGGCGCCGCCCTCGTCTATCAGCACCATGAAGATCTCGAATCATTGAACCAGGAGTTCGCTGATGAAGCTCACCCGTCGCGCGTTTATTAAGCAGACCGCGGCGGCCACCGCGGCTTCCGCCGCGGGCGTCGTGCTGCCGGGCATGGACGCAGCCGCTGTGAACGCTTCACATGACGATCTGCGCTGGTCGAAGGCGCCGTGCCGGTTCTGCGGCACGGGTTGCGGCGTGAGTGTCGGCGTGAAGGACGGCAGGGTCGTGGCGACCCAGGGCGATCCGCAGGCCGAAGTCAATCGCGGCCTGAATTGCGTCAAGGGCTACTTTCTGTCGAAGATCATGTACGGTCAGGACCGGTTGACCACGCCGCTCCTGCGCATGAAAGATGGCAAGTACGACAAGAACGGCGAATTCGCGCCAGTGTCGTGGGACCGGGCCTTCAACGTGATGGCCGAGCAGTTCAAGCGCGTGCTGAAAGCCAAAGGTCCGACCGCCGTCGGCATGTTCGGTTCAGGCCAATGGACCGTGTGGGAAGGCTACGCGGCAGTCAAGCTCATGAAGGCCGGCTTTCGCAGCAACAATCTCGATCCGAATGCGCGGCACTGTATGGCCTCGGCAGTGACGGGCTTCATGCGTACGTTCGGCATGGACGAGCCGATGGGCTGCTACGACGACATCGAGCAAACCGATGCCTTCGTGCTGTGGGGCTCGAACATGGCCGAAATGCACCCCGTGCTGTGGACGCGGGTCACCGACCGTCGGCTCAGCGCGCCCGCGACCCGGGTTGTCACGCTCTCCACGTTCGAGCACCGCAGCTTTGATCTGGCTGACGAGACGATCATCTTCACGCCGCAATCCGATCTGGCGATTCTCAACTACATCGCCAACTACATCATCAAGAACGGTCATGTGAATCACGAGTTCGTGGATAAGCACACGGTGTTCAAAGCCGGCAATACGGATATCGGCTACGGCCTGCGGCCTGACAATCCGCTGCAAAAAGCCGCGAAAAACGCTGGCGACCCCAACGGTTCACAGCCGATCACCTATGAAGCGTTTGCGCAATTCGTCTCGAAGTACGACGCTGCCTACGTCACGAAACTCTCCGGCGTCTCGAAGCTCAAGCTCGACCAGTTGGCACAGATCTACGCGGATCCGAAGGTCAAGGTGATGTCGTTCTGGACCATGGGTTTTAACCAGCATACGCGCGGCACATGGGCCAACAACATGGTCTACAACCTGCATTTGCTGACCGGAAAAATCGCGACACCTGGCAACAGTCCATTCTCGTTGACCGGCCAACCGTCCGCGTGCGGCACCGCGCGCGAAGTCGGCACGTTCTCGCACCGGCTGCCGGCCGACATGGTCGTCACCAACCCGAAGCATCGCGAGGAAGCCGAACACATCTGGAAACTCCCGCCCGGCACGATTCCCGACAAACCCGGTTTTCATGCTGTCCTGCAAAACCGCATGTTGCGCGACGGCAAGCTCAACGCGTACTGGGTGCAGGTGAACAACAACATACAGGCCGGCGCGAACATCAATCAGGAAGGGCTGCCGGGTTATCGCAATCCGGAGAATTTCGTCGTCGTGTCGGACGTGTATCCGACGGTAACGGCGGTGGCGGCCGACCTGATCCTGCCCTCGGCGATGTGGGTTGAAAAGGAAGGCGCCTATGGCAACGCCGAGCGGCGCACGCAATTCTGGCATCAGCTCGTGGTCGCCCCCGGCGAGGCGCGTTCCGATCTGTGGCAACTGGTGGAGTTTTCGAAGCGCTTCAAGGTGGAAGAAGTGTGGCCGGCCGAACTGATCGCGCAGAAGCCCGAATACAAGGGCAAGACGCTTTACGACGTGCTGTATCGCAACGGCCAGGTCGATAAATTTCCGCTGTCGCAGACTGACTCTACCTACAGCAACAACGAAGCGAAGGCGTTCGGCTTCTATATCCAGAAAGGCTTGTTCGAGGAATACGCGAGCTTTGGCCGCGGCCACGGCCACGACCTCGCGCCGTTCGACGACTATCACAAGGCGCGCGGTCTGCGCTGGCCGGTGGTCGGCGGCAAGGAAACGCGCTGGCGCTACAAGGAAGGCTCCGATCCGTATGTGAAGGCAGGCACCGGCTGGCAGTTCTACGGCAACCCGGACGGCCGCGCGGTGATTTACGCGCTGCCCTACGAGCCGCCGCCCGAGTTGCCGGACAAGGAGTACCCGTTCTGGCTCGCCACCGGCCGCGTACTCGAACACTGGCACTCGGGTTCAATGACGCGCCGAGTGCCCGAACTCTACCGGGCGTTTCCGAACGCGGTGTGCTTCATGCATCCCGACGACGCCAAGGCAATGGGCTTGCGCCGTGGCGTCGAGGTCAAGGTGATGTCGCGGCGCGGCTATATCCGCACGCGGGTCGAAACACGCGGCCGTGACAAGCCGCCGCGAGGTCTCGTGTTCGTGCCATGGTTCGATTCGAGCCAGTTGATCAACAAGGTCACGCTCGACGCCACCGATCCGATTTCATTTCAGACCGACTTCAAGAAGTGCGCGGTCAAAATCGTCAAAGTCTAGGAGCATGCCATGCGCGCATGGTTCGTCCTCGCGGTGTTTCCGTTCCTCGCGCTCGGCGCTGTCGCCGTCGCCCAGCCGACCATTCCGGCGACGCCGTTTCACGACACCCTGCGCGGCGCCACGCCGCTCGACGAGGAGGCGAAACCGCCATTGGTCGCACCCACGGAAAACAAGGACGTGATCCGCGGCCGCGCCTACGCGCAGCAGCCGCCGACGATTCCGCACAAGATCGAAGGCTATCAGCTCGACCGCAACGCCAACCGCTGCCTCGCGTGCCACGCCCGCAGTCGCGCTGAAGAGAGCGGGGCGGTGCCGATCGCGATCTCGCACTACACCGATCGCGCCGGCGAAACGCTCGGCCACCTCGCGCCGCGCCGCTATTTCTGCACGCAGTGCCATGTGCCGCAGGCCGATGCGAAGCCGCTGGTAAGCAACACGTTCGCCGATATCCCGGACGTCCGCTTGCCGCCACCCGCCGTCCAGCCCAACAAGAAATAGAGGCCGATATGCGCGATCTGATCCGGCGCTACTGGCGAACCATCAATCGGCCGAGCACCTATTTCAGCCTTGGTTTTCTGACGTTGGGCGGCTTTGTCGCGGGCGTGGTGTTCTGGGGTGCGTTCAACACTGCGATGGAATTGACCAATACTGAAGCGTTCTGCACTGGCTGTCATGAGATGCGCGACAACACTTATGCCGAGTTGAAGACGACGATTCACTTCAGCAATCGCAGCGGCGTGCACGCCAAGTGTTCCGATTGCCACGTGCCGCACAACTGGACCGACAAGATCGCCCGCAAGATGCAGGCGTCAAAGGAAGTCTGGGCCAAGGTGTTCGGTGTGGTGAACACGCGCGAGAAGTTCCAGGGCAAGCGGCTCGAGTTGGCGGAGCACGAATGGGCGCGCTTCAAGGCGAACGATTCGCTCGAATGTCGCAATTGCCACTCGTTCGAGTACATGGACTTCACGCGGCAGAGTCCGCGTGCGCAGGAAGCGCACCAACGCTTCCTCGGCACTGGGGAAAAGACCTGCATCGATTGTCACAAGGGCATTGCCCACCAGTTGCCGAATATGACGCAGGCGCAGGCCGACGCGGACGCGAGGCAGAACGCGGGTAAGCATTGAGCCAGGTAGTGCAATGGACAGGCAAATGAACAATCAAACGATGCTGATCGACCCACGGACGGTTCACGATGCTCTGCGTTGATCACCTGGGCCTCGGGCGCCGCGGGCGCGAGATTGTTGACGGCGTCGGCTTCAATATCGAGGCGGGCTGGGCGTTGCAAATCCACGGCTCGAACGGCTGCGGCAAGACCACGCTGCTGCGGGCGCTGGCAGGCATGCTGCCGCCGGCCGCCGGCAGCGTGCGGTGGCGCGGCATGAACGTTCACGCGCAGCCGGAGCGGTTTCGCCGCGAGCGCGCCTATGTCGGTCATAGTAACGGCCTGAGCGACGATCTGTCGGTGCTGGAGAATTTGCGCTTTGCCGCGTTGCTCGGTGTGAATCCCGGCAGTTCGCGCGATGCCCGCATGCATGAGCGCGACGTGCTGGAGACCGCGGGCCTGTGGACGCTGCGGCACGCGCGCGTCGGCAGCTTGTCGCAAGGGCAGCGGCGCCGGGTCGCGCTGGCCCGCGTGATGCTCGAACGCAAACCGTTGTGGCTGCTCGACGAGCCGGCCGAAGCGCTCGATGATGCCGCTCAGGCATGGCTTGCCGACGCGCTCGACGAGCATCTGCAGGACGGCGGTATCGTGGTGGCGACCACCCATCTGCGGCTGCCGACCGCGGTCGCGCGCACGCAGCATCTGCAACTGCAACTGCAACTGGAACGGGGCGGCTCATGATCGCCCTGATGCTCGGCATCGTGCGCCGCGAACTTGCGCTCAGTTGGCGCAGGCGCAGTGTCGCGCTCGGCGCCTTGCTGTTCTTCGTGATCGCCTCGAGTCTGTTTCCGCTTGCGGTCGGCACCGATCCGGCGCTGCTGCGGGCGATCGCCCCCGGCGTGCTGTGGGTGACGGCGTTGTTCGCCGCGATGCTCTCGGCCGGACAGTTGTTCGGCCAGGATTTTGCGAGCGGCGCGCTCGAGCAGATGACGCTGTCGCCGCAACCGCTGCCGGTCATCGTATTCGGCAAGGTTGCCGCGCACTGGCTGACGAGCGGCCTCGCGCTGGTGCTGCTCACACCGGTGGTCGCGTTGCAGTATGACCTCGGGTTGAGCGATACCGTGCCGTTGATGGCGTCGCTGCTGCTCGGCACGCCGCTTCTGAGCCTCATCGGCTCGATGGGCGCCGCGCTCACGCTAGGCATGCGAGGCGGCGGCGCGCTGCTCGGTCTGCTGATTCTGCCGCTGTATGTGCCGGTGCTGATTTTCGGTGTGGGCGCGGCTGATCCGGCCGGCACCGCGGCGTGGTCCGCGGCCAACTTTTCGCTGCTCGGCGCAGCGCTGTGCGCGGGCGTGTCGCTATGCCCGTGGGCAAGCGCCGCCGCCTTGCGCATCACGATGGAGTAACGAAGATGAACCGCCCGAACTGGTTCCGCTACGCGTCGCCGCGCACCTTCGATCCGCTGGCGGCGCGGCTCGTGCCCATTTTTGCCGTGGCCGCCGTGCTGTTGATGCTCGCGGGCCTCGCGATCGGTCTGCTGGGGGCGCCGCGCGACGCGTTGCAAGGCGACGTATATCGCATCATGTTCGTTCATGTGCCGGCCGCGTGGATGTCGATGCTGATCTATCTGGTGATGGCCGTGTACTGCGCGCTCGGACTGCTGCTCAACGCACGGCTTGCGGCGATGATGGCGCGTGCGCTAGCGCCCACGGGCGCGCTCTTCACGTTTATCGCGCTCGTCACCGGCTCGCTGTGGGGCAAGCCGACGTGGGGCGCCTGGTGGGTGTGGGACGCGCGTCTCACGTCGGAGCTGATCCTGCTGTTCCTCTACGTCGGCTTTCTCGCGCTGCATGCGGCGATCGACGACCCGCGCCGCGCCGACCGCGCTTGCGCCACGCAGGCGTTGATTGGCGTCGTGAATATTCCGGTCATCTATTTTTCGGTGCAGTGGTGGTACACGCTGCATCAGGGGCCGTCGCTGAGCTTCGGCAGCGGCGTGTCGATGAGCGCGTCGATGGTGTGGGGCATCGTCGTAATGACGGGCGGCTTCTGGTCGTACGCGATTGCCGTGGCGCTGGCGCGCCTGCGCGCCATCATGCGTGAGCGCCGTCGCGCGGCGCCGTGGGAAGCGAATTTCGAGGAGCGTGCGGCATGAACAGCGTGGCAAGCGTGACGGTGATGCTCGGGCAGAGCCCCTATCTGACGGCGGCGCTCGCGACGACCTTCGCGTTGCTGATCGTCGAAGCCTGGCGCGTGCGCGGTCAGCTTCGCGAAGCCGCGCGCTCGCCGCGCGATGCTACGCCGGAGCATGCGGATGAGATCTAGAAGCCGGCGGCTGGGCTGGATCGTCGGCGCGGTGGCGGCAGCGGGGCTCACCTGCGCGCTGGTGCTGAACGCATTTCGCGCTAACGTGATGTTCTTCGTGAGCCCGAGCCAGATCGCGGCGCAGCAGGTGCCGGCGGCCCATCGGTTCCGTCTGGGCGGGCTCGTCGAACGCGGATCGCTCACGCGCGCCGCGGACGGCCTGAGCGTGCGCTTTGTCGTGACCGATACCGTCAAGCAAGTGGCCGTGGTCTATCACGGGGTGCTTCCGGACCTGTTCCGCGAAGGCAGTGGCGTGGTCGCGCAGGGCCGGCTCGGCAGCGACGGCCAGTTTCACGCCGACGAAGTCCTCGCGAAGCATGACGAAAAATACATGCCGCCCGATGCGGCGGAAGCCGTCCGCCGTGCACAAACGTCAGTGATGCGGCCGGCTGCGCCTGCGGGCATTGCCGCGCCTGCGGCGCTGCACGTGACGGCCCGCAGCCCGGACGGCGAGCGCCGTGGCGACGGTCGGCAACCAGGAGGCGCCCAGCCTTGATCCCGGAGATCGGTCACTTTGCCTTGATCCTCGCGCTGCTGCTCGCGCTGACGACGGCCGTCCTGCCACTGATCGGCGCACAGCGCGGCATCGCGGGCTGGATGCGGCTCGCGTGGCCGGCGGCGCGAGCGCAATGCGCGTTCGTGGCGTTGGCGTTCGCCTGTCTCGCATGGTCGTTTCTCAGCGACGATTTTTCGGTGGTCTACGTCGCCGACAATTCCAATTCCGCGCTGCCCGCCATCTATCGTTTCACCGCGGTGTGGGGCGGACATGAAGGCTCGTTGCTGCTGTGGGTGCTGCTGCTGACCGTGTGGATGGTCGCGGTGACGTTTTTTAGCCGCCAACTCGCGGTGCCGATGGTGGCGCGCGTGCTTGCCGTGATGAGCTGGATTGCCGCCGGCTTCCTGCTGTTCCTGCTGTTCACGTCCAATCCGTTCGACCGCCTGATGCCGCCCGCAATGGACGGCCGCGATCTGAATCCGCTCCTGCAGGATCCAGGCATGGTGATTCATCCGCCGATGCTTTACATGGGCTATGTCGGCTTTTCGGTGGCGTTCGCGTTTGCGATTGCGGCGCTGCTGTCGGGCGAATTGAATGCGGCGTGGGCGCGCTGGTCGCGTCCGTGGACGCTTGCCGCGTGGCTCTTCCTCACGCTCGGTATCATGCTCGGCAGCGGTTGGGCGTATTACGAACTCGGCTGGGGCGGCTGGTGGTTCTGGGACCCGGTCGAAAATGCGTCGTTCATGCCGTGGCTCGCGGGCACCGCGCTGATCCATTCGCTCGCCGTGACCGACAAGCGCGGCAGTTTTCGCAGCTGGACCGCGCTGTTGGCGATCTGCGCATTTTCGCTGAGTCTGCTCGGCACGTTTCTCGTGCGCTCGGGTGTGATCACGTCGGTGCATGCGTTTGCCAGCGATCCGACGCGCGGCGTTTTCATTCTCGCGTTTCTTGCGCTGGCGGTGGGCGGCGCGCTGCTGCTGTTCGCGTGGCGTGCACCGCAAATCGGTCTGGGTGCGGGCTTCGAGCCGGTTTCGCGCGAGGCGCTGCTGCTGTCGAACAATGTGCTGCTGATGGTGGCGGCCGCGTCGGTGCTACTCGGCACGCTGTATCCGATGGCGCTCGATGCGCTCGGTCTCGACAAGATTTCCGTCGGACCGCCGTATTTCGACAGTGTATTCGGGCCTCTAATGACGCCGGCGATCTTTCTGATGGGTATCGGACCGCTCGCGCGCTGGCGTGCCGCGCGCTTGCCCGATCTGGCGCGGCGTTTGCGCTGGGCTGCGCTGGTCAGCGTGCTGACCGCGCTCCTGCTGCCGTGGGCGCTGGGCACCTGGCGGCCGCTCGTCAGTCTGGGGATTCTTCTCGCCGTGTGGAGCTTCGCGACCGTGGCCGTGAGCATGCGCGAACGGCTCGGCGCGCCGGCGGGTGCGTCCGCAGGTGAAGCTTCGGTTGAGCCTTCTTCTGGGTCGGCGGTTGAATCGGCAAGCGCCGCGGCCGTGACGCCGGCCGCCGGACCGGATCGCCATTCACCGGGCAACGCGCGTGCATCGCTGGTCGCGCGTGCGCGGCGTGTACCGCGGGCGTACTACGGCATGTGGCTCGCGCATGCCGGCATCGGCGTGTTTATCATCGGCGTGACGATGGTCAAGGGCTATCAGGTGGAGCGTGACGTGCCCATGCGCACTGGCGAAACCGTCGAAGTCGGCGCCTACCGTTTCCGCTTCGACGGCGTCGTTCAGGTCAGTGGTCCGAACTATCTGGCGACGCGCGCCAGCGTCGCCGTGAGCCGCGACGGCAGGCCGGTGGCCACGCTGTATCCCGAGAAGCGCATGTTTCTCGTCCAGAAGATGCCGATGACCGAGGCGGCCATCGATCACGGCGTGCTGCGCGATCTGTACGTGGCGATGGGCGAGTCGATCGGCGCGGGCGCGTGGACGCTGCGCATTCAGATCAAGCCGTTCGTTCGCTGGATCTGGGGCGGCTGTCTGCTGATGGCGTTCGGCGGCCTGCTGGCCGCCAGCGACCGGCGGTATCGCTTGCTGCCGGGGCGGCGCGCGAGTGGGCGTTGGCGCGAGCGGGCCGCCGGCCACGCGCTCACGCGGCCAGCGGCGGATGTCCCGGGCACGGCCGCCGCCAAAGCGGCGAATTCTGTCAGCGAGGCAGGCCGATGAAACGTGCGCTGATCCCGCTCGCCGCGTTTCTCGTGCTGCTCGTCTTACTGGCCGCAGGTCTCAGACACGATCCGCGGCAGTTGCCCTCGGCATTGATCGGGCGGCCCGCACCCGCGTTCGATCTGCCGCGCCTCGCTGCAAGCGGAGAGCGCGTGTCCTCGGATTCGTTGCGCGGCGAGGTATGGGTGCTCAACGTGTGGGCCTCCTGGTGCGAGCCCTGTCGCGACGAGCAGCCGGTGCTGGTCGATCTCGCGGCGCGCCGGATCGCGCCGGTGTACGGCCTGAACTACAAGGACGACCCGCAGCCGGCGCGGCAATGGCTGGCCGAGGCGGGTGATCCGTACACGGCTTCGCTGGTCGATCGCAACGGCCGAACCGGGATTGATTACGGTGTGTACGGCGTGCCCGAGACCTTCGTGATCGATCGCGCGGGTATCGTCCGCTATCGGCAGGCGGGACCGCTGACAGCGGCATCGCTCGACGGGGTGATCGTGCCCTTGCTGAGAAAGCTGCAGCGCGAGGGGGGAGGCGTCAATGGCTAGCGGCGCGCGAACCTGGGCACGACGTGGCGGCGTGCTCCTGCTGCTGGCGCTCTCGCTGCAGGTGGCCGCCGAACCGCACGGTGCCGCCGAAGACGCGCGCGTACGCAGCCTCGCCGAGAGTTTTCGCTGCCTCGTGTGCCAGAACCAGACACTCGCCGATTCGAATGCCGACCTCGCCGCGGATCTGCGCGAGCGCATTCGCGAGCAGGTTCGAGCAGGCGCCACCGACGCACAGATTCGGGACTACATGGCGCGCCGCTATGGCGATTTCGTGTTGTACCGGCCACCGCTCAAACCGCTGACCTGGGCGCTGTGGTTCGGCCCCTTCGCCGCACTGGCGATCGGCGCCTGGGTTGGGTGGCGCGCGATCGGGCGCCGGCGTGGCGTCGCTGCGCAGCCGCTCGACGACGACGAGCGCCGCCGCGTCGACGCATTAATAGCGACGGCTGACGAGGGCTTACCGAGATGATTCAATTCTGGCTGATCATCGCGACGATGCTGGTCGCGGCCCTGTTGTGCGTGATCGTGCCACTGCTGAACCGAGGCTCACGCGGGGACCTGACGGCGGCCCGTGCCGATGGCGGTGGCGCCGCGCTCGCCACCGCGATCTTCCGAACCGAAATCGCCGAGCTGAAGCGGCAGGTTGCGGCCGGGGACCTGCCGGACGCGCAGCACGGCAACGTATGCCGTGAGCTCGAGCGGCGCTTCGTCGATGAGATTGGCGCAAAGCCCACCTCGGCGACCGCGCGGATCGGCAGCATCGCGCAACGCGCGGGCACGGCTGCTCTGCTGCTGGCGTTGCTGCCGAGCGCGGCGCTCGTGCTGTACATGCGCCTTGGCGATCCGCTCGCGGCGGCGGTGCAGGCGGACAGCGCCGCCGGGCCGCAGGACAGCCACGCCGCCACCCAGGGCTCGCTCGACGTGATGGTTGGGCGCCTCGCGGCCAGATTGCGTCGGCAACCCGACGACCCCGCCGGCTGGACGATGCTGGCACGGTCCTACACCGTCCTCGAACGTCCCGACGATGCCGCCGCCGCGTATCGACGCGCGCTTGGCGTTACGCCGCGCGATCCGCAATTGCTGGCCGATTACGCCGATGCTCAGGCGAGCGCCAATGGCGGCGACCTGACGGGCGCGCCGTTGCAGAGTATAGAGGCCGCGTTGGTGCTCGATCCGGCGAACCCTAAGGCGTTGGCGCTGGCCGGGTCGGCGGCGTTCCAGGCGCACGACTACCCGCGTGCGATCGGATATTGGGAGCGGCTCGACCAGGTGCCGGGTGTGAGCGCGGAAATCGCGAGTCAGGCGCGGGCGAATGTCGCCGAAGCGCGTCAAGTGGCGAGCGGAGCACCGTCTACACAGCGCGCCGCGGCGCCTTTGGCAAGTACAGCCGTGCAGGGGACGGCAGCCAAGACAGCACTGTCGTCGGCGCTGGTCATTCACATGCGCCTGAGCCCTGAACTCGCGGCGCGCGTGCGTCCAGGCGACGTGGTGTTCGTCTATGCGCGCGCAACGAACGGCCCGCGTATGCCACTCGCAGTGCAGCGGTTTCATGCAGACGAGTTGCCGGCGACCGTCAGGCTGGATGATTCGATGGCGATGGCGCCGAATTTACGACTGTCGGATTTCAACGCCGTGACAGTCGAAGCGCGCGTGTCTGCATCGGGCAGCGCGCAGCCAGGCACCGGCGATTGGATCGGGACGAGCGGACCGCTCACAGGTGAACGCCGCGACGTCGAGTTGACCATCGGCGACGTGCTGCACTGAGCGAGATTTAGTGGTACTTGGCGGTACCCGGCGAACCACGGCTGCAAACCACGGCCAAAACGAGCAGACGAAAAAAAACCAGCCGCAGGCTTGCGCCCGTGGCTGGTCTTCAACTGCGTGTTGCTTCAGCAGTCCGTCAAGTTCGATTAGAACTTGTGGCGGATGCCCAGGCTAACCAGTTCTTGCGAGCTGGAAGCCGAGTTGTAGCCGTACGAACCGATTGCTGCGCCTGCGTTGACCAGCGCGCCGTTCGAAGCACGTTGTTCGCCGCTTGCGTGTTGGTACGCGCCAACCAGGTAGATGTCCGTGCGCTTCGACAGGTTGTAGTCGCCGCCCAGGGAAACCTGGTGATACGTTGCGCTCGAGTCGCCGGTAGCCTTCGTGTAGATGTAGCCCACACCCACCAGCATCGCCGGCGTTGCCTGGTAGCCGAGGTATGCGCCGCCGATGTTGTACTTCTCAGTCGAACCGAAGCCCGAATTTGCATCCGGCTTGTACTGTGCGTTGCTGTAACGCAGGTTAGCCGTGAACGGGCCTGCTACGTATTGCACAGCGACCGAAGCGATGCCGATCGACTTGGCAGCGGCGTAAGCGCCGTTGACCTGGTTGTCGAACGTGCCGTCCGACGTGCTGCCGTTCCAGCCTGCCGTCGGCGGCGTGCCAGCCGTGCGGCTCGCCAGCGTGTTGCCGTTATCGGCGCGGAAGTAGCCTGCAGCCACGCTGAACGGACCCGTTGCGTACGTTGCTGCGCCCGACCACGTTTGACCCGAACCCGTCTGGCCAGCCACGCCGCCCAGAGCGTACATGCCTTCGAACTGGAAGCCGCCCCACACCGGCGAGGTGTACTTGATGGCGCTGTTCGTGCGCGAGGAATTGTCGTTGTTGTCGACGTCGCCCGGCGTGGTGAAGGTGGAACCGAAGTAGTTGTCAGCCGTCAGCGGCTGAACCAGGTCGACCAGCGGATCGTATTGACGACCCAGCGTGACCGTACCCCACTGATCGCCCGTCAGGCCGACGTAGGCTTGACGACCGAACATCTTGCCGCCTTGACCCAGCTTGCCGGTGTTGACGTCGAAGCCGTTTTCCAACTGGAAGATCGCCTTCAGGCCGCCGCCGAGGTCTTCCGTGCCCTTCAGGCCGAAACGGTTGCCTTGAAGGTTGGCGCCGACCAGGCCCACTTGATTCGAGTTCTTACCAGCTGCATCGACAGTGTTGTGAGCGTACTGGATCGATTCGTCGATCAGGCCGTACAGGGTAACGCTGCTTTGAGCATGTGCCACGCCGGTGACGCCCAGAAGCGCCAGCGAGAGGGTAGACAGTGCGATTCGTTTCATCCATTTCTCCACGCAGATGATTAGTTTCTTTGTTGCGGAAAGGAGAATAGCTCACTGCCTCGACCGGCAAGAACAGGAAAAAAAAGAATGTCTCTAAAAAGTGACAAACGACGTAAAGCCTTGTATTTAAAGCCCGTTAACGATTATTGCTATTTCCGCAATATTGATTCGTTGACTGCGCATTATTGTTGTTTTGTTGATAGCGACACGTTCGGTACCCTCAATTTAGACGCTTGTTTGAATGGCCTTTGTAATGTAGTCGTCTAACTATTCTTGCCGTTCTGTAGCGCCCATATAAAAACGGGGTCGCGTTTTCGCTTGACGTGCGCGCTGGACAGAATTTGTGCTTTATGAGCAAGCGCAACCGCTGCGGTTGCACCTTTGTGGCGGGGACTTGCCGTTGCGGTCCGATGCAATGGTCTTCGCATCGGCGCAGTCATATCCAGCAGTGTTAGCGCGAGGCGGGGCCGAGCCGTGTGAGGTCGTCACTCGCGATGGCCGCTATCGTCCCCCGTTGCGGCGTGCCACGGTCACGGCCGCGAGCCCGGCTGCCGTGGCTAACAGCACCGAGGTCCAGGGATGCCGTTTGACATAGCGATCGGCCGCGACGGCCGTGCGGCCTGCTTCGACCAGCGTGACGGCGGCGACGCGTGTTGCCTGCGCTTCAGCACGAACGACGGTGCGGCCGACCTTAACCACGGTTGTCCGCGCCGAAGCCTTCTTTTGCGATTGCACCTGCCGCAAAGCCGACGCCGGAGCGGTTGCGGCAAGCGCCGCGGCGGCTGCGGTTCCTGTTGCCGGCGCGGAGCCCGCAGCGTGTGATTCACGGTCTTGCACGCGCGGCACCGCATCGGCGGATACCGTCGATGCCGCCAGCACCGAAGCAAGCTTGGCGCGGCTACCGGGCGGCGACTCCCCCTGCATACCCCATCCGCCGCGCGGATCGTGCATGCGCCCGCGCGCCGCCGAAAACTCCGCGCCGAGCAGGAGTACAGCGGCCGAGAAATACAGCCACATCAGCAGCACGGCCAGCGAGCCGGCCGCGCCGAACGAGCTCGCCATCCCGGCGTGCGCGATATACAGCGCGAACAGTTTCTTGCCCGCCGAGAACAGCACGGCCGCGACGATCCCGCCGACAAACGCATCGCGCCACCGCACCTTGGCGTCCGGCAAAAACTTCAGCAGGCCGGCAAAGGCGAACGCCAGCACCAGCAAGCCGACCCCGAGTTGCAGCAGGTTGCCGATCACCACATACGGCGAGTTTCCCCACAGCCATTTGCCGATGAATGTGATGACCGTATCGAGCACCAGCGAGACG
>NZ_DASRSY010000299.1:0-20107 GCF_035656215.1 Paraburkholderia sp.
CGTGCTGGTCGAAAATTTCCGCCCCGGTGTGATGACGCGACTCGGCCTTGATTTCGACGCGCTACGCGAGATCAATCCGAAACTCGTCTATTGCGCGATCTCGGGCTTCGGCATGGATGGCGAGTTTTCGAAACGCCCCGCCTATGATCAGATCATTCAGGGCATCTCAGGCGTGATGAGCGTAACCGGCGATGCCGACAGCGCACCGATGCGCGTCGGTTATCCGGTGTCGGACACTGTGGGCGGTCTCACGGCTGCGTTCGGCATCTGCGCCGCGTTGCTCGATGCGCGCGCGAGTGGACACGGCCGCATGCTCGACGTCTCGATGCTGGAAGCCACGCTTGCAACAATGGGCTGGGTCGTCTCGAACTACCTGAATGCCGGTGTCACGCCTGTGCCGATGGGCAACGAGAACTTCACCGCCGCGCCGTCGGGCACCTTCAAAACCGGCGACGGGCCGCTCAATATCGCCGCGAACGAGAACAAGCAGTTCGCCAGTCTATGCCATCTGATCGGCCGCGCCGATCTGCTCGACGACGCGCGCTTTTCCGAGCGCAACGCGCGCAAAGCGAATCGCGCGGCATTGAAGGCCGAAATCGAAGCGGCGCTGGCAAGCGACAGTGCGACCAACTGGGAAGCCAAATTCTTCGAAGCCGGTGTGCCGGCCGGACGCGTGATGTCGGTGCCGGAGATCCTCGCACATCCACATCTGGAATCGCGCGAGTTCATCCGCGAATTTGCCGGTGACGGTACCACTGAGCGGCAACGCGTGACGCGTGCGGGCTTTCGTCTCTCCGATGGCGACACGGCGCCGACTACACCTGCGCCGGTTCTATCGGCTCACACACGTGAGCATCTGGCATTGCTCGGTTACGACGACGCGCAAATCGACCATCTACGCTCCGAAGGAGTGATCTGAACATGACGCAAGCATTCGACGCCGCCAAGCTCGCCGCCGAGTACTGGAGTACCTCGATCATCGATATTCATCCTGGCTCGATCAAGGTGCGCGGTTTCCCGATTCAGGAGTTGATCGGCAACGTCAGCTTCCCGCAGATGATCTGGCTGATGCTGCGCGGCGAACTGCCTGACGCTGCACAAGCACGCTTGTTCGAGGCGGCGCTGGTTGCGTCGGTGGATCACGGTCCGCATGCGCCCTCGATTGCGATCTCGCGAATGGCGACCAGTTGCGGTTTGCCATTGAACGGCGCGATGGCTTCGGCGATCAACGCGTTGGACGACGTGCATGGCGGCGCCGGTCAGCAAGCGGTCGAACTGTACGACTCGATCGCTGAACGCATGCAAGCGGGCGCCACGTTGGAAGAAGCCGTCGAGCAAGGTGTCGATGCTTTTACCGCCGAACATGGCAAGTATTTGCCCGGCTTCGGACACCGCTTTCATCCGGTGGATCCGCGGGCAATCCGGCTGCTTTCGCTCGTGGACGAGAGCGTCGAACAGAAAAGTATCAGCGGACAATACGCCGCTATCGCGCGCGGCATTGAAGCCTTGCTCAAGCAACGCAAGAACAAGCCCGTGCCAATGAATATCGACGGTGCAACCGCCGTGATTTACGCGGAACTTGGCTTTGCGCCGGAGCTGGCACGCGGGGTGTTCTGCCTGTCACGCGCAGTCGGCATTCTTTCCCATGCATGGGAGCAGCGCGGACGCAACGAGCGCAACAAAGGCCCAATGCCGCGCCAGATGAGCTACACCTATACGGGCAAGCCCGAGCGTCACCTGTCCTGAACTGCGGCCGCGCGCCGCTGCGCGTTGCGCATCGCGCGTGAGTCGCCGCCCAAAGCATCGGTTGCGCGCGCGGCGCAATCGAACAGCGCGCCAAGATTGCCCTCGAGGAACGCCTGATCGATGCGAGAACTCGGGCCCGCGAGCGTCAGCACGCCACGCAAACTCTGGCGCACACCGAATACCGGCATCGAAATCCCGGCCGTCTCCCGATCGCGCTCGCCGATCGACACACAGTAGAAGTTCTCGCGAATCTTCTCGTACGGCTCGCCCGGCGTGCCGCCGAACGCCATCAACGCATGTCCGCCCGAGCCGCTTTCCAGCGGCAGCACGTCGCCTTCACGCACGTGAAAGCGCACCGCATGCGTTGAGTCCACACGATGCAGGCACACACGCACCGCCTCGTCGCGTACATAGAAGGACACGCTTTCGCCGCTCGTTTCCGCGAGTTCGCGCATCAGCGGCACCAGAATATCGCCAAGGTTCAGGCTACGCTGGTACAGCGCGCCAAGCATGAAAGTCGCGGCGCCGAGTTGATAGCGGCCGTCGTCCAGACGCAGCAACAAGCGGTGCTGGATCAGCGAGCCCGCGAGACGCAACAGCGTGCTCTTGTAGAGACCCGTGCGCGCCGCGAGTTCGGCGAGCGTGAGCGCGGCGTCATCTGGCCTGAAGGCGAACAGAATCGCGCAAGCACGATCGATGACGGCAACGCCTTCGCTTTCCTTCGAGTTTGATTTGTCCGCTGGCGTTGGCATGAGTTAGCGTAAGTCACGTTGCTTCATATCGAAGCTGAAATTTTACGCCATGATGTGGGGCTAGTAATGAAAATACCCAAGTCCACGGGTTGCGATGATCCTGTTCGCTCAAATTGTTCAAATACTTTGACGATCGCAACGTCGTGTCCGCGGGCAGAAACTGGTCCGCCTTCATTTCGCGCGCCGCACGATACCCGCTTCGGCGCGCGAGGTCAGAATTTATGCCGGACCCCAACCCGGCCCACGAACTGCTTGTCCGTCGACGCCGAATCGTCGGCTCCGCCGGTATATGCCAGGTCCAGTGCCGTGCCGCTGTGGGCATTGATCGACTTCTGATAGCTCGCCTGCGCGTAGATATCCGTGCGTTTCGACAGGTTGTAATCGAGCATCAGCCCGAACGTATGCCACTTCGGCTTCGACGTGCCGCCTGACGCATCGAGCTTCGCTTGCGTAAAGTCGTACATCGCGCCGAGCATTGTCGCGGGCGTGATGGACCAGTTCGCGTTGACTTCGAAGTTGTCGAACGTCAGCGACGACACACGCTGCCCATCCGGCACGATCGACCCGCTGATGTACGCATAAGCGGTGGGGTCACGCAGTGCCGCATGGCTATACACGAAACCCAGCAACACCTTGTCGAGCTGGTAGTTCACACCCGCACCGTACATGCGCTGGCGTGCCGCGACGAAGCCCGCGTCGTTCGTGGTCACCGCGCCGAACGCATTCGCGCCGGGATTCGCGACATTCAGATACGCGGCAGCGACTGTCAGGCCACCGTTCGTGTAGCTCGCGCCGACGCTCTGTGCGTTGTTGGTCGAGAACTGACCTGGATTGTTCGAGAACGCATAGGTCGCGCCGAACTGGAAGCCCGCGAAATTCGCGCTGTAAAACTGCACCGCATTGTCGAGCCGGAACGAATTGTCGGTGTTGTCGTTATCGTATGGATGCTCGAAGAGGTAGCCGCCCCAGTTGCCGTTCGCCGTCAGCGGCCCGAGAAATTCGACCAGAGAGTCATACTGCCGGCCAAACGTCAGCGTGCCGACATTGGCGCTGGACACGCCCACATACGCCTGACGGCCAAACTCGCGCCCTCCCTCCATCAGCCGGCCGGAATTGACGTCAAAACCGTTCTCCAACTGAAACACCGCTTTGATCCCGCCACCCAGGTCGTCGGAACCCTTGATTCCCCAGCGGCTGCCTTGTGCATCGCCGCTCGCCATTTCCCACAGTGAATGGCCGCGTATGCTGCTGGTGTAGTCGAGCCCCTCGTCGACCAGTCCGAACAGCGTGACGCTGCCTTGCGCGTGTGCCGTCGTTGCCGTCGTTGCAGTCGCGGTGAGCAGGAACGCTCCAATCAGTGTTGTTTTCAATCTGTGTCTCGTGTCTGTTTATAAGAGTTGTCGACGACGCCGCCACGGGATAGCCGGGCGGTTGTTCCGCCGCCGTGTCGTTATTGCTGCCCGCAGGGTTCGCGCGCCCCGTTCGAGGCTTATTTCCCCGCCGCGTCCGAGCCGAAATACTTCTGTTCGAGACGTGTCATGGTGCCGTCCTGCCGAATCCTGGCAAGTGCCGCGTCGAGTGCCTGAAGCGTTTTGCTATCGCCCTTGCGCACGCCTATCACGCTGCTGGCGCCGAGAATGGCGGGGTCTTCAATGCGCGGGCCGGCGATCTCGAAGCGCGCGCCTTGTGGCTTGCCGAGAAAGCCGAGGCGCGCTGCTGCGCCGACCACGACGGTGCCGTCCAGCCGCCCGTTCACGAGGTCCGCATAGATGCTGTCCTGATCCTGATACTCACGCACGATCACGCCGTGCGTTTCCCAATTGGCCTTCACGAACGCCGTCTGGGTCGAGCCTTGCAGCACGCCGATACGTTTGCCGGCGAGCGACGCCGCATTGGGCATCAGATGGCTGCCTCGCGCCGCGACCAGCCGGATGTCGGCTGCATACAGCGGCTGTGAGAAGTCCATCACCGCGCGACGCTGTGCGGTCGGCGCCATCGACGCATTGATCGCATCGAACTTGCGGGACTGCAGCCCGGCGATCAGGCCGTCGAAGCTGCCTTCCACCCACACGCATTGCACGTGCGCGGCGGCGCACAGCGCGTTGCCGATGTCAATATCGATTCCCGCGAGGCTGCCGTCAGGGAGCTTGTACTCATAAGGCGGATAGGTCGGGTCGGTACCGAAGCGCAGAGTGGCCGCGGTCGCCGTGCCGCTGGTCATCGACGCGGCCGCCATGGCTACCGCGCAGGCGACGGTGACCAACCCGCCGCGCGGGCGCAATAAATGGTTCTTCATCCGGTTTTCCTCAAGTAGATCGATCAGTAAACGGGTTCGAATCAGGCGGACAGGCGTGCATGCGTCATCGCCACGAAGAAGCGCACGCCCAGCGGCAGCACGTCGTCGTTGAAATCAAATTCGGGGTGGTGGCAATAGACGCCGCCCTGGCCGAGCAGCACATAGGCGCCTGGCCGCCGCAACAGAAACTCGGAGAAGTCTTCCGAGCCGTTGAGCGGCGCGAAGTCACGCAGCACGTTGTCTGCGCCAAACACGCCGGCCGCCACCTCGGCAGCGGCTTTAGCCTGCTCGCGATGATTGACCGTCGCGGGCGAGCTGTTGAAAAAATCGACTGAGATCGTGCATTCGGTGGCAACCGCGGTGCCCTCGCAAATCGTGCGGATGCGTGCCTTTACCAGCGCGCGGACGTTCTCGTCGAAGGTACGCAGCGTGCCGGTCAGCTCCGCATGACTTGGAATCACGTTTGACGCGCTGCCCGCATGGATGCTGCCGATGCTCACTACCGCCATCGCACTGGGATCGGTCGAGCGGCTTACCACGGTCTGCAGCGCGCAGATCAGTTGCGCCGCGGCCATCACCGGATCGCGGGTCTTTTCCGGCGACGAACCGTGGCCGCCCACACCGCCAACCGAGATTGCGATTTCGTCACACGATGCAAGCATCGCGCCGTCGCGCACGCCGAACGTGCCTGGCGGGAAATGCGGTGCGTTATGCATGGCGTAAATTTCGTCATAGCCGAAACGCTCTTCCAGCCCGTCGGCGAGCATCGCATTCGCGCCGCCGCCGGTTTCCTCCGCGGGCTGGAACACCAGCACGACAGTGCCGGCGAAATCCCGATTGCGGCTGAAGTGGCGCGCAGCGCCCAGCAGCATCGCGGTGTGGCCGTCATGTCCGCAACCATGAAACACACCTTGTCGCACCGATCGATGGAGTGGCCGGCCTTCCTCCTCCATTGGCAGTGCGTCCATGTCCGCGCGCAGGGCAATCGTTCGTCCGCCGCCACGCCGCCCGCGTACGACACCCACTACGCCGGTTCCACCGATGCCGGTATATGTTTCGATATCCCAGGCGATCAGTTTGGCGGCAACCAGTTCGCTGGTACGGTGCTCATCGAATGCGATTTCCGGGTTCGCGTGAATGTCGCGTCTCAATGCGACCAGTTCATCGATATCGACGTCGATGGTGTTCGTCTCCACTGTTGCCTCCTTGTATACTCCGGCCAATCGGCTGGTCCGGAGTCCGCATACTAGGCGAAGGCGTCCATCGGTCAATTTCCAATTTCTCATACTCATAGCGGATGCTTATGGAACGCGGGAGCATGAAGACGGCTCAATTGAGAACCCTCGTGGCGATCGCGGAACATGGCACGCTGATGGCCGCAGCCGACGCGCTATGCCTGTCCCAGCCGGCTGTCACGAAGAGCATCAAGGAACTCGAGACGCGTCTCGGCGTGCAACTGCTGGTACGCAGCGGTGCAGGCGTTCGTCTCACACCGTACGGGGAAGCGTTACTGAAACGCGCGCGCACTGTCGTCGCGGAGATCGCCCGCGCGGAACTCGAACTGGAACAGATGAAATCGGCGGCTGACCGGACGCTGACGATCGGCGTGTCGTTGCTCGCGGCGTCGATCGCCGTGCCGGACGCGATTCGGGCATTCCGCCACCGCTTGCCCAACGCACAACTGAATGTGTACGAATGCCTGCCAACCCAGATCATCGACGGACTGCGCGACGGTTCCTTTGATCTGTGCGTGGCGTTCGTCGCTGACAGCGACGTGACGGCCGAGCTTCGCGTCGTTCCTCTGCGGCAGTTCACCCAGTCGCTCGCGGTGCCGCGCGGCGATCCGCTCGAGGGCGAGCAGCGCCTCGCACGGCTTGCTGATGCACACTGGCTCTATAACCATACGCGTGAGAGCCTGCCGGCGTTCTGGCGCGAACTCTGCGCAGACGCACCCGTGCCCGTGCCGCAGCGCGTCAGCGTGTGCACCTCACAACGTCTTTATGCCGAGCTCGCGGGCGAGCCTGGCGTGGTCAGCGTATGGCCAGATTTTCTGCTCGACGAACAGATTCGGCGCGGTTGCATGACACGGATCGAGACTGACGCGCGTGTGTCGCAACTCACGCTTGGGCTCATGTACCGCAAGGATCTGGTGTTCAGCGCAAGCACGGAGTACTTCGTGGATTGCATGCGCGGCGGAGCGCGCATCGACGTACCTTGACGCGCCCCGCACAGCGCGTTGCCAGGTTTTGGACGAACCGGCCCGGCGTTCGATCGATGGTTTTCTCTTCCGGCAACGGAAGCAGTGGGGTAAGCGCTGGACCAGGGTTGACCCAGGCAACCGTGGGTTGTCATCTTTAATTGACCGTCCGGACGGTTATATTTTAGGATGACGCACAACCGATAAAAACCACGGAGACATCATGCGTCAGCCTGTCCGCCTTCCCAGTCGCGTATCCGCGGTAACCTTGCTTACCGCCTGTACTGCGCTTGCGTTCCCGCTACTTCCCATTACTGCCTGCGCGGCTGACACCACGCATCAGGTGGTGATCAAACGCGATGAATACGGGGTCCCGCAGATCTACGCGGATACCGCCTACAAGCTCTTTTATGGCTACGGTTATGCGGTCGCGCAGGACCGCCTGTTCCAGATGGAGATGGCAAAGCGCAGCACGCAGGGCACGGTGGCCGAAGTGCTCGGCGAGAAATTCGTGAAGTTCGACGAGGCGACACGCGGCAACTACTGGCCTGCGTCGATCGAGCGGCAGATCGCAGCATTACCGAAGAGCGAACGCGACATTCTCGACGGCTACGCGGATGGCATGAACGCGTGGATTGCGCAGGTGCGCGCGCATCCCGCTACGCTGATGCCCAGGCAGTTCAACGACTTCGGCTTCCTGCCGTCGAACTGGAGTGCGTTCGATGTGGCAATGGTTTTCGTCGGCACGATGGCGAACCGCTTCTCCGATAGCACGAGCGAAGTGGACAACCTTGCTCTGCTCACGGCGTTGAAAGACAAATACGGCGACGCGCACGGCATGAATCTGTTCAACCAGTTGAAATGGCTTGTCAATCCGGATGCCCGGACGACGATTTCCCCGAAGGAACGCACGTATCCAGTCAAGCTGAGCCCGCAAGTCGGCACCGGCCCGCTCGCCTATACGCTGCCGCGCTACGACGGTCCGCCGCCGATGGCCGAGCGTCTCGCGCGGGGTCCCGACGGCATGCTGCTCGCGCTCGACCCACTTGCCAACCGCAATACGGTGCTTACGCAGTATGCGGCGAGCGGCGCCAACGGCCTCGCCGGCTTTCCGACGACCAGCAACATGTGGATCATCGGCAAGCATCGTGCGCGTGGTGCGAAGGCGATCATGCTCAATGGTCCGCAGTTCGGCTGGTTCAATCCGGCATACACCTATGGCGTCGGATTGCATGGTGCGGGCTTCAATATCGTGGGCAATACACCGTTCGCGTACCCCTGCATGCTGTTCGGATACAACGGCAAGATCTCATGGGGCTCGACGGCGGGTTTTGGCGACGACGTCGATATGTTTGCCGAGCGCGTCGATCCCTCCCGCGCCGATTTTTACTGGCACAACGGCGCATGGGCGCAGATGCAAAAGCGCACGGAGATCATCCACGTGAAGGATGCCGCGCCCGTGACGCTCGACGTATATCGCACGGTACACGGCATCGTGATGCAACGCGACGCCGCGACGCATACAGCGTATGCCAAGGCCCGCGCGTGGGACGGACTTGAAGTCCAGTCGTTGCTCGCGTGGACCCATCAGGCCCAGGCGCAGGACTGGAACAGGTGGACGGCCCAGGCCGCACGCCAGGCCCTGACGATCAACTGGTACTACGCGGACCGCGACGGCAACATTGGATACGTGCATACCGGTACCTATCCGCAGCGTCGGGAGGGACACGATCCACGCCTGCCAGTGCCCGGTACCGGCGAATGGGACTGGCGCGGACTGTTGCCGTTCTCGACCAACCCCAAGGTTTATAACCCGCGTTCGGGCTATATCGCGAACTGGAATAACTCACCGGAAAAGGGTTACCCGGCCTCCGATCTGTTTGCATTCCTGTGGGGCGCAGCGGATCGCGTCGACGAAATCGACCGGCGCATTGACGCGCACCCGACGCTCAATAGCGACGACGTCTGGCAAATCCTGAAGGACACCAGCCGCGCCGACCTGAACGTGCATCACTTCCTGCCGTTCATCGAACGGGCGACGGCGGCGCTTCCGGCCGAAGACCCGCGCCGCCGTCTCGCGGACACGCTGGCGCACTGGAACGGTGTCAACGATGATCCACGCGACACGGGAAAATACGCTCAACCTGGTTCAGCCATCATGAATGCGTGGCTGACGTCGATGCTCGCGGCGACCGTCGCCAAGGCTGTACCCGCACCGTTCGACAAGTGGTATACGGCAAGCGGCTACGAGACGACGCAGGACGGCCCGACCGGCTCGCTGAACCTCAGCACGGGCAGCAAGATCCTGTATGAGGCGCTGCTCGGCCCGCGTGCGGGGGTGCCGCAGCGCGTCGATCTGTTCGGCGGCACGTCGCCCGACGACGTGATCCGCGCCGCGCTCGACGATGCATGGAAGTCGCTCTCCCAGCGCTACGGCGACAACATCGAGCAGTGGCAGCCGCCGGCGGTGACGCTCACATTCCGCGCAAACAATTTTTTCGGTGTACCGCAGGCAGATGCGTCCGAAGCGATCCATGTCCCGGAGTACCAGAATCGCGGCACGGAGAACGATCTGATTGTGTTCGGCAGCGCCGCTGCGATGGGCAACGCGCAGGCATGGGATGTAGTCGCGCCCGGTCAAAGTGGCTTCGTCGCACCGGATGGCAGCCGTTCGCCGCACTACAGCGATCAGCTCGCGCTATACACGGGCTTTAGCCACAAGCCGCTGAGACTCGATGAAGGCGACGTCGCGAAACACACCCAGCAGGTGGAGCGGCTCGACGTGCGCGAACCACAGTAGTTGCCGGACGTGCCGGGATGGAGAACTCGCGGCACTGCGCTGCCTTTCCCGAAAGCGCCTCCACTCCCAGCCGCAATCCCAGCTATCGAAATACCCAGCATCCCACCCGCGAACTGCCGTCTTGTGATCATCGCCACTCCTTATGTGAAGCTGCAGCTATCGGTTTTCCTGCACCCGCGGAGCAAACGATGATAAGTTAGCCGATCCCCCAGAAAATCTTATGCCTTTGCCATGAGACCGTATCTCCCGCTGAATGCGCTGCGTGCCTTCGAGTCGTCCGCGCGGCATCTGAGCTTCACGCGCGCCGCGCTCGAATTGAATGTCACCCAGGCGGCCGTGAGCCAGCAGGTCAGAGCGCTGGAGGAGCGGCTGGGTACCGCGCTTTTCAAACGTCTGCCCCGCGGCCTGGCCATGACGGACGAAGGCCTGGCGCTCCGTCCGGTTCTCACCGATGCGTTCGATCGTATCGAGGCCGTGCTCAAGCAGTTCGACGGCGGCCATTTTCACGAGGTGTTGACGATCGGCGTGGTGGGCACCTTTGCGGTGGGCTGGTTGATGCCGCGACTCAAGTCGTTTCGCGACGCGCATCCGTTTGTCGAGTTGCGGCTGCTGACGAACAACAATCTGGTCGATCTCGCCACGGAAGGCCTCGACTTCGCGATTCGTTTCGGCGACGGCACCTGGCCTGGCTCGCTCGCCACCCGGCTGCTCGACGCGCCGCTGGCGATTCTGTGCGCGCCGGAGATCGCGAGGCGTCTGTCCGAACCTACGGATCTCGCCAACGAAACGTTGCTGCGTTCCTATCGCGTCGACGATTGGATGACATGGTTCGCGGCCGCCGGCATCCCGCCACGGCCGATTCGCGGACCGGTGTTCGATTCGTCGCGGCTCATGGTGGAAGCGGCCATGCAGGGCGCGGGTATCGCGCTGGCGCCTGCGCTGATGTTCGATCACGAGATCGCCACGGGCCGGCTGGTGCGCCCGTTCGAAGTGGAAGTGCATGCGGGCAGCTACTGGCTGACGTGGTTGAAGGGTAAACCGATGACGCCGGCGATGCTGCTGTTCAGTCAGTGGATCGTCAAGGAGGCGGCCTTGCACATGCAAAGCGCGCAAAGCTAGCAAGCAGTCACGCGGAGGTGGCCGTTCATGGCGGGCCGCTCGGCTTGCGGCGGGAACACGTTCCACGAGCCGTCGTCGTGACGGAAGAAGAAGATCGACAGCAAACCGCCCGGCCGCAGTGCTTCCACGCAGACGTAGCGCCGATGCTGCGACGCACTGTGGCAAAACCGCACGACACGCGCGGGCATGGACGGTGTCGGCGCGAGCCATTTATCGACGGCCCAGTGTAAGGTCTTTTCTGCGGCAACCATGATGCGCTCCTTGAATCCTTGAATCCCTGAACTCGTTCCCGCTCGCTCACGCGAGCTGGGCGGCAACCTGACCATCCTTCGCGCCACTTTCGACAAACGCCTTCACCAGACACACCAGCGCGCGCATACCGGCGCGGGGATGCCTTAAGCAGCAATGCACCTGTTCGCTGCGGCTTTCGCCAAGCAGGCACCACGCGCAAAAGTGCTCGCAATTGTTCGTCAGCAGGCGGTAGCGGTTTTCGCCGAGGCGGGAGCGCGCACGGCGCACGGCTTCATCGCCGATGTAACGGGCGCTCGGCGTCGGGCGGATCGTCAATGGATGACCGGCGGCGAAGCGGTTTAATTCCACCTCTTCAACCGGGCCGCGATGCGCCGAGCTCGCGAAGCCTGCGTAATGGACGACGCGGCCATTACCGACGTAAATGCCGTGATGTTCGTAGCCGCACCGTTGCGTGACGAGATGCGCGCCGATCGGCAGGTCGATGGTCGACGCTTCATTGCGGCATGCGTCGCGGCCTTCGCTGCTCGTCGGAAGATGATTCATGTTCATGGCTCGCCTCGCTTCGATATCCAACACTGTTGCGAGATCTTTTGCATCATCCGGGCCATGTGCGAAAAAGCCTTTATTTAAAGGGCTGACAGGAATTTCTACGTGTTTTGAGCGCGGCATGTGTCCGTCGTGAGCCGACAGAATTCAAGGCAATCTGTTGGCAAACGTCGATCATTTGGGGCGCCGGCTGAACCGCAGCGAGAGTGTTACTCAGGGTCCTGGCGTCTGCCCAATGTGTTGGGCCTTACACCGGTGCGCACGTCCGGATGTTGGCTGCATCCCGACCCTTGCACCTCCACATGAACAAACACCGCACACGCAAGCACGCGGAATCGCCGCGCTATCAACGGGTTACGAGAAAGCGCGCGATAGAGCCGCAAATTGGCATAGCACTTGCAGCATCACGTTCAATTCCTTTTCAACCGCGCGCCCGACGCACGCGGCCAACCCGAGAACGACATGGCTTCCATTACAGTGAACGACCTCTCGCTGAACCTCGCGCTCGACCGTAAAGCGATGGCGGCGATCCGTGGCGGCGGCGGTGCGCCGTGGGTGTACGGCTGGATTCAGCCCTATGTGCGGGAAACGCCGAGCATCGGTCCGGTCGTGAACCTGTACGACATCTCGAACAACTTCTATGCTAACCAGATGATCAACACGTTCCAGTCGGTGGATGTACGCAACACCGGCGCGAACTCGAACATCAACGTCTCGCCCGACGCACGCAGCAGAAACGATACGGTGTAGCCCTTGTGACCTGTCCGAGCCCATTTCGATGGACGTCGTCCGCGCGTTCCGACGTCGGACGCGTCCGTGAAATCAACGAAGATGCCTGCCTCGACCAGCCCGAACCCGGACGCTGGGCCGTCGCCGATGGCATGGGCGGGCACGCGGTCGGCGATCTGGCGAGCCGCCTGGTGATCGATACGCTGAGCCGGCTCGCACCGCCGCTCGCCATGAAAACCTGCATTGCCGACGCGCGGGCACGGTTGCAAAAGGCCAACCGCCAACTGCGAGACGAAGCCGCGCGCCGCCAGGTGCAACGGATCGGCAGCACCGTCATCGTGCTGCTCGCGTGCGACCGGTTCTGCGGCTATTTATGGGCCGGCGACAGTCGGCTCTATCTGTATCGCGAAGGGCAATTGCAGCAACTCACGCGCGACCATAGTCAGGTGCAAGAACTCAAGTCGCTCGGCATGATTACCGACGAAGAAGCGCGGCATCACCCGGCGCAGCACATGATCACGCGCGCCGTCGGCGCAACGGATGTGCTCGAACTCGATGACGATGCAATCGAAGTCGCGGATGGCGACGTCTTCCTGCTATGCAGCGACGGTCTGAGCAACGAGGTGAGCGATGCGGAAATACTGGCGGTGCTGACCACGGTGGCGTGTGAGCGTGCGTCCGATGAACTGGTTGAGCTGGCCATTGCACGTGGCGGACGTGACAATGTCACCGCGGTTGTGGTGCAAGCTGAAGATCCGTATGCGTCCGATAAAACCCTGCTGAATCCGGCGCCTTGAACGTGTTGCCTTGATCACGCTATAGGCACCTTCGCGCACTTTACGGCACCTCAAGCACCTCAAGCACACAGCATCAACTATCGCTGTCTTCTTCATCATGCTCGTCAGCGCCGTTCTTGCCCGTCGGCGGCGCATTGCGATTGCGAAAATCCTTCGAATGCAGGCCATGCTTCTTCAGAAGCATCTGCAGATGCGAGCGGTTCATATCGATACGCCGGGCCAGTTCCGCGACGGTGCCGCTTACTTCGCGAAGGCCGCGCTCCAGGAAAGCTTTTTCCGCGTCGTCGCTCGCGGCGCGCTTCGCGTCGCTCAGCGACATCAGATTCGCGACGCTGATTGGCTCCTGCCCCGTCGCAGCGGCCGCATTGGACAAAGCCGCGGTTGAGCCAGGCGCGGCCGGCCGCATATCCACCGGCAGATGATCGATATCCGCCATATCTCCAGCCAGACACGACACGCGATACATCACGTTGCGCAGTTCGCGGATATTGCCCGGATACGCATAGTTCAGCAGAAAGTCGCGCAAACGCGGCGTCAATCTAACCGGCCTGCGTTTTAGCGTGCCCGCGGCCTCGTCGCCGAACCACGCGATCAGCAGCGGTATCTCATCGCGTCTCTCGCGCAGTGGCGGCAACGTGACGTGGATCACGCTGAGACGGTAGAACAGATCCTCGCGGAACTTGCCCTCTTCGCTGAGTCTCCGCAGGTTGCGATTGGTTGCCGCGACGATGCGCGTATCGACGGCAATTGTCTCATCGGAGCCCACACGCTGAATCTCGTGCGCTTCCAGCACGCGCAACAACTTCACCTGACCGGCCAGCGGCAACTCGCCGATTTCGTCGAGAAAGATCGTGCCAGTATGCGCACTTTCGAATTTTCCCTTGCGGTCATTCGAGGCCCCCGTGAACGCGCCCTTGCGATGACCAAACAATTCCGACTCCAGCAGATTCTCCGGAATCGCGCCGCAATTCACGGAGATAAACGGCTTGTCCGAGCGCGAGCCATTCGCGTGAATCACCTTCGCCATCAGCTCCTTGCCGGTGCCACTTTCGCCGTCGATCAATACCGGCAAATCGGTCGGCGCCGCTTTCTCGGCGATTTCGAGCGATTCGAGCAAACGCGGATTGTCGCCAAATGTCCCTTCGAAAATGAAACTGCGCTCGATCAATGCCTTTCTACGCGCGCCGCGCGATTGATCGGCAGATGCAGCAGGCTCAGCGGCGGTTGCGGCCTGCACAAACCGCTCCCTGTGTGAGAGTTGCATGACCTCGTCGCGTAGCGAGGTGGCCTGCCGGAGCAGCTTGTCGATGTCGGTGCGCTCGAGCCGGGACGACCAGCGCAGCGTCGAACGCAGGATTTCGATCCGCTCGATCAGGCCCGCGTACGAAACCGCCGGGCTGGGCTCTTCTACCTGGTCGAGTATCTTCATCACGCACTCAACTGTTTCTGGACCAACTGGTAGTACATGCCGCCGCGCTGGATCAGTTCATCGTGACGGCCCTGTTCGACAATCGCCCCTTCATACAACACCAGAATCTTGTCCGCACGCATGATGGTGCTAAGCCGATGCGCAATGATCACCGCCGTTCGGCCCTTCAGAATGTCATGCATATTGCCAAGGATATTGCTTTCTGATTGCGAGTCCAGCGCCGAGGTCGCTTCGTCGAATACCAGCAGACGTGGATCGTGATACAGCGCCCGCGCGATACACAACCGCTGGATCTGGCCGCCGGACAAACCAATGCCGCGTTCGCCGACAATCTGCTCGTAGCCGAGCGGCATCTTGCTGATGAACGCGTGCGCGTCGGCCATTTTCGCGACTTCTTCGATACGGCGCCGTTCGGGCGCGTCGTCGCCGCTTGCAATGTTCTCGGCAATCGTGCCGGAAAACAGCAGATTGCTCTGCATGACGTAGCCAATCTGCGCGCGATAGTAGGCTTTATCGACCACGCCAAGGTCGTAGCCGTCGATCGTCATCTTGCCTTCGGTCGGTGCGTAGAAGCCGACCAGCATCTTGGCGAGTGTCGTCTTGCCCGAACCGCTGCGGCCTACAATTGCCACCAGTTCGCCGGGCTTGATCTCGAAGCTGATATTTTCCAGTACATACGCCGAATCGTTCTCGCCGTAGCGGAAATAGACCCCGTTGAGGCTGATTTCGCCCTGCAGTTCAGGCAGCATCACGCGCGAAGGCAAATCCTGCGGTTTCTGTTCCGGCTCGATATCGAGCACGTCGCCGAGGCGCTCCATCGCCACGCCTGCGTCGTTCAACATGCTCCATAAGCCGACCAGGCCCATCAGCGGACCCAGCACGCTGCCCATGAACGCATTGAACGCGATCAGTTGACCGATGGTCATTTCACGCGCCAGCACCAGATTCGCGCCGACCCAGAGGATGGCGATCGTCGTCGCCGCGTTGAGCAACTGGCTGCCAAGCCCAACGAGAATGCTGAAGGCATGCGCCCGGTATTGCACTTCAAGCGCCTTCGCGTACTTCTTCTCCCAGCGCAACCGTACCGGCCGCTCGATGCCCATGCCCTTGATGGTCTCGACACCCGCGAGCGCTTCCATCAAAAATGACTTCGATTCGGTCGACGCCGTGAACACCTCGCGCGCATAGTTCTTGATCTTCGGCGTGGCCAGCGCGGTCAGCGCCATGATCGGTATCACGAACGCGATCAGTACCAGCGTCATCTTCACGTTGTAGACGAACATGATCGTGAAGTAGATGAACACCATCAGCAGATTGAGCGCGGTGGTCACCGTGGATTCGGTGAGGAAGGCGCGGATCGTCTGGTTCTCCTGGAAGCGCGCGAAGATATCGCCGGTTTTCCGTTTGGCAAAAAACGAAAACGGCAATGACATGGTGTGCTTGAAGAACTGCGACATCATCGCGAAGTCCATATTGCGCACCATGAAATTCGCGAGATACGCGCGAATCGATGACATCAATTGCGAAAACACGTTGGCGATGATCAATCCGCCGATCAGCAGATGCAGCAGGCTGACGTTCTGATGCACGATCACGCCGTCGAGAATGTTCTGGATGATCAGCGGCGGAATCACGCCGAGCACCTGAATCACGAAGGTGGCAAGAAACAGGTGCCCGAGAATCTTCTTGTACGGTCTGAGGTAGCCAACAAAGCGTATCCACGGCGAACGTGCGGCCGACATCTGCAAGAGATTCGGTCCACCTGTGAATAACAGACAGGTGCCGCTCCAGCCGCGCTCGAAATCCTCGACCGTCATTTTTCTGAAACCGAGTGCCGGATCGGCGACCCACACGTATTCCTTCGAAAGCCCGTACACCACGACGTAGTGGTAACCCTCCCAATGCACAATGAAGGGCAGATCGAAGCCGCGCAATGAATCGAATGTGCATTGCACGCCGCGTGCAGTGAAACCGAGCGATTCGCCCGCGCGCGCGAGACTGTCGAGTGTGGCGCCTTGCGTTGTGACGTTGGCGAGTTCACGCAGCTTGCCGAGCGTCATTGGGATGCTGTAGTGCCGGCATACCATGGCGAGACACGCGGCGCCACAATCCATTTCTTCAGCCTGCTCGACCAGCGCAAAGCGCTTGATGACCTTCTCGCCGAACTCGGGTTTGGTCTGCAAATCAAGCATCAATGGCAATTTTCGCCGCTGTTCGAGGCGCTTTTGCCGTTGCAACTCGCGGTCGCCGTAGCGAATCCGCTCATCCAGAACTTCGCGCAGCTTCGGATTGCGCTCCAGAATGAAGTGGACGGTTCGCTCGGGGATCACCAGCAGCCGCGTATCGGTCGTTGCCACCACCGACGCCATCTGCTCCTGCCGCATCAAACACGCTTTCTCGCCGAAGATTTCGCCTTCACCCAGCGTCGCAAGCGTGTAGTCGTGACCTTCCTCATGACGGACAATGCGCACGCCACCTTGCCGCACCACATAGAGCCGCCGATCGTCGCGCCCATCCTGCTTGAGAATTTCTTTGCCGGCAGCCACCCGTTTCACGCCGACGCTGCGCACATATTCTTCGAGCTCTGCCTTGTTGAGTTTGCCGCGCAGATCGAACAACTGTGCGACGAAACCGCCAGCCGAACTGATCGCCACGTAGCTGGCAATAAACGCCAACGCGGCCTGATTGCCCGCGATCACCGGTTCGATCGCGCCGCGAGGAATGAACAGCAACTCCGTTTTCGCTGAGGCCCGCACCGACGCCTCATGCACATACGCGCGCAACATCGCAATGTCGGCGAAAATCTCGCCGGTTTTGCGCACGCCCATACTGGTTTCCTTGCCGTGCTCCTCGGTGAAGATACGTACCGAACCCGAGCGAACCACGTAAAGACCGTCAGCCGTTTCACCCGTCGAGCACACGGTTTCCCCGAACGAATAAAAGCGTGCCTGTGCATATTCGGCAAGACGCTCGATCTCGTCGCGCGAAAACGGCGAGAGGATTTCCACAGAGGTGAGAAATTCGGCTGTGGAGGGCGCGGTCTGGGGTGCGTCCATATGCTTGCGGACCTCGGTTCGACTTTGCTTTGCGCGTCTATGTTTTTCGTTGCGGCGCGATGCGGTGTGACGCGAAATATGCGGCTAGCGCGCTTCGATCACGTGTTCCTGCGAACGCGCAATCAGCCAGCTCTCACGCAGCAGACGCCGCACTTCAGCGGCCACATCCGCATCGAGCGTCGCCGGATATTTCGCCGTCACGGCGAAAATCTCGAAGCACGAACGATCCGCCGATGGAAACGGCCCGAGCAGGTCGCCCACCGCCGCGTTGAAAATCTTCGCTTCGATGTCCGGCTTCAACGATCCGCGCAATACCTTGCCGATCACGCCGCCGGCTTCGCGCGAGTCCGCAATCGAATGCTCGCGCGCCATGTCAGCGAAACTGTCGGGATCGTCGTGCAGGTACGAGATCATTTCCTTCGCCTTGCCCTCGCTGTCGAGCACGATATGGCTCACCTCGATCGCGTCGAACTTCGGCGAATTCAGCGCGAAGTAATCCCGGATCGCCGCCTCGTTGCCGACTACGTCGAGCATCTTCTCCTGATACAGCCCGTCCGTAATGAACGCCTCGAACTCGTCGAGACTCACGGCGAGCGCGTCGAGGTACTGATTCATATCCGTTGCGCGATGCAAGCCGCGCACACGACGGAACTGATCGGCGCGCTGCTGGATTTCGTCGGCAGTAACGGTAATGCCTTGTTTCTTTGCCGCATGCACCGTGAGCTTGTCGCGCACAATCTGCTCGATCAGACTCTCGAACTGGCCGGTCAATTTCAGAAGACGAATGAACTCGGAAACGTCCACGACTTCGTCATCGATTCGCACTATCGCGGTCATGTCATCCGCTCCTTTGATTGACGTGTAATCGGCGCGCTCACCCCGCCACCTGCCTGAACGGATCGAGACCCAGATCGATCAGGCGCCGCTCGCGCACCACAATCTCCGCGCTCGCCGTCATGCCGTAGCGCAGCGGATAGCGGGTGTCGGCGATCTGGTAGTAGTTCTTGTCGAGCGTGACGCGGCCTTCGTACACCGGTTGCTTGTCCAGCAAGGACGGCTTGGTGGCCGGCGAAATATAGGCGAGCGTGCCGCTGATCAGCCCATAGCGCTGATACGGGAACGCGTTGAATTTCAGCTTCACCGTTTGGCCCTCGTGCAGAAAAGCACGATCGTGTTCGGCGATTTCGATCTTCAGCACCGGCTTCGCATCTTTCGGCGCGATGCCGCCGAGCGGCGCGTTCGCCTGGATCTTGTCGCCCCGCTGCGTGGAGGTCACGTCGGTGATGACGCCGGAGACCGGTGCAAGGATCAGCAGGAAATTGTCTTTGTCGATGTTCTCGAAGCGGATCCGCGCGGCGGCTTCGGCCACGAGGCGTGCGGTCTGCAGTTGCAGACGCAGCTTGTCTTCCGCGTCGGTGATGTCGCGGACCGCCGAGTCGTACTGGAGTTGCAGGTCGGTGGTCTGCTGCCCGCTGGTTTCAAGTTGCGCGTTAGCTTTCGCGTATTCGTGGCTCAGGCGAAAATCCAGTTCTGCGAGTTTCGATTGCGCGACACGGTAGGCGTTATCCGCTTCCATCGCAGCGGTGCGTTTCTGCTCCACCTGCAACTCGGCGATACCGCCGCCACCCGGTTGTGCAAAAAGCCGCGAGTAGCGGTCCAGTTCCTGGCGCGCCGCCTCACGCGTGCGACGTGCGTTGTCGAGCACGCTACGCGCTTCATCGAGCTCGGCCTTCTGGCCCTCGGCGAGCTTGGTCGTGCCTTCGGAGACGCGATTCTCATGTTGATGGGATTCCACTTCCATCTGCGCCTTCAGCGCAGCCGCCTTGCGCTCCATCAGCGCTTTCTTCTCGGGGAACTGCTTCCAGTCGCGTTCGGCATCTTCGAGTTTGAGCTGCGCCTGCAGTGCGTTGCTCGCTGCCTCGATCGCGCCGCGCGCATTCAGCCGCGCCAGCACGTCGCCCTTCGATACCGGTTGCCCCTCGGCGATGTACAGGTCGGCGAGTTCGCCGTCAATCGGCGCATAGATGCGGCGCACCTCGGATTCCGGCGAGAGCGTGCCTTGCGCGCTGACGATCACATCCGCGCGACCCACGAACGACCACAGCAAGCCGGCCACCACCAGCGCGACCATCGCCCAGATCAGCGCGCGAGCGAGCCGCACCGGTTCCGCGGTCAGAATCGCGATGCCTTCGACGCTGTGGTCCTCCAGCGCCTCCGACAACGGTCTAGGGTGACTGTCGCGTTTCACTCTGCTCCCCTCCGATCAACGCCAGCTTTGCCTTCAACAGCCCGGGGTCCAGCACCATGCGCAACTCGGTCAGCGAGCGACGCTGCAAATCCGCTTCGGCTTCGATATCCGCGAGCAGGCGGTCGAAGTCGGCAGGATGA
>NZ_DASRSY010000300.1:0-36246 GCF_035656215.1 Paraburkholderia sp.
CTGAGGCGATCTCGTTGCCGAACGCCTTGAACGCTTCTTCGAGTTCCGCGACGTTGTTGTACTCGAGCACCGTGGTGTGTTTGGCGATATCGGCCGGCACGCCCGCGGAAGTCGGATTGCCGAACGTGAGCAGGCCCGAGCCGGCTTTGACCAGCAGGCTGTCCGCGTGGCCGTGATAGCAGCCTTCGAACTTGACGATGCGGCTGCGGTTCGTGAAGCCGCGCGCGAGACGCAGCGCGCTCATGGTCGCTTCGGTGCCGCTCGATACCATGCGGACCTGTTCGATCGACGGCACCAGTTTGCAGATTTCTTCGGCGATTTCCACCTCCGCTTCGGTCGGCGCGCCGAACGAGAAGCCGTTGGCCAGCACCCGCTGGACCGCTTCCAGCACTTCCGGGTGGTCGTGGCCGAGGATCATCGGACCCCACGAGCCGATGTAGTCGGTATAGCGTTGGCCGTCCGCGTCCCAGAAGTAGGGGCCTTGCGCGCGCTCGATGAAGCGTGGCGTGCCGCCTACCGAACGGAATGCGCGGACCGGCGAGTTCACGCCGCCGGGGATGGTGCGCTGCGCGCGCTCGAAGAGGGTCTGGTTTTTAGACATGGTGATGGCTGGAATTTGGGTTGCGCAGCGGCGCGGGTAGCCTGGAGGCGGCTGGCGCGGCGCTGGGATGAGTACAGAAATTGTACCGGAGTCAGCGTGAACAGGTCTTGTGCATGTACCTGCCGGGCGCAGGCCGCTCTCAGCTTCCTTGCGCGCGTCTCGCTCTCAGCTTCCTTGCGCGCGTCACGTAGCCGGAGCCAAAAATGCCCTTCGGTTCCTGTGCTACACGGTGCAGAAACACGCGATCGCCGGGCAGGATGCTGCGGGCAAATCCGCAGCCCCACACGTCAGCCACCGCAATGCCTGCGGCGACCCGTTTCGCCACGTCGGGCAATTCTGGCCACGGCCATTTCTTGGGGCTCCAGATCAACAGGAAGGCAGTCATGTCAGGGTTGGGACTGGGCAGTGTGAACGGGTGCAGTGAACTGGTTCGTGTGACGCCAGGTAGCGTTCTCGCGGCAGCTTAACCGATCGCCGGCGCGCTTGTCGCGGCGCATGGGAGGCTCGCCAAGCCGTGCCCGGGCGCGGTGGATGGTTTAACCGTCGCGTACAATTGGGGCCGTCACGTTGCTGTTTTCCCGGTTTCACCGCGTTTCGCTGCCGATGACGGCGCGGCGCTTCATCTGGATTCCCATGTCTCACGTCACCAGAAGCCGGCCCGATGGCCGGCTGATTCTGTTGCTCGGTGCGCTTGCCGCATGCGGGCCGATTTCCATCGATATGTATCTGCCAAGCCTGCCGACGATTGCGCAGGCATTCGCCATCAGCACGGGCGCTGCGCAAACCACGCTCACCAGCTTCATGTTCGGCTTTTCGATCGGCATGCTGCTCTATGGTCCGCTGTCGGATACCTATGGCCGCCGGCCTGTGTTGCTCGGTGGCATCATCATGTATGCGCTGGCGAGCGTGGCCTGTGCGCTGTCGTTTTCGATCGGATCGCTGGTGACGTTCCGCTTCGTGCAGGCGCTCGGCGCGGGCGCGGCCTCGGTACTGGCGCGTGCGATTGCCCGCGACGCGCACGGGCCGACCGATGCCGCGCGCGTGCTGTCGATGCTCGCCATCGTCACGTCGATCGGGCCGTTGCTCGCACCGCTGATCGGCGGGCAGTTGCTGCTGCTTGGCGGCTGGCGCGTCGTCTTTATCGTGCTGACGCTATTCGGCACGGTGTGCGCGGTGACCGCGTTCCTCAAGGTGCCCGAAACGTGGCCGCGCGAAAAGCGTGCGCACTCGGCGTTGCTGAAATCGTTTGGTGCCTACGGCAAGTTGCTGCGCGATCCGGTCGCGTGGGGGCACATGCTGTGCGGCGGCATGGCGTTCGCCTCGATGTTCGCGTACATCACCGCGACGCCTTTTGTGTACATCGAATATTTTCATGTATCGGCACAGCATTACGGCTTTCTGTTTGCGCTGAATATCGTCGGCATCATGTTCGGTAACTTCATGAATACGCGGCTGGTCGGACGGCTTGGTTCGCTGCCGCTTATTTCGTTTGCCGCAACTGTGAGTTGCATCGCGTCCTTGTTCGTCTGTCTCGTTTCGCTGACGGGGTGGGGCGGGTTGTGGTCGATCGTCTTCGGATTGTTCTTCGTGGTCGGCGTGGTGGGGTTGTTGTCCGCTAACTGCACGACTGATCTGATGCATCGCTATCCGGTGAATGCCGGCGCCGCGGCCGCCGTGTTCGGCGCTGTGCAGCTTGCGCTCGGCGCGCTGTCGAGTATCGCGGTTGGGCTCGGGCAGGATGGCTCGCCCAAGGGCATGGGCGTCGTCGTGGGTGTCGCGGGCATGCTGTGCTACGTCGGCCGGATTCTGGTCGTCAAATGGCACGGCATGAAAGTGCCCACCACTGCCGCTTGAGAATGCGTGAGGCGGGTATTTGCCGCTGAATGGTGCATACGGCACGGCCGTTTGGCGTGAAACCTCCGGCACGCCTGCTTGTACGCTTCGCGCTAACCACAACTCACGCGACTACGGAAAACACCAGGTGTTGCGTGCACGCGACCGTGCGTTTCAATTTGCATTGCTATGATGGAGCCACTGTTCCTCGGAGCGGCAATCATGGCGATCAGAGATTTGATGAACGGCGAGCGGCAACATGCAGCTTTCGCCGAAGCGCAGAAGCTGGCAGACAGCGGCGCCTATCACGATTACACAGACATCGAATACGTCTTGCGCTTTGATTACGGTTTGTCTGATGTATCGGCGCTGCTCGACAGTCAGTTGATGCATCGAGACCTGAATCGCCGTTGCGCCGATGCGCGCGAGAAGCTGGACGTGCTTAGCGTGTGACGCGTCTCACGCGTATGACGCCATGTGCGTCATTACCTGCCGAGAAGGCGCCATCCCCTTTTGGAGTTTCACTCATGGCTGTTAGCCAGCACGATCCGCATCTGCCGCATCTGGACAATCCCGCTGCGTTGGCAAAGCCAGGCGGCCACTACAGTCATGTCGCGATTGCGAATGGTTTTGTTTTCATCTCGGGACAGTTACCGATCAACGCGCAGGGCGAGAAGCTCGCTGAAGCCTCGTTCGAGGTTCAGGCGGAACAGGTGCTGGCCAACGTGCAGGCTGCGCTCGAAGGCGCCGGCAGCAGCATTGCGCAACTGGTGCAGGTGCGCGTCTATATCGCCGATGTCGAACACTGGGCGAGCTTCAATCAGATATACGCGCGTTGGGCAGGCGAAGCGCGGCCGGCGCGGGCCGTCGTGCCGGTTCCACATCTGCATTACGGGTTGAAGGTCGAGGTCGAGGCGACCGCGCTGATTTAAGTCGTGGCTGCGGTGTCGAGGGGTCGCCGGCTCAGTGAACCACGAGCCCGTTGAACTGGGCATTGCCCACGCCGGACGCGATATTCACGCCGACGTTGCCGCTCACTCCCGCCAGTGAGCCGGCACCGAGTTTTGCGGTGGCGCCGCCCGTCAATTGCGCGACGGTATGCAGATTTTGTTGCGAGACGATCGCGGCTTGCGATGTGGTGACGAGGGCGATCTGGTTGGCCTGCGCATTCAGCGCACCGGCTGAGAGGTTCACGCCGATGTTGCCGCTTGCGCTCCTCAGCACATTCGCTCCAACGATAGCCGCGGAGGCGCCAGCTTTTGCGTTGCCGCCGACGTCCTGCAGACTGGACAACCGGGCTGAGCCGAACATTGTCGCGTTGTCATCGTCGGACAGCGCCGTTGACGTGCCTGCAAACGCGGACAACGCGCTCGTGCTTGCGGCAACCCAAATCAGTGCAACGGCTAAAGTGCGGACTTTCATGAGCGACTCCCTGGCGTGTGCTGACAGCACAGATAGTCTTGATATCGGCCGGAGGAGCGGGATGTTGAGGGAGGGGTTCCCCTTAACGCGGGCCGCGTCAGGGGATTGACAGGTTAACGGATACCGGCCGGATACTAGCCTGGGTACTGGCCTGGACAGAAATTACCACCTCCCGCGGCCGCCGTAATAACCGCCGACGCCAACACCCACGCTGACGCTCGGGGCGTAGTAGCCGGGGGCATATCCGTATGCCGGTGCGTAGCCATAGGGCGGCGCGACGATACATCCGGAAAGACCCAATCCGAAACCTATCGCAATCAGAAACTTGACCATGGTTCCTCCCTCGTTGTGAGTTGGAGGAGCCTGGCGCTGCATTCGTTCGGGCCGCCTTGTGACAGCAAATTACGAAGCCCCGGTTTAATCGGGCTTTATTTACAGTTGCTTACCCGTTCGACGCGTTGCGCATTCGCCGATTGGCGGTTCTTTGACGGGTAGAAATGAAAAACGGGCCGAAAAGGCCCGTATTCATTCATTGTCTGGCGGAGGCGGTGAGATTCGAACTCACGGAAGGATCACTCCTTCGCCGGTTTTCAAGACCGGTGCCTTAAACCGCTCGGCCACACCTCCAAGCCCTAAATTGTAACCTGAAAAATCCTCGTTGCGGCGCTCAGCGGGTCTGCAATCACTGCGGATCTTTCAGAAACAGCGCCTGCAGATCGTTCAGGAAGGCCTGACCGAGCGGCGTCGGCGCGATTTTTTCGTGGTCGCGCGTAATCAGCTTGCGGCGTTCTGCCTCCTGCAAAGCCGGTTCGATCGAGGTCATCGACATCCCCGTGCGCTCGATGAAGCGATGTACCGGAAACCCTTCCACCAGTCGCAGCGCGTTCAGCATGAACTCGAATGGCAGATCGCGCGGCCCGACCTCATTCTCTTCCTGCACTGCCGTGCCGGCCAATGCCCGCTCGATGAATGTGGTCGGATGCTTGTAGCGCACCTGACGCAGCACGCGGTTCGGAAACGACAGCTTGGTATGCGCGCCCGCGCCGATGCCGAGATAGTCGCCGAAGCGCCAGTAGTTCAGATTGTGCTTGCTTTGCCGATGCGGCTGCGCATACGCGGACACCTCGTAGCGTTCATAACCGGCGGCCGTCGTGCGTTCATGAATCCAGTCCTGCATGTCGGCGGAAGCATCGTCGTCGGGGAGTGCAGGCGGGAATTTCGCAAACAGCGTGTTCGGTTCGAGCGTGAGGTGGTACAGCGACAAATGTGGCGGCGCGAACGACAACGCCGTCTCCACGTCAGCCTGACATTCCGCGAGCGTCTGTTGCGGCAGTGCGAACATCAGATCGAGGTTGAAATTGTCGAAGGTGGTCGCGGCCACTTCGACCGCGTGGCGTGCTTGCGCCGAGTCGTGAATCCGGCCGAGCGCTTTCAGATGCGCTTCATTGAAACTCTGGATGCCCACCGACAGGCGATTCACGCCGCTCGCGCGAAACTGTGCGAACTTGTCGGCTTCGAAGGTGCCCGGGTTCGCTTCGAGCGTGATTTCCGCGTCGGCATCGAGCGGCAGCAACGCGCGCACGTCGGACAGCATCCGGTCGAGCCCCGCCGCCGACAGCAAACTGGGTGTGCCGCCGCCGATGAACACCGTATGGACCTGGCGGCCCCACACGAGCGGCAGCGCCAATTCGAGGTCGGCGCGCAGCGCGTCGAGATATTCGGTTTCCGGGAACGTGTCGCCTTTCCATTCATGCGAGTTGAAGTCGCAGTACGGGCACTTGCGCACGCACCACGGAAAGTGCACATACAACGCCAACGGCGGCAACGACGCCAGGCGAATGCTGCCTGGCGACGTGAATGCCTTGATAACGCCGTTGCCGATATCGGCCGGCGCGGGTTTGATCGGAATCACGCTTCCTCCGTCAAACGCGCGAGCAGTTGGCGCAATGCAATCGCGCGATGGCTGCTGGCGTTCTTCACCGCCGGTTCGAGTTCCGCAGCGCTCGCATTCAGCGACGGCAGGAAGAAGTACGGGTCATAGCCGAAGCCATGTTCGCCGCGTGGTGCATCCAGCATTTCGCCGTGCCAGCGGCCTTCGGCGATCAGCGGTTCGGGATCGTCCGCATGACGCACGAGCGCCAGCACGCAGTAGTAATACGCACGACGATCGATTTCACCCTGCAAGGCTGAAACGAGCTGCGCGTTGTTTGCCGCATCGCTCTTTTCACCCCCTGCGCGTTGCGCGTAGCGCGCCGAATAAACGCCGGGCGCGCCGCGCAGCGCGCGCACGCACAGGCCGGAATCGTCGGCGAGCGCGGGCAGGCCGGTGAGCTTCGCCGCGTGACGTGCCTTGGCCAGCGCGTTTTCGACGAAAGTTGGATACGGCTCTTCCGCCTCCGGCACGTTGAGCTCGCCCTGCGGAATCAGGTCGATGCCGGCCGCGCCGAGCAGTGCCGCGAACTCGCGCAGCTTGCCCGCGTTGTTCGACGCCAGCACGACTTTCTTCAGCGGCGAACCGGACGCCGCAGCGCCGTTGCCCAGGTGAACCTCACTCACTCTTTTGCTCCAACGCTTCTTTCTGCTTCGCGATCAGCGTGTTGATGCCGTCGCTCGCCAGATCCAGCAGCGAATTCATTTCATCGCGCGAGAAAGGCACGCCTTCGGCCGTGCCCTGAATTTCGACGAAGCCGCCCGCGCCCGTCATCACCACATTCATGTCGGTGTCGCATTGCGAGTCTTCGTCGTAGTCGAGATCCAGCACCGGAAGACCGTCGTACACGCCGACTGAAATCGCGGCGACGTAATCGCTGATCGGCGAGCTTTCGATGCGGCCGGTAGCCAGCAGTTTGGCTACCGCGTCATGGGCGGCCACGAACGCGCCGGTAATGCTGGCCGTACGCGTACCGCCGTCGGCCTGGATCACGTCGCAATCGATATGCAGCGTGCGCGCGCCGAGCTTCTCGAGATCGAACACCGAGCGCAATGCGCGACCGATCAGGCGCTGGATTTCCTGAGTGCGGCCGGTTTGCTTGCCGCGCGCGGCTTCGCGGTCGCTGCGGGTATGCGTGGCGCGCGGCAGCATGCCGTATTCGGCGGTGAGCCAGCCCTGGCCGCGGTCGCGCAGGAACGACGGCACGCTCTCGGCGATGCTCGCCGTGCAGATGACCTTGGTGTCGCCGAATTCGACCAGCACCGAGCCCTCCGCGTGCTTCGTGTAGTGGCGCGTGATGCGCACGTCGCGCAGCTGATTGGCCTGGCGGCCGCTGGGGCGTTGGGTGTTGTTGGTCATGTTGGGATCGGTCTGGAAGAAAAGCAGGAGGGAAAGCGCAATTTTACCGCCGATCGCGCCGGGCGCGGGGCCGCCTGTCCGTCGGATGGCTGCCCGCATGTGCCGGGGCTCTGCGCAGGATGGCACTTCGCGGGCGACAGCCGTCGTGCAAAGCGGTCTCGTCGGTAAAAATGGGATAATGCGGATTCCCCGCCCCGCGTCTCGTACACGCCGGGCGATTCGACTCTCTGGCCATCGTCAAACGCATGGCCACAATCGCGAGAAATACGATGATCTACAGCATGACTGGCTATGCGAGCGCCACGCGCGAACTCGTCGCGGCCTCGGGCACAGGTGGCGTAAGCGTATCGGTCGAACTGCGCACGGTGAATTCGCGCTTTCTCGATCTGAATTTTCGGATGCCGGAAGACGTGCGCGTTTGCGAGCCGACGCTGCGCGAAATGCTGATGAACAAGCTGTCGCGCGGCAAGGTCGACATCCGTATCAATCTGCAACGCAGTGAGCAGTCGGCTAACGCGGGTTCGGTCAATCGCGATGCGCTCGCGCAACTGGCCCTGCTCGAACGCACGGTACTCTCGACGTTCCCAGAAGCAGGGCGCCTGCGTACCGGCGAAATTCTGCGTTGGCCGGGCGTGCTGGCCGAATCCGGCGTGGCGCCGGAAGTGCTGCGCGACGCGGTGCTCGCGTGCGGCAAGCAGGCGATTGTCGATCTGATCGACGTGCGTGGCCGCGAAGGCGCGCAACTGGCGACGATGCTGCTCGCCAACGTCACCGAGATGGAAGCGATCGTCACGAAGATCACGCCGCTCGTGCCGGAACTGATCGCCAGGCATCAGCAGAAGATCGTCGAACGTTTGCAGGAAGCGCTCGGTATCGCCGCGCCGGATACGGCAGCGACGATCGTCTCGCGCGAAGAAATCAATGAACGGATTCGCCAGGAAGTGACGATGTACGGCATCCGCATCGATATCGCCGAAGAACTGTCGCGCCTCACGGCTCACCTGAACGAAACGCGTCATGTGATCGAGAAGGGCGGCAAGGTCGGCAAGCGGCTCGACTTCATGATGCAGGAATTGAATCGCGAAGCGAACACGCTCGGCTCGAAGGCGGCCGCGAAGGAGCTGGCCGATTCGTCGATGACCCTGAAGCTGCTCATCGAACAGATGCGCGAGCAAGTACAGAATCTGGAGTAAGGCAGGAGCCTCAAGAACATGACCGACCACACACGCGAATCCAGCGCACCGCGCAACCCCTACGCCGGTGCTTATCCCGGCAACCTGTTCATGGTGGTCGCGCCTTCGGGCGCGGGCAAGTCGACGCTCGTGAACGCGCTGCTCGCCAGCGACGACGCGATCCGTCTGTCGATTTCGTACACGACGCGCCCGCCGCGTCCGAAGGAACAGGACGGCGAGCACTATCACTTCACGACTGTCGACGATTTCCTGACGCGTCATGCGGCTGGCGAGTTTCTGGAAAGCGCGGAAGTGCACGGCAACTACTACTCGACTTCGCGCGTGTGGATCGAGGAGCAGATGAAAAGCGGGCATGACGTGCTGCTCGAAATCGACTGGCAAGGCGCGCAACAGGTGAAGAAGCAGTTTCACAACGCTGTCGAAATCTTTATCTTGCCGCCGTCCCTGGATGCGCTCGAAGAGCGTTTGAAAAAGCGCGGCCAGGACGAATCGAACGTGATTACACGCCGTCTGCTGGCAGCCGGCAGCGAGATGGCGCACGCGGCCGAAGCGGAGTATGTCGTGATCAACGACAACTTCGAGCGCGCGCTGGGTGAACTGCGGTGCCTCGTGGCGGCGACGCGTTCGCGCTTCGCCTCGCAATACGCGCGCCACACGCAGCTTTTCGTGCAGCTCGGCATTCACCTGCCACACGCGTGAGCGCGGCGGTGTGCCGAGCACATAAGGTAGAATAAGCAACATACTGAGAAGGAATCCAACATGGCCCGCATTACAGTCGAAGACTGTCTCAAACAGATCCCGAACCGTTTCGAACTCGCGCTTGCCGCAACCTATCGCGCGCGTCAGCTCGCGCAAGGCCACACGCCGAAGATCGAAAGCCGCGACAAGCCCACAGTCGTCGCGTTGCGTGAAATCGCAGCTGGCATGGTTGGCGTCGAAATGCTGAAGAAGGTGCCTGTTTAAGGCGCACTCTGTTTTCGATTGGCCGCATTTGCCACACGTATTTGCTACATGTAATTGCATCAACGTGCAGACCGGTGTCCAACCCTAACCGCTACGGAGGCGAAATTGAGTGCAACCCCGCCCACCGCCACGGAAGTGGAACACGACACCGACTCGCCCTCGTCTGCACGGAAGTACATCGACGCGGTCCTCGAACAGTCGTTTCGCCATCTGTTCGGGCCGACCGTCACGCCGGAGCAACCGCGCCGGCATGACGTCGTTTCGATCGCCAAGCTGACGTCCGTTCTGTCCGGCTATTTGCAGCCGGAAGAGATCAAGGACATCAAGGCGGCATTCCATTTCAGCGACGAAGCCCACCTCGGCCAGTATCGCCAGAGCGGCGAGCCCTACATCACGCATCCTGTCGCCGTCGCGGAAATCTGCGCCGGCTGGAATCTCGACGCCCAGGCGATGATGGCAGCGCTGCTGCATGACGTGATGGAAGACCAGGGCGTGACCAAGGCCGAACTCGCCGAGCGATTCGGTGCGAAAGTCGCGGAACTGGTCGACGGGTTGTCGAAGCTGGACAAGATGGAGTTTCGCAATCGCGAAGAGGCGCAAGCGGAAAACTTCCGCAAAATGCTGCTCGCCATGGCGCGCGACGTCCGTGTGATTCTGGTGAAGCTCGCCGACCGGCTGCACAATATGCGCACGCTGGGTGCGGTGCCGCATGAAAAGCGCCGCCGCGTGGCGCGCGAAACGCTGGACATCTACGCACCGATCGCGCACCGGCTTGGCCTGAACAATACCTATCGCGAACTGCAGGACCTGAGCTTCGCGAACTTCAACCCGCATCGCTACGCCACGCTCGAAAAAGCCGTCAAGGCCGCGCGCGGCAACCGGCGTGAAGTGGTCGGCAAAATTCTGGAGTCGGTGCAGCGCGCGATTGTCGACGCGAAGCTCGACGCCGAAGTCACCGGCCGCGAGAAAACCATCTTCAGTATCTACAAGAAGATGCGCGACAAGCAGTTGTCGTTCTCGCAGGTGCTGGATGTGTACGGGTTCCGCGTGGTGGTCGAGAGCGCGCTGGAGTGCTACACCTGCATCGGCGCGCTGCACGCGCTCTACAAGCCGGTGCCGGGCAAGTTCAAGGATTACATCGCGATCCCGAAGGTCAACGGCTATCAGTCGCTGCATACCACGCTGGTCGGCCCGTTCGGCGCGCCGATCGAGTTCCAGGTGCGCACGCGCAAGATGCACGAGATCGCTGAAGCGGGCGTGGCCGCGCACTGGCTGTACAAGAACGGCGGCGCGGATCTGAACGACGTGCAGAAGCGCGCGCATCAGTGGCTGAAGTCGCTGCTCGACATTCAGAGCGAAGCGGGCGATTCGAGCGAATTCCTGGAACACGTCAAGATCGATCTGTTCCCGGATGCGGTCTACGTGTTTACGCCGAAGTCGAAGATCATGGCGTTGCCGCGCGGCGCCACTGCACTCGACTTCGCCTATTCGATCCACAGCGACCTGGGCAACCAGTGTGTCGCGGTGAAGATCAACAACGAACTGCTGCCGCTGCGCACCGAGCTGAAGAGTGGCGATATCGTTGAAGTGATCACGGCGCCGTATTCAAAGCCGAATCCGGCCTGGCTGGGTTTCGTGCGCACCGGCAAGGCGCGTTCGGCAATCCGCCATTATCTGAAGACGATGCGGCTGAACGAGTCTGTTCAGCTCGGCGAGCGCCTTGTCGACCAGGCGCTGAAGGGCTACGGGCTGGCGCTGTCGGACGTGACGCCGGAAGCGTGGGAAAAGCTCGTGCAGTGGACGGGCAACAAGAACCGTCAGGAAATCTTCGCGGATATCGGTCTGGGCCGGCGCGTCGCCGCGGTCATGGCCAAGCGTATCGAAGTGTTGATGAGCGGGCGCGACGCTGACGACGACGGCTCGCGTGACGGCACAACGTCGCATGCGCCGCCGGTCGTCATCACCGGCACTGAAGGGATGTCGGTGCAGTTGTCCGCCTGCTGCCGTCCGATCCCAGGCGACGACATCATGGGCTACATCGGCATTGGCCTTGGTATGGCAATCCACACCACGGATTGCCGCGTCGCACAGCGTATCCACCGGCGCGATCCGGGCCGCTGGATCGACGTGGCGTGGGCGCCGCAGCCGGGACGTCTGTTCGACGTCGCGGTCAAGGTGCTGGTCAAGAACACCAAAGGTGTATTCGCCCGCGTGGCTGCCGACATCACGTCGGCGGATGCGAACATCGTGCACATTGCAATGGACGAAGACCTCTCGCAGGAATCCACGGTGCTGCGTTTCGTGATCCAGGTGAGCGATCGTGTCCATCTCGCCAACGTCATGCGCCGCGTGCGTACGAATCCGGACGTCATGCGTATTGCGCGCGAGCGGCCGAGCGAGGAAGGGCATCACCGTCACGACGGCGGGATGCGGATCGACCGCGAGCGGGCGGACTATTGATCTGACGGCTGGCTTGAAGTCTGCTCGACGCGTACGTCTGGGCCGCCTTGGGCGGCCTTCAAGTGGCTCTCGTTGGAATCTGAACGCACCCACCGCCAGCGAGTCTCACCTGAACTTCAGGGAGAACGCTTATGAACGTAGCTGATCTCACCGGCGTGGCGCTCGACTATTGGGTGGCCCGCAGCCTGCACGACTTCGTGCGCGAAATCCACTTTACCGACAGCGGCGAAACCGTCTCAATCCGCGGCAGCGACCGTGGCCGCCCGTGGGATGGCCGTTTTACGCCGTCCACGTCATGGGAGGCGGCCGCCGCGGTGCTGGAGCGCGCGGAACGGCTGGAGGTGCGTGAGCGGACCGATCGTGGTGCGGCACATTGCATCGCGGAATTCGAAGGCGGCCACCGAACCGTGGAAGGGCGAGGGGACTCGTTGCGGATCGCACTGCTGCGGGCGTTCGTCGAAAGTCGCTTCGGCGATAGCGTGGTCGATGTGTTGCGTGAGGCGCAGGCTGTGACTGGCGAGCGTGTGGGGCCGATCGGCGAAGATTCGGTGGAAGGTTCGTTCGAGGATGTGCCGAGTCCCGACGGGCAAATTGGTGATATTCAGTCGGCGCCGCGATAGGTGTGTTGACGTCCGCCGGGCTGAGGGCTTGTCTTGGAGAGACAGGCGCGCAGAAGCAAAACGGCGACACAAAAACAAAGGGCCTTCCGATCGGAAGGCCCTTTATAGATGGTGCGGCTGGCAGGATTCGAACCCACGACCCCTTGGTTCGTAGCCAAGTACTCTATCCAACTGAGCTACAGCCGCACGCTAAACTTGTGACGCTAAATTCAATGAAAGCGGGGTAAAACATAAGGCCTCCCCGGAGGGAGGCCACTTGAATAAGTGGTGCGGCTGGCAGGATTCGAACCCACGACCCCTTGGTTCGTAGCCAAGTACTCTATCCAACTGAGCTACAGCCGCACGCAGAAACGAGATTATAGCAAAGGTTTCAAAAAAGGGAAGCGTGTAACTGCGATTTGTCTCATTGCCCTGATCGTGTACCCTTGATAAGCAGTCGCTTGCTGCAGTTACTGGACCATCATGAACAAGGCCTTTGTCAAAGAGTCGAGTGAAGAGAATGACGACGATCTCGACGTCGCCCAGCCCGAAATCCCCCCGGGTGCGAAAAACTACATCACGCCCGCCGGCTACCGGCGTATGCGCGATGAACTGCTGCATCTGATCGATGTCGAGCGGCCGGAGGTCGTCAGACTGGTGTCGTGGGCGGCCTCGAACGGCGACCGCTCGGAAAACGGCGATTACATCTATGGCAAACGCCGTCTGCGAGAAATCGACCGGCGGATCCGCTTTCTGACCAAACGCCTCGACATCGCCGAAGTGGTCGACAGCAGCAAACAGGAAAACGTCGATCAGGTTTTCTTCGGCGCGGCCGTCGAATACGCAACGGAAGACGGCGAGGTGCATATCTTGACGATTGTCGGTGTCGATGAGGTCGATCTGGATGTCGGCCACGTGAGCTGGATCTCGCCAATCGCGCGGGCGCTGCTCAAAGCGAAAATCGGCGATACGGTAACTTTGTACACACCGGCCGGCCCGCAGTCGATCGATATACTGGACGTCAAGTATCCGCTGCCTGATACCGGTGGCTAGACCAATACATTGGTATGTCGGATGAGGCGGGCGAGGGCGCCCGTTCAGATTGTTGCGACACAATCGCCAGCGCCTGGATCGAAACAGCCGCGCCTGGTGGCGTCGGCCAGCAGGCGCGTGAACCTGATCCAGCGTGCCGTTGCGCTTCCATTGCAGATATCTGGCGTAGCCGGTCTGTTGCGGCGGAAAGTTTGCGGGCAGGTACATCCAGCGTGCACCGGTACGTTCGATCCACAGGATTGCATCTACTACGGCACCTGAGTCGGCGGCCGGGCGGCCAGTGGGCTTTTTGACGCCTGTGTTCGAAAACAAATGTCCGATTCGCTCCCATTCGGCGTCTGACAATCGGTCCATCTCGTTCTCCCTTGCAAAGCGTGTTTTCGGTGCGGCATAAAAAAGGCGCCGCGAACGGCGCCTTCGATACTGCAGGTATTGCCAACTGCTTTAGAAGCGGTGACGCAGACCTGCAGTCACAGCGATTTGCTTGTTGTTGTTCGAAGCGCCCAGACCGTTGATGTCGGCATCGACGATGGCGTTTTCGTTGACTTGCTGGTATTCGCCTTGCAGGTACACATCCGTACGCTTGGAGAGCGCATACGCCGTTTGCAAGTTGAACTGGTTCCAGTGCGGACGCGTACCAGCCAGGCTTGCGCGGGTGTACGTGTACGAACCGGCGATGCTCACTGCCGGCGTCAGAGCGTAGCGAGCGTTTGCTTCGATGTTCTGGAAGTGAGCGCTGCCGCCGCCGAATGCGATACCGCCGGTTTGACCCGAGGCGCCCGCGCCGATGCCAGCCAGACCCGACAGATTTGTTTGCGTGTACACGAGGCCGACGGTAGCCGGGCCGAACGCATAGTTAGCACCTGCGCCCCACGTTTGCTGACGAGCAGCAAAGAACGTGTTGTCGCTCGACACTGCACCGCCCGAATTGAACGCCGCAGCCGCGCCCGTTGCGCCGTTGCTGTTCAGTTGCAGGTAGCCGGCGCCGAGGTTCAGGCCGCCCCAGTTGTACGACGCGCCCGCGCTGTACGCACGGTTGTTGGCGAAGCCGTCAGCCTGGTTCGAGAAGCCGTACATGCCGCCGAACTTGAAGCCACCGTAGTTCACGCTCTGATACTTGACCGAGTTGTTGACGCGGAACGAGTTGTTCAGATTGTCGTTATCGAACGGGTGTGCGAACTGCGTGCCGCCGTATTGCGTGCCGGTGAGTGCCAGCGGACCCACGTAGTCGACGACGCTGTCGTATTGACGGCCGAGGGTCACGGCGCCGAACTGGTCGCTCGTCAGACCGACAAACGCTTGACGGCCGAATTCACGGCCACCTTGCTTCAGCGTGCCGTCATTGATACCAAAGCCGTTTTCCAACGTAAAGATAGCCTTCAGGCCGCCACCGAGGTCCTCAGAGCCACGCAAGCCCCAACGGCTGCCGTTCACCGAACCGCTCGTTTCTTGCCAGTTGCTGTGGCCGTGCTGGTTATTCGTATAGGTGATGCCGGCGTCGATCAAGCCATACAGCGTGACGCTGCTCTGGGCATGTGCTGCCGTTGCAAAAACGCCCGTGAGGGCCGCGACCATGAGAGTCTTTTTCATCTTGTAACTCCGAGAGCGAGAGTGGGCATTGAACCCAGGCTTAAGGAGACCTTCACGCGGGCGCTGCGAGAGGCGAAATCCGCATGAGAAGCGCGCTGTACTCCAAGCACGCCGGCTTCCGATTACGCAGAGTGTAGAGAGACGCTCGCAAAGCGGATGTTCCGAATTTCGCAATAAAGTATTACAGAATGTGAAACGATAAGCGAATGCCGCTTAAGCCTTGCTGATAAAGGCTTGCGGCGTTATTGCGGGGGAGGGGAGCGGCCAGTCAATCGAATCGCGTTGCTCATTTGCTACAGCAATCGAGGCAAAAAAACAACGCGATAAATCGTAAAAAAAGATTGTTGTTGTAATGGAAATAGATGATTGTTGATTGTGCGAATAATCGATATCGTCTCAGCAGTTATACTGAAATCTCTGCTTTCCGAAGCAGACTTTTTCGTTGACGAAAAAGATCTCCAAACCTTTGTCGGCGCGACTTTCCAGTCGCGCTTTTTTTTGCCTGACGATTGCGGATTCGCGTACGTCAGTTAGTGCGCCGGCGCAACGCTGTCCACTTCGCTCCAATCGGTCGCTATCGAGACGCTCCAGTCTTCCATCACGTAGCGGCGCGCGTCCATGGGCGACGAGAGCAAATTTTGCCAGTGGTCCCCGTATCTCCTGATGCATATTACTTCTCGCTACTGATTTCCATGATGCTGCGATGGATGCGGCGCAACAAGTCGGACAAACACTTACTAAAAACATCTCTTGTTACATATTTTGGCAAGATGCTGAAATTTTTCCCGATATCAGTCGGTCTCGCGTTTTAATGAGTAATTTTGACGTGAAAGATTATTCGGTTTTCGCTGAATATGGCCGTCATGGTTTCGATTCACCGGGCATCGACTTATCGCGCTGCATACTAAGTGAATATGAAAAATTCGCTTGACGTCGATTCTTCGTTCCCCGTATAACGGCAATGCTGAATTTCAAACGCAGGATCTGATGCGCAGGGCATTTCAGAAATCCCCGATCGCAGATGCAACGGCCTTGAAATGCCGCATGAGGGCAATGCCCGATTTTGATAAATCATCGAGGAAACTGGAATATGGAAACTGGTATCGTCAAATGGTTCAACGATGCTAAGGGCTTTGGCTTCATTACATCCGATTCGGGTGGCGAAGACCTGTTCGCGCACTTTTCGGAGATCCGCACCGAAGGGTTCAAGTCGCTGAAGGAAAGCCAGCGCGTCTCCTTTGAGGTCAAGGCCGGCCCGAAGGGCAAGCAGGCGGCGAACATTCAGCCGTTGTAAGTCGCACGGCGCTGCTTCGCGTGTGTCGCTGGGCAATCTGATCGTCACCAAGCCTTTGTCAGATGCGAAGGCTTTTTTATTGCCATTTGTTATTAACGCTGTGTCTGACGTTATTAACTACCTGGTTCGGATTAATTCGGAGAGAGGGCGGAAGGCAAAACGGCGCAGTTGGAATTTTAAATCGGCGTCGTAAAAATATAATAATTCACGTTTTTATGAGCGGTTCGTGACTCGAGCAGGAATACAGTCTTTGCGCCGCCTGGCGACAAGCGCAAAGCAATGCTGGCTGGGTGCGCGGCGGCTAACTAGTGCATACTTGCCGCAAAGCCACGCGTCCAAAGTATCCCTTTCCATGTCTGAACAGTTTCTGCCGGAACCGGCCCTAGATGTGCCGATCGTCTTCGTCGACCTTGAAACCACCGGCGGCTCGACCAGTGAGCATCGCATCACAGAAGTCGGTGTAGTTGAAATAGGACCGACCGGCGTGTCACGTTGGAGCAGCCTGGTCGACCCTCAGCAATCGATTCCTTCCTTCATTCAGCAGCTCACCGGCATCACGAACGCGATGGTGCGGGGCGCACCGACGTTCGATGCTATCGCGCCGGCATTGTTCGAGCGTCTGAACGGCAAACTGTTCGTGGCGCACAACGCCAGTTTCGATCGCGGTTTTCTGCGCGGGGAGTTTCGCCGGGCCGGGCTTGCGTTCGATCCGGACGTGCTGTGCACCGTGCGCCTGTCGCGTGCGTTGTTTCCTTCGGAAAAGCGCCATGGACTCGACGCGTTAGTCGAACGTCATGGTCTTGTCCCGTCCGATCGTCACCGCGCACTCGCCGACGCTGATCTGATCTGGCAGTTCTGGCAACGGCTGCATGGCGGTCTCGTGCCGCTGGACGTTTTGCGGGCGCAGATTGAGCGCACCACTCGGCGCTACCGGCTTGCCGGCGACATCACCGAAGATCTGCTCGATACAGCGCCGGCCGGATGTGGCGTCTATGCGTTCTATGGAGAAGGCGATCTGCCGCTGTATGTCGGGCGAAGCGTACGTGTGCGTCAGCGCTTGCGTTCCCATTTGACTGGCGAGCGGCGTTCGTCGAAGGATATGCGGCTCGCGCAGCAAGTGCGGCGTGTCGAATGGCGCGCGACCGGCGGCGAGTTGGGTGCCATGCTCGCGGAGGCGCAGTGGATCGCGACGCTGCGCCCCGGCCATAACCGGGTGCCGCGCGTCGCGAAGAACGATCCCGTGGATGCGCCCTGGCCGTTCGACGGTCCGATCGTATTTGAGGAGCGCGAAGAAGCGTCGCACGCACGCGTTTTTCATGTCGTCGACCGGTGGCGTTATCTCGGGCACGCGCCTTCGCTCGCGCAGGCAGCGGCGCTGTATGCTTCGAGCGTGGTCGGGCCATTCGAGCTGTCGACATATCGTCTTCTGCAGAGCCATCTTGCGCGCGGCTTGCGCGTGATGCCATTAAGCGTCTCGAGCGGCACGCCTGTACCGAGTCTGGCTTAACAGGTTTTGTGCAGCCAGCGGCCGGCTGCTCAGGACGGGTTCAATTTACCCCTGAGCGTGGCAGACCGATGGGGTTCCAGGCGTTCGGTTCGATCGCACAGACCGTCCAGACCGTCCAGACAAATCAACCCGTCGCACCGACTCCACCCGCTTCGCACACGTGACCGAGAGCGCGTGTCAACGCGCTTGAGCGGGTCGAGTCGTAGCGCGTCAGCGATTTCCAGTTAGCAAGCGATTGCGCCACACGCGCCGGACAATCCTGCGCCGTGCGCAGCGGTTGCACGCGCGCGAGTCCTGCCACAAGCGACTGCGTCAGCCGGTCCAGCTGCGGCCTCGTGCTGGTGGCCAGGTCGGGCGCAGGGCCTTCGGGCGGCCGCGTGCTGCGCCAAGTGGCAAACAGCGCGTTTTGCACATCCTTGCTGGCGTCGATCTGATCCTGGAAGAAGGCGTGCGCAAACGCCGGATCGACGTTCGCGGCGACGGCGCGCTTTTCGACATCGGCGAGCAACGCGTTCTCGCGCGGCGTATCCGTAATCGCCTGGTGGTTCGCCCACTTCCAGCGCGCAACGGGCTCCGCGAGGGCGAGGCGCCGTGAAGCCAGTGCTATCAGATTGGTCAGAGCGGTGTCGTCTCCGTCCGCGACGGCAGGGGCGGGCGCGAGCGCAAGAGCAGTGAACAACGCGAGCGCGCACGACGCTCCAAAGCGATACGAGCGATTCATGGAAGGCGGGAGTGGCCAGTCGGCCGCAGAAGAAAAACCAGAAGAATAGACGATGCGCGGATCAAGCGCGCGCGTTGACCGATCGGAAAACAGACTACCAGAGCATATTTGAAGACGCGCGCTATCAATGCGCCGGCTACATAAGCCAGGCGCAGCGATCAAGCAGGCGTAACCCGCGCCGCGAAATCGGCAAAAGACAATCGTAGGGGCGCGTAAGAACATGCGCCGCGCGCCGGACGCGCGGACGCTGATGCTGCATCGCACCACTGCACAATTACTTCGAGTCGCACGACTTGCGTTGTTCGTCGAAAAATGCGCGAACATGCTCAGGCAGTTCGGCACCCAGAAACTCGACGCCAGCAGGTTCCGGATCCGGACTAAAAACTTTATCCGGGGTCGGAATCTTCGGTGGTTTGGCATCCATGATCTCTCTCCTTTACAAACCGATTATCTGCCTCGGTCCCCGTTTTACACCAGTGTCTGATGCGGCTCACATGTTGTTTGTTGCTTTAACGGTACAGGCCGACATGGGAACAGAATGTTTGAATAGAATTTATCGGTTGACTGTGCACAACTGAATGCGCCGCAGCCCATCAAAACAGTCCTATATCCCCGCCGTTCCCTACCCAGCCTTACCCCGCATGCCTCAGCGGATTATCTCCGTTGCATCACAGCACGGCTGTTCATTGGTATTGATATGAACTAATCACAGAGAGTTTTTGTGCGCTGCGGCATCGGCACGATTTTCTCTGCGTTAGCTCGAACGTTCGTTAATTACCGACTGGTTCAGTGCGTTCATTCAGCCCCCAATTATTTGTAAACGAACGATTACGCCACTTCGTTGACGAACGAGAATACTTTTCTGGATATTTTTCGCAGGAAAAATGCGCCGCGGTCTGGACGAAGCGCGGCGCTCGCAGCGGACGATTTTTATGCGTTCGGCGCCGGAATTCTCACGGGTGCAGAGTAGGCCACGGGTTTGTCGGCGACTTCGACTTGTCCGTGAATCCGCGCCTGGTGACCGTCAGCAAACATGTAGTACGGGAACGGATGGGCAGGTTCCGAGGCGGCGTCGAGCCGTGCGATCAACTCCGGCGCGAGCGTGAAATCGAGCGAGCCGAGCGACTCCTGCAACTGCTCCGGCCGGGTTGCGCCGACAATGATGCTCGACACACCGCGCTTCTGATGCAACCAGTTCAGCGCGACTTGCGCCATCGGCCGCCCTGCCAGATTCGCAACGGCCTCCAGTTCCGCGACGATCCGAAAGTTGCGCTCGGTCAGCTTATCGAATCCCGGTGGCGGCGCACCGGCCATGCTCGCGAGACGCCCGTCGCCGGAAACCGGACCCGGCGCTGCGCCTTGCGAAGGACGGTATTTGCCCGACAGCATCCCCATACCCAGCGGACTCCAGGGCACGAGCCCCATGCCCAGATTGGCGGCGAGATCGGCGAACTCGTTTTCTGCGTTGCGCTCGATCATCGAGTATTCGAGCTGCATCGCCGCGACCGGTTCGAAGCCGCGCCAGTCGGCAAGCGTCTGCGCGCGCCCGGCGAACCACGCGGGTGTATCCGACAGGCCAACGTAGCGGATCTTGCCCGCGCGCACCGCGTCGTCCATCGCACGCATCACTTCGTCCACCGGCGTGACGCGATCCCAGGTGTGCAGGTAGTACAGGTCGATGTAGTCGGTGCCAAGGCGTTTGAGCGAGCCGTCGAGCGCACGCAGCAAATTCTTGCGGTGGTTGCCGCCCGCGTTCGGATTGCCGGTCTCGGCGTTGTAGCCGTACTTGGTGGCGATCACGACCCGGTCGCGTAGACCGCGTGCTGCAACGAATTTGCCGAGCCATTTTTCGCTGGTGCCTTCGGTGTACAGGTCAGCGGTATCGATGAAGTTGCCGCCGGTATCCACGTACAGGTCGAACAGGCGTTGCGCCGATTGCTCGTCGGTGCCCCAGCCCCATTCGGTGCCGAAGGTCATCGTGCCGAGTGCGATCGGGCTCACGCGAAGGCCTGAGCGGCCGAGCAGGTTGTAGCGGTCCATCGTCATATCAGTCTCCTTGAGTGTCAGGCGGGAAGAATTGAAGCGATGGAGCTATCGTGCGCCGATTTTTTACTTGGAAAAATGCTGTCTGTCTGCAAGGATTATGAAGTGTGACTTAATAATGGAGGTTGCGATGGACCCAGCCCAGTTGCCGGCATTGATGGCGTTCGCGTGCGTGGCGCGCCACGGCAGCTTCACACACGCGGCCGCTGAAAACGGTGTGTCGGCATCGGCGCTCTCGCAAAGCATTCGCTCCCTCGAGACGCAACTGAACGTGCGCTTGTTCAACCGGACCACGCGGCGTGTCGCCCTGACGGAAGCTGGCGCGCAGTTTCTTTCACGCGTGCTGCCTGCGCTGGGTGATCTGGAGGCGGCCTTTGAGGCACTCGATGAAACCCGCGACCAGCCCGCGGGCACGCTGCGCATCAATTTGCCGAGGGTCGCGAGCGAATTGCTGGTGCTGCCGCATCTGGCCGAGTTCACGCGCCGTTATCCGCAGATCCGTCTCGACCTGACACTCGACGATGGTTTCGCCGATGTGGTCGGTGAAGGTTTCGACGCGGGCATCCGGCTCGGCGAACGGGTAGCGCAAGACATGGTCGCGGTGCCGCTGGGTGGGGAGATTCGCATTGTCGTAGCCGGCTCGCCGGCATACTTCGAACGCTATCCAGCACCGGCGACGCCGGCCGATCTTGCTGCTCACGATTGCCTGCGCTACCGCTTCTCGACTAGCGGTGGCATCTATCGATGGGAGTTCGCGCCGCCAGACGAACCGTCGCGCGTGTTCGAAGTCGAGACACGCGGGAGTCTCGTCACCAACGATCTGCGCACGATGGTGCGGGCGGCGGAGCAGGGCGTGGGTCTCCTGCACGTGATCGACGATTACGTGAACGAACAACTCGAAGGCGGCCGGTTGGTGCGTGTGCTGGACGCGTGGTGCCCGAGCTTTCCGGGTTTCTATCTGTACACGACGAGCCGTGCGCAGATGCCGTTCAAGTTGCGCGCGCTGATCGATTTTCTTAAGGAGAAGCGCGGAGCCCGGTAGACCCTCGCGCGTTGCTTCGGCTTGATGCTGCGAACCGTTGCTTCGGATAAGTTGTTGCACGGCTCTCGTTGGTGCGCGCAACTTCAGCCGGCGGACCGCTTGCCACAGCAGATTGATTGCGGATGGCGTCCATGTCGACGAACCGTGTGGTCATCTCCTCACGCCAAAACATCGTCACCTGATGCCAAGCCGGTCAACGCGCGAGCCTCCGCCTATCATTGAAGCAGCTATCTGCGGCGCACGGTGCGGTGGATAACGGACGCGCCAGGTCTGCCGCGGAAGATGGCTGTCTTAGCCCTTCTGAGAGTTCGCCATGGAAAACGCTGTCTACTGGAAAGGACGCCAGGTTGGAATCGAGTGTGCTGGCAGGATCTTGTGGTTTTCGTCAGCACCACAGGAAGCGGTGTTGGCGTATGGCACGAAGCTGGCCGAGAACGTGATCGTTGAAGATGCGGCGGTTGTTCGCAATCTCGGCGTGACCGCGCGATCCGATCGACTGGATTTTGGCGATTGAGATGGAGCCGCTGTGGTCGGTTGGTGCTGGCAGCCGGCGTTTAAGTAACGGTAGTCGGCGTTGACCGAGACGGGGGTAAGTTAGGCCTCCTCGGATTTCAGAAAGCAGGCGCGGGGATTAGCAGAAGCAGGTAACAGAAAGCAAAAAGCCCAGTCCGAGGACTGGGCTTTTTGCTTGAATCTTGTGGTGCCGGAAAGAGGAATCGAACCCCCGACCTTCGCATTACGAATGCGCTGCTCTACCGTCTGAGCTATTCCGGCATCAGGAGAAACGAGATTATAGGGACTTTTTTAGGAACTTGGCAAGCCCTTGGAATTACTTTTTTGTTTCGAGATGGTAGCGGGTGACGCGGTCGACTTCGTTCTTCGAACCGAGGAACACCGCCACACGCTCGTGCAGGCTCTTCGGCTGGATGTCCAGAATACGCTTCTCGCCGTTGGTCGCGGCGCCGCCCGCCTGCTCGACGATGAACGCCATCGGGTTCGCTTCATACATCAGGCGAAGCTTGCCCGGCTTGTCCGGCGTGCGCTTGTCGGCCGGATACATGAAGATGCCGCCGCGGTTCAAAATGCGGTGCACGTCGGCCACCATCGATGCGATCCAGCGCATGTTGAAGTCGCTCTGGCGCGAACCGTCCTTGCCGGCCTTCAACTCGCCGATGTATTTCTCGACCGGCGGATACCAGTGCCGCTCGTTCGAAGCGTTGATCGCGTATTCACGCGTTTCAACCGGAATGCGCATATCGCTTTGCGTGAGCACCCACGAACCCAATTCGCGGTCGAGCGTGAAGCAGTTCACGCCGTTGCCGGTGGTCAGCACCAACACGGTTTGCGGGCCGTACACCGCATAACCTGCCGCGACCTGCTGCGTGCCGGGTTGCAGGAACGACTGTTCGGTGGGTTGCTGGCCGTCCGGGCAGCGCAGCACCGAGAAGATCGTGCCGATCGACACATTGACGTCGATGTTCGACGAGCCGTCGAGCGGATCGAACACCAGCAGGTATTCGCCCTTCGGGTAATTGGCCGGGATCGGGAAGAACTGTTCCATTTCCTCGGACGCCATGCCCGCCAGGTTGCCACCCCATTCATTTGCTTCGAGCAGGATTTCGTTCGACAGGATGTCGAGCTTCTTCTGCACTTCGCCCTGGACATTCTCGCTGCCCGCCGTGCCGAGCGCGTCGCCCAGCGCGCCCTTGCTGACGTGGTAGCTGATCGCCTTGCACGCGCGCGCGACAACTTCGATCAAAAGGCGCAGATCGGCCGGCAGGTTATTGGTCTCGCGCTGCTGCTCGATCAGGTACTTCGTGAGAGTGGTACGACGTTGCAAAGCCATTGCTGTACTCCGGGGGCTTGAGGAATGTCTCGATTTTAACCGCTCGCTGTGTCGGTTCCGTGCTTTTGAGATAGAAGGGCGCGCGATCGTGTTGCTTTGCGCTGCAAAGGCTCGTGAAATTCAGGCTTTGCGGCGAGCCTTGATGGCCGTGACATTGCCGGCGAGGCGGGCGGCGAGCGCTGCGGCACGGGTGTGTCCGGCGGAGACTTTCGGCATTTTCGGCCGGTTCGCCTTGGGCATCGGCTCGATCTCGCGTTCGATCTGTTCGCCGGCTGCCGCGGTGGCGACGCTCAGGTCGTAGGCGATCTGCAGATTCAGCCAGAATGGCGCGCTCGCGCCAAAGTAGCGTTCGAGCCGCAGCGCGGTGTCGGCCGAGATGGCGCGCTTACCACGCACGATGTCGTTGATGCGCGGCGCCGGTACGCGCAGCGCAAGCGCGAGCGCATTGACGGACATGCCGAGCGGCTCGAGGAACTCGCTACGCAGAATCTCGCCCGGATGAATCTCCGGGATGCTTTCGCCAGTGTCGATGTCGGAGAAATCGATGCTGTCCAGATCGGAGCGTTTGATGACCATATCGGTCTCCCAATAATCAGTGATAGTCGACAATTTCGACATTCAGCGCCTCTCCGTCGACAAAATGAAAACAGATGCGCCACTGGGCGTTGATTCGAATGCTCCACTGCCCACTGCGCTGACCTTGCAAGGCTTCGAGCCGGTTGCCAGGTGGTGCATGCAGGTTGCGGATGGATCCGGCGGCGTCGATCATTAGCAGCTTGCGGCGTGCGAGCGCCTGTATGTAAAGCGGCAGTGAATGCACGACCTTGCCCTGAAAGATTGCCGCCGTAGCTTTGTCGCCGAATGTCGTGATCATGGGATGATATAACGCATCGCGTTAAACGTAAACCGTTAAATGAGTATGTTTACTTTCACCCTGTCGGGCCGATACGAACAGTCGTCCAGACGGCTAACGTTGACGTCCGGACGCCGCGTCGTGGCAAAAATTCATGGCGAAATTCGGGACGAAAAAAAGCCGGCAACACGTGCCGGCCTTTCGATGCGGGAAGCGCTTTCAGATGAGCATCACGCCAACGCTTTCTCCACGATCTCGCGCACGTCGCGCGATTTCACCTGCGACGCCACTTTTTCCAACGCCGTGCGCATGCCGTCACGCAGCGTCGGCGTAAAGCGGCGCCACAGTTCCAGCGAACGGGCGAGGCGGGCGGCCACTTGCGGATTGATAGCGTCGAGCGCGATCACCTGGTCGGCCCAGAACGCATAGCCCGAGCCGTCTTCTGCGTGGAACTGCGCGGGGTTTGCCGCACAGAAACTGAAGATCAGCGAGCGCGCGCGGTTCGGGTTCTTCAGGTTGAATGCCGGGTGCGCCATCAGCTTGCGCACGATCTCAATCACCGGACGCTGTGCGCTGCCGCGTTGCGTGGCCTGCAAGGCAAACCACTTGTCGATGACGAGCGGTTCCTTTTCGAAGCGCCGATAGAAGTCGTCCAGCGCCTGCTGCGCCCCTACGCTGCCGCCATTCGCGGCGGACGCATTGAGCAACGCCGAGAGCGCCGCCGAGCGGTCGGTCATGTTGTTGGCTGAGTCGTATTGCGCGGACGCGAGGCGCACGGCTTCAGCCGGATCGTCCAGTTCTGCGAGATACGACAACGCAAGGTTCTTCAACGCACGATGACCGGATGCCTCCGGCGTCGCTTCATAGGCACCTGGCGTGCGGTGCTTTTCGTACACCGCGAGCCAGTCTTTCCTGAGCGCATTCGCGAGGCGCTTGCGCACGAACTGCCGCGCGGCGTGTACAGCAGCCGGATTCGATTCGGCCATCTGTTCAGCCAGATACGCTTCCGACGGCAGCATCAACGCCAGCTCGCGGAAAGCGGGCGAGAGCGTCTCGTCAGTCAGCACGCGGGCGAACGCGGCGACCACTGAGTCGTCGAGCTGCAGCGGCACGCCCGTGGCGGCGCGCCCGGCGAGGGTCAGCAGTTCGCGCGTGGCCAGCCTTTGGCCGGCTTCCCAGCGGTTGAACGGGTCGCGGTCGTGCGCGAGCAGGAACGCGAGCTGGTCGACCGGGTAGTCGTATTCGACGATCACCGGCGCGGAGAAATTGCGCAGCAGCGAGGGCAGCGGTTCCTGTGCGACGTTGACGAACGTGAAGGTCTGTTCGGTCTGCGTGAATTCCAGCACGCGCGTGGTGGAGTCCGACGCTCTGGTTTCGCCCTCCAGTTGCAGCGGCAGATCGCGGCCGTCCTTGCCGATCAGGCCGATCGCGAACGGAATCAGCAGCGGACCCTTTTGTGTTTCGCGCGCGGCGGGTGCGCCTTCGCCATAACCTTGCGTGAGCGTGACGCTGTAGCGTTGCTGCGCGGCGTCGTACTTCGTGCGTACCGAGACGCGGGGCGTGCCAGCCTGGCTGTACCAGCGTTCGAATTGTGCGAGATCGCGGCCGTTCGCATCAGCGAGCGCATGACGGAAATCGTCGCAAGTCACGGCCTGGCCGTCATGACGCTTGAAGTACAGGTCCATGCCCTTGCGGAAGCCGTCGCGGCCGAACAGCGTCTGATACATCCGCACGACTTCAGAGCCCTTTTCGTAGACCGTCATCGTGTAGAAGTTGTTGATCTCGACGTAGCTTTCCGGACGCACCGGGTGCGCCATCGGACCCGCGTCTTCGGCGAATTGCATCTGGCGCAGCACGCGCACGTCTTCGATGCGTTTGGTAGCGCGTGCGGCTTCGTCAGTCCCGCCTCCGGCCATGTCGGCCGAGAATTCCTGATCGCGGAACACCGTCAGACCTTCTTTCAGGCTCAGCTGGAACCAGTCGCGGCACGTCACGCGATTGCCGGTCCAGTTGTGGAAGTACTCGTGGCCGACCACCGCCTCGATGTTCGCGAAGTCGGTGTCCGATGCCGTTTCGGGGTTCGCCAGCACGTACTTCGTGTTGAAGATGTTGAGCCCCTTGTTCTCCATCGCGCCCATGTTGAAGTCGCTCACCGCGACGATCATGAAGCGGTCCAGATCCAGTTCCAGCCCGAAGCGCTCTTCGTCCCAGTGGATCGAATGCTTCAGCGAATCCATTGCATGCTGCGTCTTGTCCAGATCGTGTGGTTCGACCCACACCTGAAGCAGCTTTTCCTTGCCCGAGCCGCTCTTTACGCTTTCTTCGAGCGCGACCAGCTTGCCCGCGACCAGCGCGAACAGATAGCTCGGTTTCCTGAACGGATCTTCCCAGCGGGCGAAATGGCGGCCGTCCGGCAGATCGCCTTCTTCGAGCAGGTTGCCGTTCGACAGCAGCACTGGATAGTCGGCCTTGCTGGCGCGTAGCGTGACCGTGAAGGTCGCCATCACGTCAGGGCGGTCGAGGAAATAGGTAATGCGGCGGAAACCCTCGGCCTCGCACTGCGTGAAGAAGTTGCCGCCCGACACATACAGGCCCGACAGCGTGGTGTTTTCCACCGGATTGCAGATACTGGTAAGCGTGAGCTCGAAGTTATCCGGCACGTTGTCGAGCGTGAGGCCGTGCTCGTGCGCATGCGCGTGGGCGAACGGGACGCCGTCGATCATGGCGCTGACGAACTCGAGTTGTTCGCCCATCAGTTCGAAATTCGAAGCTCGAGATGCGTCCGGGTTGCGGCGCACCCGCATCGTGTTCCTGACGACGGTGCGTTCGGGGACCAGATCGAACTCCAGTGCGACGGTGTCGATCAGGAAGGCGGGCGGCGCGTAATCGGCGCGGCGGATCACATTGGGCGTTGCGGTATCGGCCATGGCGTTCTGTAGTGATGGGACTCGAGCCGTCACGCGTGCTTATGGCGCGCGAGCCGGGCTTGTCGAGCCATTGTACAAAGGCTCGGCGGATCGTGCGGAGCGAATTTTTTACCGAATCGCCTGGTCAGCGTATTATCGGGCGCGCCGCGCGCAGCAAAGCATGCGCGCGACCCAACCCGGTCAGGACTGGCGATAACAGGTAATACGAGGTAGACCATGAAATTCGATCGATGGACCCGCCGCGCCACGCTGCTGCTGGCCATGCTGACGGCGCTGCTGTCCGGCTGCACGACCTACGTGACCACTCAGGTCACGGCGTTCTCCGACTGGAGCGGCAATGACGCCGCCCGTACTTATGCCTTCACGCGGGCAGCGGATCAGCAGAACAATCTCGAACTCACCACGTACGAGCGGCTGGTCGGCAACGAACTTGCCACGCACGCGTTCCGTCAGGTCGACGCGTCCCAGGCGCGTTATCTGGTCGGGCTGTCATACGGGATTCGCTCGGACATGGTGACGGTCGCGCAGCCGGTGTATTACAACCCTTGGCCGGCGCCGTACTGGGGCCGGTCGTTCGATCCGTGGGGTCCATGGGGTCCGTATCCGACCGCGTACGTGAATCAGAGCTACCCGATTTTCACGCACCTGCTCGGTGTGCGGATCACCGAGCGTGCTAGCGGCAAAGAGGTCTACAACGTGACGGCGCGCAACTCGGGTGGCGAGTCGTCGCTGGTGAGGGCCATGCCGTATCTGGCGCGCAGCGCGTTGGCCGACTTCCCGCTCGGCAACGGCGTGGTGCATACGGTGAAGATCCCCGTCGACAAGAACGGTGGCGCTTCGAACGAAGTCGCTACGACGGGCGCCGCGCCCGCGCCGACGGCAGCGTCGAGCGCGAAGGCCGTGCAGTAAGCGCGAGCGGCGCGCTCAACGGCATGCGCTGCGGCGCAACAAAAAACGGTCCGGCAGGTCTTCCCTGCCGGGCCGTTTTTATTCGCGTGCAACGCGTGAGTGAGCGCTGCGTGAGTGGCCTTGCTTAAACTCCGACGCCGAACAATGCCATCGTCCCCAGAATCACGAACATCACCGCGGCGATGGCGTGCACGGTTTTGGTCGGAAGCCGGTGGGCGAAGCGGTCGCCGAGCAGGATCGCGGGCACGTTGGCGATCATCATGCCGAGCGTCGTACCGGCCACCACGCCGAAGAAATCGTGAAAGCGCGCGGCGAGCGCCACAGTCGCAATCTGCGTCTTGTCGCCCATTTCCGCGAGGAAGAACGTCACGACGGTAGCGCCGAATACGCCAAAATGCGTGCGGCTGGTGTTGGCTTCTTCATCGTCGAGTTTGTCCGGCACGAGAATCCACAAGCCCATCGCAATGAACGACGCGGCCAATGACCACCGCATGATGGTTGGCGTGAGCAGCGTGCCGAGCCACGCGCCGAGTGCGCCGGCGCAGGCGTGATTGACGAGCGTAGCCGTCAGCACGCCCAGAATGATCGGCATCGGTTTGCGATAGCGGGCCGCGAGGACGAGCGAGAGCAGTTGCGTCTTGTCGCCGATCTCGGCGAGCGTGACCGCTCCGGTCGAAATGAGAAAAGCGTGATCCACGGTGTATTGATTCCCCGGGCCGAGATATGAACGAGCGACGACCCACGACACTGCCGGGCCCTATCGCGGTGTGTGTGTGGATCATCGGTCTCGCCAGGCCAGAGGCTGCGGCTGCCATGGCCGTAAAGGCCAAGTCTGTTGACAGGCGCCCCCGCGAACCGCACGTTCGACGCACCCGTATGACAGCGGTGCGGACATGCCGCGGGGCGGCTACTCCCCAATGAGGGACAGAGTATAGCAAGCGTGGCCGCGCGTCACCGCTACCAGTCAAAAATCGCGCTGCGGTAAGTGCCCGTAAGTTGCGCGTGAGATTTGAACGACGCACGGCGAATCACCCGGCAGATAGCGCCCGGAGTATTGAAGTGTTCCGAAACGAAACACTTCTTTCGAAAGTTAAATGAAAGCATGGATGCATATTGGGGGAAGCCATTCACGCCTAGTCGGGCTGCGAAGCTCGTCACAAGTGGCTTTGCGGGCTGGTCACGCGCGATGCAAGGGCCGCTGGGCCTGCATTTTCGGTGTTGTCCAGTCAGCCGTCGTACGAGCGATACGGATACAGATGGATACGTCTTTTGTGGCTGATTTAATCCACAATATTCAGTATGATTCCGGCGACCATAGGGAGCCTGAGACAATCCATCAGACTAATTGGCAAAGGCGCCTAAATAATCGGGGCCAAGTGCCGTTAAATCGCTGAACCCTATAAGAAGATTGGATTGACCCCTTGGCTGGAGACTGCCGTTCCGCGCGGCGCGTATGCTGTGACGGCAACGTATTCCGTCAGGCGCTCTCAGCCTATCCTCGCTTCTACGCGCGAACACCGATATGCCCGATCTGCACTGGACCATTCCGGTCGCTCGCTGGTCTAGCTGGCCTGCTGCCGCAACTGCCGCACCCGATATCGGCTTCATCGAGCCGATCGTGCGGCGTCGCCTGAGCACTTTGTCCAGAGTCGCCCTGAAGGTCGCGCACGATTGCGTGGCGCAAGACGAGGTGCGGGTCGTGTTCGCTTCACGCCACGGCGAATTGCGGCGCACTACGGACATCTTGCGCACGATCAGTGCGGGCGAGCCGGTCTCGCCGACCGCTTTCAGCCTGTCGGTACTGAACGCAATGACCGGCGTATTCGGCATCGCGCGCGGCGACCGTTCCGCCGCCAGCGCGATCTCGGCCGGCGCTGAGACGCTCGGCTACGCGCTGCTGGAGGCGTACGCGCAATACGCAACGCAGCCTGGCTCGCCGGTGTTGCTGGTATATGCTGATGAGCCGGCCGATCCGGCGTTTGGCACGATTGAAGACGAAGTGCAGGGCGGCGCGATCGCGCTCCTGCTGAACGGCGAAGCGAGCGCGGGGCAGTTGGTTTGCACGTTGTCCGGCGCAGGTGAGCCGGAAACAGCAGAGGCCGAACTGGGGGCAAGCCAAACCGGCGAGGAAAGCGAGTCAAGCACGGAGGAAAGCTTCGCGAGCCAGAGCCAGGCGCTGCTGCACTGTCTGGAAACGGGCCAGCCCGCCGTTTGGCAAAGCGCCGGCGCCGCCTGGCATTGGAGGTTGCATGAACGCGCGATTTAATTACCTCTGGCGGTTCTGCGCGACGGGCATGGCCTTCGTGATGTTCGGCATCTGCGGTGTGCTGTTTTCGGTGCTGGTGTTCCCGTTCGCGTGGCTGTGGCCACATCGGGCGTCGCGTCAGCGCGTGGTGACGACCGTGATTCACTGGTTCTTCCGCGCGCTGGTCGCAGTGTTGCGGCGCATCGGCGTGATGGAACTCGAGGTGTCGGGCGCGCAGGCATTGCGCGCCGGCGGCCCGGCGATCGTGGTCGCCAATCACCCGACGTACCTGGACGTGATGGTGCTGTTGTCGCTCACGCCGCGTGCCTGTTGCGTGGTGAAAAACGCGCACTGGGGCAACCCGTGTTTCTGGGGAATCGTGCGCTCGGCGGAATACGTGAGTAATGCCGATCCCTCGGAGCTCGTCGAAGCCGGCGCGCGGCAGCTCGCAGCAGGCTACACGATGATTATTTTCCCTGAAGGCACACGCAGCCCTGCACCGAACCGGCTGCACGCGTTTTCACGCGGTTTCGCGCACATGGCGTTGAAGGTCGGTGCGCCGATCGTGCCGGTGTTGATGGATTGCGATCCGCCGGCGTTTACCAAGCAGATGCGCTGGTACGACGTGCCGGCGCGCGCTTTCCGGATACGCGTGAACGTACTCGAGCCGCTTGGCGTCGAGCAACTCGCGGACCACGCCATTCCACCGTCTCTCGCGGCGCGCAGCGTGACTAGCGCCATCGAAGCACACATTACTCAGCACTTGTTCGATTATGGATTCTTTAAAACTGGAAATTAAACAGCTTCTGATCGAAGCCCTCGATCTGGAAGACCTGAGCCCGGCCGATATCGACGACGACGCACCGTTGTTCGATACCGACGGCATCGGCCTCGACTCGATCGACGCGCTCGAGATCGGCATCGTGCTGCGCAAACAATACCAACTGACCATCGCAGCGAACGACGAACGCACCCGCGAACATTTCCGCTCGATCAGCACGCTGGCCGCACTGGTCGCGAGTCAACGCGAAACGGCGCATGCTGTGAACGAAACCATAAAAAAAGGGGATTAATCGTGTCCGAGGCAGAGATTCTTGAACGCATTCGCGCCATCTTCAAAGAGAACTTCGCGATCGAGCCAGAGCGCGTGACGCCCGACGCGCATCTCTTCGAAGACCTCGATCTCGACAGCATCGACGCCGTCGACCTCGCGATCAAGCTGCAGGAAATGACCGGCCGCCGCATCAAGCCGGAAGAATTCAAGTCGGTGCGCACGGTCGGCGATGTGATCGGTGCGGTCGAATCCCTGCTGGCGGCACAAGGCTGATGCCATCCGTGCGCTCGCGAATGCAAGCGGCGGCGAGCCAGCCCGCCGGGGCATCGTCCGGCGTTGAGCGCCATTGGGCCAAAACGGTGGTACAGGTCCTGCTGAAACTCGCGTATCCCGCGTTGATTCTGTGTGCCTGGCGCTGGGATACGCCGCGCTACGTCGGTTGCATGCTGTTTGCGATCTTGTGGCTGCAACGCTGGGCCGGCAGTGGTCCGGTCGCGACTTCGCTACGCCGGCTCTCCTCGATCGATTGGACCGTGGTCGGCTTGCTGAGCTGCGCCTCGGCGGCGATCGTGTTCACCAACAGCGAGTTGCTGTTGCGCCTCTATCCGTCACTCGTCAATCTGGGCCTGTTGATCGCGTTCGGCGCGACGCTCGTGCGCGGGCCATCGATGATCGAAAAATTCGCACGACTAGGCAATCCGAATCTGCCACCAGGCGCCGTACGCCATACGTGGCGCGTGACCCAGGTATGGTGCGTATTCTTCGCGCTGAACGGCGCGTTCTCCGCTTATACCGCGCTGTACTGGAGTCGTGCAAGCTGGTCGCTCTATAACGGCGCGATCGCCTATGGGTTGATCGGCGTGCTGCTGGTGGCCGAGGTCATCTGGCGTTACCTGGTGGTGCTGCCGCGAGCCGCGCGTTCGGAGGCGGCATGATCGCGTTGCATGATCTGCTGTCGGCTCAAGAGGCCTCCGTCGTGAATGCGCCGGTATGTCGCGACGGCGCGACGGTGTTCGATCGCGCTGCGTTTCGCGCGCGTGTCTCGACGCTGGTCTCGCTGGTGCAACTGCAAGCCGCGCGACGCTACGCATTGTGTATCGACGATCCATTCGATTTCGTCTGCGCGCTGTTTGCGTTGTTCGCGTGCGGCAAGGAGCCGGTGATTCCGGCCAATGCGACACCGGGCTATCTCGCCGATCTTGCCAACGCGTACGACGCCGTGCTGACCGACGCCGACCTGCCGCCTATGGTGCGAGATGCCGACGCCGATGTCGCACGCGGGCGAGGCGCTGCACACGCGATCGATCCGCAAGCCCCGTTGACGCTCTACACCTCAGGCAGCAGCGGCAGCCCCAAGCCGATCCGCAAGACCCTCGCGCAATTCAACGCCGAGGTGCATACGCTCGAAAAGCAGTGGGGCGCGCTGGTCGGAGATGCGACGATACTCGCGAGCGTGCCGCATCATCACATCTACGGTCTGCTGTTTCGCGTGTTGTGGCCGCTCGCCGCGGGCCGCGCATTCGACCGCGCGATCAGCATCGAGCCTTTGCATCTGAAAACGCAAATCGAGCAATGCGGCGCGACGGTGGTCGTCTCGACGCCCGCGCAATTGTCGCGTTGGCCCGCGTTGCCGGGTTTCGCCGCGTTAACGCCGGCGCCGCGCGCATTCTTTTCTTCAGGCGGCCCGCTCGCCCTGGAAGCCGCGCAGGAATACGCCGCCGCTTATGGCGCCGCGCCGCTCGAAATCTACGGCAGTACGGAAACCGGCGGCATCGCGTGGCGTCGCCAGGACCAGACCGATGCGTGGCAACCGGTGGGCGGCATCGAAGTACGTCGCGACGAAGAGGGCGCACTGAACGTTCGCTCGCCCCATCTCGACCACACCGGCTGGCATCGCACCGACGACAAAATTTCCTTCGACGCCGATGGCCGCTTCCGCCTGCAAGGCCGTCTCGATCGCGTGCTCAAGCTGGATGGCAAGCGCGTGTCGTTGCCAGAACTCGAAGCGCGTCTCGCGTTGCATCCGTACGTCGCGCAAGCGGCGATCGTGCCGCTGGAGGGCGCCTCGCGCGACCGCGTCGGCGCCGTGGTGGCGCTGACCGAAGCAGGTAGCGCGGCATTGCGCGACGAAGGCCGCGTGCGCGTCGCGCAAACCCTGCGCCGACATCTCGCTACGTATTTCGATGCAGTGGTGCTGCCGCGTCATTGGCGCTTTCGCCTCACATTGCCGTTCGACGCGCGCGGCAAACTGCCGGTGGCCGCCGTGGCGGCGGCTTTCGAGCCGCGTGCGGACGGCGTGGAAGTGCTCGCCGAAGCGCGCCACGCCGACACGCTGCACTACGAACTACGTGTGCCGCCGACGCTCGTCCATTTCGCAGGCCACTTTCCCGGCCTGCCGATTCTGCCGGGCGTCGTTCAATTGCACTGGGCGATGTGTCTGGCCGCCGAACACGTGCCGGCCGTACGCGCGCTGGCATCGATCGACCGGCTCAAATTCATGGCGCCGGTGTCGCCGGGCGCAGTGCTGAATCTCACGCTCGCACACGACGCCGCGCGTGGGCGAGTGCAATTCGCGTACCGGCTGAGCGGGCGTGAATGCGCATCCGGCGTGATCGTGTATCGGGAGCCTGCATGATGAGCTTCGTCCCGTGCATCGTCATTCCGATTTACAACCACAAGGACGCGATCGGCGCGACCGTCGCCAACCTCGCGGTGCACGGCTTGCCGATCTTTGTCGTCGACGACGGCAGCGATGAGGCGACCCTGCAGGTGCTCGCCGCGCTGGCGCAACAGTACGCGGCTCAGCTCGAGCTGCTGCGTTTGCCGGTCAACGGCGGCAAGGGCGCGGCCGTGATGGCGGGGCTGCGCGCCGCGCGCGCTGCGGGTTACACGCATGCATTGCAGATCGACGCGGACGGCCAGCACGACGCGACGGACGTGCCGCGTTTTATCGACGCGGCGCAAGCCGAACCGGCCGCGGTAATCCTCGGTCGCCCGGTCTACGACGAGAGCGTGCCGAAATCGCGCCTCTATGGCCGTTATCTGACGCATGTGTGGGTATGGATCGAAACGCTCTCGCTAACGATTCGTGATTCGATGTGCGGCTTCCGTCTCTATCCGCTCGCGCTGGCCTGCGAGCTGATCGATAGCGTGAAACTGCCGACGCGCATGGACTTCGACATCGAAATTCTCGTGCGTCTGCATTGGCGGCGTGCGGCGTTCCGCTCGATTCCGACGCGCGTCATCTATGCTGCGGATGGCGTGTCGCATTTCGACGTGCTGTGGGACAACGTGCGCATCAGTCGCAGCCATACGCGGCTCGTGTTCGGCATGCTGTGGCGTCTGCCGACGCTGCTCGCGCATAAAGTGATGCCGCGCCGCTCGGATGCTGCAAGACGGCCAGGCAAGCAGGGCGAACAGGATGAACCGGCCAATCCAGGCGAACCGGGCAAGCAGCCGGAACAAAACATACAGAGCCCCCAGGACTGGTGGCGAATCGCCGAACGTGGCAGCCACCTGGGCATGTCGTTGCTCGCGCTCAGTTGCAAGCTGTTCGGCCGCCGTTTCACTGCGCTCTGGCTGCATCCGATCGTCGCGTATTTTCTGCTGACGGGACGCACCGCGCGCGAGGCGTCGAGCAACTACTTCACGCATCTCGGTGAAGCCGCACCGCATGGCGATACGCCGCGTCCGGGTTGGCTGTCGGCCTATCGGCACATGCTGGCGTTCGCGCAATCGGGCTTCGACAAGCTCGCGGCATGGTCCGGCCGCGTCAATAACGCCGACGTCAAATTCGAAGATCCTTCGGCATTCGAAGCATTGGTGGCGAGCGGCAAAGGTGCGCTCGTGATCGGCGCGCATCTCGGCAATCTGGAAATGACCCGCGCGCTCGCCGCGCAGGGCGCCTACGCGAAAGTCACCGCCGTGGTCTACACCGAACATGCGCGGCGCTTCAATAGCGTGCTGGCGTCGGCCAATCGCGAGTTCGCGCGGCATCTGCTCGAAGTCAGCGACTTCGGACCCGAGACCGCGATGATGATGCAGGAGCGCGTCGATGCGGGCGAACTGCTGGTGATCGTCGGCGACCGCGTGCCGGCACACGAAGCGGGCCGTACGACCGAAGCGCAATTTCTCGGCTCGACCGCGCCGTTCGCACAAGGCCCTTACGTGCTGGCTCATGCGTTGGGCTGCCCGGTCTATCTGTTCTTCTGCCTGAAAGAGCACGACGGGTATCGTCTGTATTTCGAGCCCTTTGCCGAGCGCATCGAGTTGCCGCGCCGTGAACGCGCGCAGCATCTTGCGGCGTGGGCGCAGCGTTACGCGGCGCGCCTCGAACACTATTGCCGCAAGGCACCCTATCAATGGTTCAACTTCTTCGATTTCTGGGCCAGCCCCAAGCGAGGCACACATGGCCGAACATGATCTGATCGAGGCGCCGAACGCCAGCGCAAACGAGAACACCCGCGCAAACGCGGCGGCGGTGACGATCGGTGGGCGCAAGCTGACGATCGAAGAGGTCGTCGCGATCGCGCAGCATCGTGCGCCGGTTGCGTTGAGCGCCGATCCGGCGTGGCGCGCGCGCATCCAGCGCGGCGCGGATTTTCTGCGCCGGCATCTGGCGGCGGGCGCGACTGTCTACGGCGTCAACACGGGCTATGGCGACGCGTGCGTGGTCGACGTGCCAATGGACCTCGTCGAAGCGTTGCCATTGCAACTGACGCGTTACCACGGCTGCGGCATGGGCCAGCATCTCGACGAGGCACAAACCCTGGCGGTGATCGCCGCGCGACTCAACTCGCTGG
>NZ_DASRSY010000301.1:0-6728 GCF_035656215.1 Paraburkholderia sp.
CCCTAACGCCTGCGCCAGATGGTTCAGATACGCGTCAAATTCGTCGACATCTTCTCTCATCGCGATCGCCCGAAGTCTGTATTATTCAATAGTACCAGGTATCGCTTTGATGCAAATATTTTATTGACACAGTAAGACTAGAAGCCTGTCACCACCATCGCAAACACCAGCGCTGCGCCGCCCACCGCGCCGAGGAACGTGAAGCACTGTTCGTCCGCGCCCGAGCGGCGTGCCCAGATTCGTCCCGCCAGCGCAGCCAACCCTGTGATGCCCAGAAACAACGATAGCGACGACCCCGCCGTACACACCATGCCGGGAAACTCGTCGCTCCAGGCGCACGCATAGAGCTGCCGCACGGATACACCGACCACGCCGATCGCCACCAGTACGCCGGCAATCAGTCCATCCCGCTGAACTCTGGATTTCATGTGCAGCTCTCCCGCATCACGCCTGCTCTCATCACGGTCGTCCCCCATCCCTGTACGCGATCCAAAACGGCCGCCGCGTGGCTGTGCGCCTCGATACGGTGGACGGAAAGCCATGTCGCACGGCTCTCGGTTCATACCGCCATTGACGGCGATTCGACGCGTGCGGGCATCGTCCGGATGGACTAAGGGGATTGCCTGACGGGTTGCGGTGCGGGTTGCGGTGCAGGTTGCGGTGCAGGTTGCGGGGCGGGTTGCGTGGCGAGTCAGGCCGTCTGCGGCTTACCGACAAACCACGTCCCGATGAGCGCTTCGATCGCGCGCGCGGCGGACAACAACGCCGCTTCGCCGCGCGGCTTACCGACGATCTGGATGCCGACCGGCAGACCGCTTGCGCTCATCCCGCACGGAATCGCGATGACCGGCATACCGGTGAGCGTCAAAGCGTAGGTAATGGCAAGCCAATCGATATACGTATCGAAGTGACGTCCGACTGCGTCGCGAATATCGCGCGCTTCCACCGGGAACGGCAGCACGATAGACGCCGGGCAGATCAGCACGTCATAACGTTGCAACAGCGCGTTCATCTTGTGGAACAACAGGCCGCGCGTACGGTGTGCCGCGAGCATTGCGCGGTTATCCACCTGCAGGCCGAACTCGATGTTCCAGATCACGTTCGGGTTCAGCACATCGCGATGCTGAGCCAACACCTCTTCATAATTCGCCGCATACGAGATGCCGCGCAGCGTGTGGAACGCCTGGGTCGCCGCGCTTAGATCGAGATCGCTTTCATCCACGCTGACGCCTGAAGTTGCCAGGCGGCTCATCGTTTTACGGCAGATCGCGAGGATCTCCGGCTCGACTGTCGCGATACCCAGCCCTTCGCTGAATGCGACACGCGCCGGACGCTGCGGCCTGCGTGCATGCTCCAGAAATGAAGTGGCCGGTTCGCTCATCGACGTCGGCGCGCAATCGACTTCGCCGCACATCGCGTCGAGCAGCAACGCAGCATCGGTTACGTTGCGCGCCATCGGCCCATGAATGCCCAGCGTGTCGTACGGATTGGCGGCCGGGCCATACGAGACGCGCCCCGGCGTGGGACGCATGCCCACCACGCCGCAAAACGCCGAAGGCGTGCGCAACGAACCCGCCAGATCGGAGCCCTGCGCGACCCACGCCGTGCCTGACGCCAACGCCGCAGCCGCGCCGCCCGAGGAACCGCCTGCCGAGCGCGACAGGTCCCACGGATTGCGCGTAATGCCGAACACGCTGTTGTACGTATGACCGCCGGAGCCGAACTCTGGTGTGTTGGATTTCGCATAGACCACGCCACCGCGCGCTTCGAGCAGTGTCACGCCGGCGTCGGATGTCTCCGGAATGCGATCGCGATAGACGAGCGACCCGCGCGTGGTGCGCACGCCGGCTACATCGGTCAAATCCTTGATCGGCACCGGCAGTCCGCACAGCAGACCACGCTCGCCTACCGGCTTCTTCAGCAGAGCATCAGCGCGAGCATGCGCGCGCTCGAAACACAGTGTGGGCAACGCGTTGACCTGCAGTTCGACGCGCTCCACCTGCGCGGCGAGGGTGTCGAGCAGGTCATGCGGACTGACTGATTCCTTGCGCAACAGATCGACGATTTCACACGCGCTTCGCTCAATGAGACTTAAATCGACGGACATAGTGGCTATCGGCTCCGGAGGGGGGATGCCCGTCAGTTTCGCATGTCACGTGCATTTGCGTCGTCAGACTGGCACTTTCTTCGTGGTCGCATTCACAGCGCCACGCTTCTTGCCAACCGTTCGTCGATCTGCTCGTGATCGATCACGTCAAAACCATCAGCTCTTGAGCCGATACCCGGTCTTGAAGATCCACGCAACGATCACGAGAAACACCGCCAGAAACAGGGCGGTCATGCCGAGGCTGACACCGACATCCACATCGGCGAGGCCGTAAAAGCTCCAGCGAAATCCGCTGACCAGATAAACAATCGGATTAAACAGCGTCACGACCTTCCAGAACGGCGGCAGCATATTTATCGCATAGAAACTGCCGCCGAGGAACGTGAGCGGCGTGATGATCAGAAGCGGCACGAGTTGCAGCTTCTCGAAGCTATCCGCCCAGATGCCGATAATGAAACCGAGCAGGCTGAATGTGACCGCGGTCAGCACCAGGAACAGAATCATCCAGAACGGGTGCTGCACTTGCAGCGGCACGAACAGCCCGGCGGTCGCCAGAATGATCAAACCGAGCAGAATCGATTTGGTGGCCGCCGCGCCCACATAGCTCACCACGATCTCCAGATACGACACCGGCGCGGACAACAACTCGTAGATCGTGCCGGTAAAGCGCGGAAAGTAAATACCGAACGATGCATTCGAAATGCTTTGCGAAAGCAGCGACAGCATGATCAAACCCGGTACGATGAACGCGCCGTAACTGATGCCGTCCACTTCCTTGATACGCGAACCGATGGCCGCACCGAATACGACGAAATAAAGCGAAGTCGAAATCACCGGGGCGATGATGCTTTGCATCAGCGTGCGCCAGGTACGCGCCATCTCGAACTTATAGATCGCGCGAATTGCGTAGATATTCATTGGTTACCTCGGAGCAGACTGACGAAGATGTCTTCGAGCGAACTTTGCGTCGTATGCAGGTCCTTGAAGCGAATGCCGGCGTCGTCGAGCGCTTTGAGCAGCGCGATGATGTCGGTGCGGCCGCCCTCGCCTTCATACGTATAGATCAGCTCGTTACCGCCCTTGGCGACATCCAGTCCATACCCGGTCAGCGCCGACGGCACCTCCGGGAGCGGGCTCTCCAGTTGCAGCGTCAACTGCTTCTTGCCGAGTTTGCGCATCAACTCCGTCTTCTCTTCCACCAGCATGATCTCGCCCGCGTTGATCACGCCGATGCGGTCGGCCATTTCCTCGGCTTCGTCGATATAGTGAGTGGTAAGAATGATCGTCACACCGCTCGCGGCAAGCGAGCGCACCAGCTTCCACATGTCGCGACGCAACTCGACGTCGACACCGGCCGTGGGTTCGTCGAGGAACAGCACGCGCGGTTCGTGCGAGAGCGCCTTCGCAATCAGCACGCGGCGCTTCATGCCGCCTGAGAGCGTAATGATCTTGCTATCGCGCTTTTCCCACAACGACAGATCGCGCAACACCTTTTCGACGTAAGCCGGGTTTTTCGGCTTGCCGAACAGCCCGCGGCTGAACGAAACAGTCGCCCAGACGGTTTCGAACGAATCGGTGGTGAGCTCCTGCGGCACGAGGCCGATCAGCGAACGCGCGCCACGATAGTCCACCGCGATGTCGCGGCCGTCCACCATTACGTTGCCAACGCTTGCCTTGACGATGCCGCAGATGATGCTAATGAGGGTGGTTTTGCCCGCCCCGTTCGGGCCCAGCAAAGCGAAGATTTCCCCGCGGTTGATCGCCAGATTGATGTTTTTGAGTGCATGAAAACCCGTGGCATAGGTTTTCGACAGGTTCGTGACCGAAACGATTGGCTGCATGGATTCGACGATGGCAGACACCGGTATTTGATTGGAGGGAGGCAGTGCGAATACGCGACCGCACCCGCAATGTAAATGAAAGTGAGAAAGCGTGCAGCATATCCACGAGATTCCGAAAAGCCGACAGACAGGATCAAGGTCCGCCGGTGCGGCATGTCTGGCATTCAGGACCCGCTGTGGTTTTCGCCAGATCTGCCAGATTTGCCGGATCCCGTCACGGTTCGGCGCACGCGAAGCTGCTGGCGAGATTCACATTGCCCTTACCGCTGTAGCGGGGAAACAGCGGGTAACGGCACAACGGACGCGAGCGACCGTTGGTCGCCGCCGCAATATCGGTAGCAGTCAAGGTTTCGGGCGATGCACCATGCGTCACCCAATTGTCGAGCGCACCCAGCAGATCCACCGATGGAATGAATACGCCGCTGCCGTGTTGGAAACCCGGCACCATGTAGAGCCGCATGAACGCATTGACCTGGTCGATGCCAAAGCGATCGACCAGCGCTTCGTAGTAGGCGATCGTCTGATTCGGGCTGATGACTTCGTCGGCGAGACCTTGCAGCGTGATGAGTTTGCCGCCACGCGCGATGTAGCGTGCGAGGTCGGGGTTCATCGCGCCGATCGTCTGTGAAAGCGCGATCAACTGCGCACGATATCTACCGGGATGCTGCGGGTCGAACCTGAGCGAGTCGAACTCCGCGTCACGCGTCACGAAATAGCGGATATAGCCGTCGCCCTGCGCGAACAGGTAGCCGTTGGCGAAGAAGGTCGGCACCGGCAAGCGCTCAGGTTGATGCGCCAGCCCGAGCAGGCCGCTCAGATGCGTGCCCTGAAAGATGTTGTAGCCACGATAGCCGCTGACGTCCCACGCCAGTTTGTAGGGCAACGAGAGGCCGTCGCGCATCGTCAGCAACGTGGAGAGTTGCGGGTCGGTGAGGCACTCGTCGTGCGAGGGTTCACGTCCGGCGCAACGCAACGAGGCGATAATTTCCGCTTCGTGTTCCCTGCACCCGGCAACGTCGCTAATGATGCCGTCCGCCGCGCCGTCGAGCCGGTCGCAGACCGCGAGCGTTCGTTGATACACGTGCTCGAGCAACAGCGGCGGGATAAAACCACCGGGCGTCGCGTACTCCGCCTGACCGAGCTTCACGCCCATCAAACGCACACCGGAAAAATTGAGCGCGGGCGAATTGGCGATCACACCGTCGTAGTCGTCGGGATAGCGCTGCATCACCGTGTAGCCTTCGCGACCGCCTGTCGAGCCGCCGGCGAAGTACATTCGTTGCGGCGGCCGGCCGTAGGCGCGCGCGATGAGCGCGAGCGCGGCGTCGTGCGTTTTCTTCAGATGCGCGTAGCCGAAATTCGTCACCGCTTCGTCGACGAGGCCGAAGACCGCGAGCGACGAATTACCCACATGCCCCGAGTCGTCGCCAAAGGTCGCATAGCCTTGCGCGAGCGGTGCACGATCCGGAGAGAACGGCATCACGCCCGTCCCGCTCACCACCACGCCGTTATAGCCCCCACCGCCGATCTGCAGCGCGCGGCCGTTCCAGCGGCGCGGCAGATTCAGGTCGAAGCGGATATCGGGCGTGCTGGCCTTGAGCCCCTTGATGCGGCCGGTGATACGGCAATATTCACCGCCTTGCTGATTGCCGGGCGCGGTAGCCGCCACCATTGCCGCGCTTTCGATCTGCACGCCGGCAGTGGGCGACGCGATCAGTTCCGGCGGTAACACCGCGCCGGCGAATTCCGTGCAACGCATGGCGAGCAGCGCGTCCTTGGGCGCGGCGAATGCCTCCGGACCGCTCATCAGCCATAGCACTGCGCCGACGGCTGTGACGGCCGTGCGTGAACCGAGCGTGGAACGCACGTGGCGCACGTGGCGCACACGCGCCCTCACCCGTAACCCGCGCCGTTGGCTGCCGTGCGCGATTGCGGCCCTTTCCAGTCGTTCCAGCCGCGCGCGATCATCAGCAACGCGCCGATGGCGACCAGATCGCCGCCGAGTCCGATCAGCGTGCCTCGAAAGCCGTGGAACGTGTGCGGCGTTGCCGTGTCGACAATCAACGACACCAGCGTGCCGGTGACGAAACACACCAGTCCGGTACGTCCGACCGTCACCACGGCCGGCAACCGCTGCGCGAGCCACGCGACGCTGCCCATACGCACAAACTGCGCGGCAACCCAGGCGATGACAATAAAGTTGATCACGCGTTCCACGGAAAGGTTCTGTTTATGCACGCCGGGCAGCGGCTGTGTCAGCACAAAGAGTTTGACGATGGCGAACGCCAGCACCGCGACCACCGCGGCCCGCGTGAGCCAGCGCGCCGTGGAGGTTACGTGAAAGCGCTCGCTGATGGGGTGCGCCCGGCACAGAATGCCGAGCACGAACATCAGTTGCCATGCAAACGGATTAAAAGCCCAGTCGGCCACGTCGTCAATGCTGAATAGTGCGGCCAGCGGCCGGGCGAGTGCCCAGATCGTCACGCTCAAGCCCAGCGCCGCGAGCGACGAGCGGCGCGCCAACGGCACCACGAACGGCACGAATAGCGCAAAGATCACGTACATGGGCAGTACGCTCGAAAGATACGGCTGGCGCCGCAGCAGCGCAATATCGAATGCCTCGCGCAGTGGCTGAACCACGAACGGCTGCCAGCCGGTAAGGTCGACCATCGGCTGGTTGAGATGCAATAGCGCGAGGACGGCGCCGGATAACAGCGTCAATACGGCGGTCAACAGATAGGCGCGATAGATTTCCCAGCAGCGCCTGACGAAACGCATCT
>NZ_DASRSY010000302.1:0-22374 GCF_035656215.1 Paraburkholderia sp.
ATCCACGACGCACAGCGTGTGTGGGTGCATCACATGGATGGTCGCTTTATCTGCACCGCGGAGTTCGGCGCGAACGCACGTCATTACTTCCCGATGGCATACGTCGAGCAGGCCCGCGAGAAACGCGCCGACGCACGGCTCAAGCGGCTGGACGCTCATCGCGACGAAATCGAGGCCGAACGTCGAGGGCAATCCCCGCTCGACGTTCAGACGCCAGACGTTTTAACGATTCCCGGCTTCGGCGAGATATCGCGCGCAGCGCTCGACGCACGCGTGGTCGACGTGCAGGTCATCGACGTGACGCCGACTTTGGTACCGACCGGCAATTTCCCCACCGCGACCGTAATCGAAATGCCGGAAACGGCAGAACAGCGGTTTGCCCGTTGGCAAACCTTGGATCAGCGCATTTTTAACGGAGGAACGATCGACCGGACAGACGAGATGGAGTTCTACGAGCGGTACGCAAAAAGCAAAGAATTCGCGGCGCAAAAGCACCGCGCTGAAGAGGTTGGCGAGCTGCAACTCGCCAGCCGTCGATAACACCTGACGGGACAAATGATGGCACAAATTCAAGCAACGCTCAAACCGATCGCTGGCGGCATCGCGCAAACGACGAACCTCGGCCTCTGCGATATCGCAATCGAGCGCGCACTTTCACGCGGCGCAAACCTGCCCGGCTTGGTCTGCTTTTACGGCCCATCCGGCGTAGGCAAAAGCATGGCTGCTAACTATGTGGCCAATTCGCGCCGCGCTCGCTACGTACAGGCGAAGTCGGTCTGGACGAAGAAGCACTTTCTCAAGGCGGTGCTGGCCGAAATGGGTATCAAGGCTGTCGGCTCCATCCCCGAAATGGCGGATCTGGTTGCTGAAGAACTGGCGACGAGCGGCCGCCCGTTGATCATCGACGAGATGGACCACCTCGTCGACCGTAACGCGGTCGAGCTGGTGCGCGATCTGTACGAATCGAGTCAGGCCGCAATCCTGATGATTGGCGAAGAAGGCTTGCCGGGGAAGCTCAAGCGCTGGGAGCGCATGCACGGCCGTGTTTTGGCGTGGGTGCCAGCGCAGCCGGTAACGATCGGAGACGCTAGGCAGCTTTCCGGCATGTACTGCCCGAATGTGGTGGTGGCCGACGATCTGCTCACGCGGCTGGTCGACCTTTCGCACGGTTCGGTGCGTCGCGTCTGCGTCAACCTTGAACGCGTGCAGGAAGAAGCGCTGGTCGCAGGCAAGGATTCTATGGACCTCGCCGCGTGGGGCAAGCGCGAGCTGTACACCGGCGAAGCACCGAAGCGTCGGGCGTGAGGTCGGCCATGAAGAATTCTTCATTGAATCCAGCTGCGCGCGAAGCGCGTGACGCCGAGCGCTGCAATGTGTTCCTCTGCGCTCTCTCGGCGATGGGTGTTATTGGCCTGTTCGGCGGTCTCCTGTTCGCGAAGAGCTGGCTCGACCTCGTTCTGATCACCGGCGCGGCCGCCTGGACAGTGCTCGGCATTCTGCTGCTGGCCTTCATCGCAGGTCTTTGCGGAGGGCGCAACCGTGGTTAGAAAAGCAGCGATGCTCGAACGCACGGGCGGTCGCGGCCCGCGTCAGCGGACGTGGGAAGCGGTCCGGGCCAGCAAAGTCACGTTCTCGGCGCAGAAGATCGCGGCCGCAATCGGAGTCGAGAAAGCCACCGCCGCGAAGTATCTGCTTCGCCTGGAGCGTGGAGGCTACATCGAGGCGGCGCCGGCCGATCGCGACACGGCACAGAAACACTACCGCCTTGTACGGGACGGTGGCGTCGAAGCACCGCGTCTCGATGCGAACGGTGCCGTCATCACCAGGACGCTCGGTCTCGAAAACATGTGGAACACGATGCACATCATGGGCACCTTCACGGCGCGCGAGCTGGCGATGCGCTCCTGTACGGACACGGCGCAAGTCACTTATGCCACCGCGAAGGCCTACGCGTTCCATCTCAAGCGCGCCGGCTATCTGAAGGCTCTCCCGCAGCCACGCGTCGGCCACAACTGGAAAGAGGCGAAGTACCAGCTCATTCCAGGCAAGCGTACCGGGCCACGCCCGCCAATCATTTCGGTGCGAAAAACGCTGTACGACCCGAACATCGATTGCGTCGTTTGGCAGGAGGAGCCCGACCGTGACGCCTGCTAACGACTGGATGCAGATGCTTCGCGACGCGGTCGCTGCTTCGTCGCAGACCGCAGCTGCAAAGAAGCTCGACGTATCCCGCACCACCGTCTCTCTTGTACTCGCAGGTAAGTATCTGGGCAAAACAGACCGCGTTGCCGCACGTGTCATGAACGTGTTTGGCCAGGTGAAGTGCACGCATACCGGGCAGCCGATTTCGCTGACGGTATGCGTGTCCTACACCGAACGCCGCGCCCCGCTTAACAACCCGCTTGAACTCAGCCACTGGCGCACGTGCCTCACGTGCCCGCTTCGCCCCGTTAAAGGAGCCGCTAAATGACACCCAGTTTTAACGTATTCAACCCGGCTGTGCCGCCGATCAACCAACTGATGGAACTGACCGCATTGCGGATTGCCTCGACGATTGGCTTGCTGACCGAACGTGGTTTCGTCGTCATCGGCATTGAATTTTCCAATGGCTCGAAGCCGACGATCCAGATCCAGAACTGCGCAGCTTGCGGTGAGCTGATCGAAAAAGGCGAAGCCACGTACTACCGCACCGGCGGTGCGGGCTCCGGCCGATACCGCGTCGGCCAGTTCAAGATCGGCGAGATCCGTGTTCTGTGGAACGAACAGGGGCACTGAAATGAAACTACGCATGCTCTGCCGGGATAGCGATGGACCATACGCCGTCGAGGTCGAGGGCGATCCAGTCAACCTTCCGAACATGCCGGACGGCGCATTTGCTGTCCATCCGAACCCCTTCGCGGGCGATTTCGAGCAGCCGCTGTTTTGCGTATCGCACATCGCCACCGGCGGAAAGATGGCTGGCGGCGACAGCATCGACTTCGCGGTCAGTCTGGCACGCAAGAAAGCGAAGCTGGTCTCGCCGGAAATGTATGCGACTGAGATCAGCGCTCACCAAGCCATCGCAGATGGCGTGTCGCGTGTGCTCCAGGCCAGCGACTTTCCTCAAGCCCTCGAACGCAGTGGCCCGCGCATTGTTTGTGCGGGCTGCGGCACCCCGACCGACAGTCTCGCGCGGCCATTGTGCGCAACCTGCAGCGGTCAATTTCAACTCTAAGGAGCATTGTATGTCGCACACGAAAGCCATTCTGCAACTAATCGCTGACCATCCCGGCATCACCAGTGCTGAGATTGCCGACAAGGTCGATATCGAAACGAAGAATGTCCAGCCATTGATCCACCCGTACATCGGCGACGGCCGCGTGAAAGTGGAAAAGAAGCCTGTAGCAGGCGCTGCACCGGTTAATTCGTACTTCCCTTCGCAAGCGCTGATGAACGAGCTGGACGGTGTAAAGCAGATCGTCAGAGGTCGCGGCCGGCCCGCTGGCAGCAGTGTCGTCGTCGATACTCCAACGACGTTCTCCTGCGGCTTTTTCACGGACGGCCGGCTTTCCATCGTGAAGGATCGCAAGACGATCGACCTGTCGCAGAAGGAAACGGCGCAACTGCTGGCGTTCATCGACTCGATCAACATCGAACGCATTGTCGGAGCAGGCGCATGAGCGGTCCGTCAATCCTCGTTTTCAAGATGCCGACGATGGCTAATCCCGAAGCGTTCGATAGCGTGATGGAGTTGCGTCGCGAACTGCATCGCACGAATCGTGAGCTGCTCGATCTGGCCGCAACAGCGCAGAACTATCAGGACGTGGGCACGGAGGTTTCAATCACGCTGCACAAGATCCTGTTGATGTACCTGACCGGATTTGCACAGCTGTCTGAGTACCTCATGGCGTACCTCGACGAACGGCCGCGTCTGCGCGAAGCGCTCGAAGAGGCGCTGGAGTCCGCCAGCATGCAACAGGTGCACTGATGCCGTTGCCGCAACTTTGCTGCCCGAATTGCCGCGTCGTGATGAGCCTCGACATCCTGCTTGCTGACGACGCGCCGCGTGACGCGCTGAACGCAATCATTGAGGCGCATCCGGCCGGTGACTCGTTCGTCAAGCCGATGCTGCGTTACATCGGCCTGTTCTCACCGGCGAAGAGCCAGATGGGCCATTCACGCATGGCTTCGTTGCTGAACGAGCTGGCTCCCATGATCCGCGCTGCCCGGATCGAGCGCAACGGCCGCACCTGGATTTGTCCGATCGAATACTGGCGTCAGGGCTTCGAGCACATGCTCGCTCAGCGGGATCAGGGGAGACTCAATTTGCCCCTGAAGAGTCACGGGTATCTGCTCGAAGTGCTGGCCGGCATCGCGGACAAAGCCGAGTCGCGCACTGAAACGCACACCGAAAGGCAACGTCAGGGCCACGCTGGCCTGGGCACACCGCAGGCACGTGCCTCACCTGCCGACCAGCCGCTGATCGAGGTCTCACCTCAACCTTCCGCGCGTGTACTGACACCAGATGTCAACGAAGCGCTCAAGAAGCTTCGCAAGATGACGCGGGAAATCAATGCATTTTCGAATGGAGAAAAAATCGATGGATAACCAGCATATCCAGTCCGGCTACGTGAAAGACGCACGCGGTCGCCTCGTCCCGCAATCCATGGTCAAGCCGATCGATCAGTTGCGTGACCAGACAGTCGAGTCGCTCGTGGGCGATGCCAAGAAGCTGCAGGCACAAATGGTCGATTTCAAGGCGCGCGTGTTCACCGAGATCGCAGCATTTGTGGAAGCGAGTCACGAACAGTACGGCGTAAAGGTCGGTGGCAACAAGGGCAACGTCACGCTGGTGACGTTCAACGGTCAATACAAGGTCGTGCGCCAGATCGCGGAACACATCGCGTTCGACGAGCGTCTGCAGGCCGCGAAGGAGCTGATCGACGAATGCATCCGCAAGTGGACCGAGGGAAGCAGCGACAACATCAAGGCACTCATCAACGAAGCGTTCCAGGTGGACAAGGAAGGCAACGTCAACACGGGCCGAATTCTTGGCTTGCGTCGCCTTGCGATCAACGATCCGAAATGGTCGACCGCGATGCAGGCGATTGTCGACAGCATTCGCATCACCGGCAGCAAGCCGTATGTGCGCATCTACGAACGCGACGACACCACTGAGGAATACAAGCCGATCAGCCTCGACCTTGCAGCCTTGTGACCGTGCGAAACCGCCGTGAGGCGGTCTGCATGGCGTGGTGGCCATGTACTGATGAGCAGCCGAGGAACATATGGGAAAACTGACAAAAGACGAAATGAAGAAAATCGCCGACGAACTGCGTCACGCTTTCGGTCGTGTAGAACTGCAGTGCGACGCATATCGCGTCAACATGGAAGTGCGTCCGCTTGCTGCACGACGTTACGCGATCGCCGTGTTCGTTGACGGCTGGATGCGCGGCGAATGGCTGCGCGACGACTGTGAGCAGCGCCGCCGCTTTATGCGTTGTCGCAATGTGCCGTTGTACTCGGCAGCAAAGCGCGCCCGTATTGAAAAAGAACTTGGCAAGCGATACGCGAAGCGCCTGGGCGTTGATAAGACGTTTGCGGTGTTCTATCCCTACTGGACTTCCGTAACGCCCATGCTCCGACAGTTTTGCGCGACAAATGACACCGTTTCCGTCATCGAGATTGGCTACCAGCGCAAAGCGATGAACATTGAGCAGCCTGCTGAAGCCGAGGTGGCGGATGCTTGATCGCCTCATCGTCGTCATAGGTGTGCTCTTCCTCGCGGTTCTTTGCCGCAAGGAGCTACGCCGCGCATTCAGGGGGCATTGATGATCGCCAGAACCACGCTTGCAAAAATCCACGTCGCGAAAAAGCAATTGTCGCTCGACGAAGACAGCTATCGGGCGATGCTTCGCAGTGTCGGCGGCGTCGAGTCGTCGAAGGATCTGACATCGGAAGGCGCACACAAGGTTCTGAAACATCTTGAGCGCTGTGGTTTTACCCCGAAGAATGCAATGCATCGCCGCCCTCGCGTTGCCACCGGCCGCGCGCCGCAGATCCGCAAGATCGAAGCGCTGCTCGCCGATGCAGGCCGACCATGGGAATACCTCAACGGCATGGTCAAGCGCATCTGCAAGGTGGATGCGATCGAGTTCTGCGACGGCGAAATGCTCGGCAAGCTTATCGCCGCATTGCAGGCAGACGCCAGGCGTCGGGAGAAGCGTTAATGGACTTCACGAACGTTGAGCATCTGCTTCCCGAAGCCGTGCAGGCTCTGATCACCCTGATTGGTCTGCCTGCTGTGGTGCGGCTGGTGGAACAACTCGGCGGCACCACGTTTCCGGTTGCACTTCGCAAGTCGCGTCTTGGCGAGATCCGCTATGAGGCGCTTTCCGAAGTGGTCGGTAGTGATGCGGCCGACGCGATCACCAAGCACTTCGGCGGTGAGGCGCTGTACATTCCACGCTGTGTCGCGGCGCTGCGTGAAGTCATGCACCGACATATTCGCCGCGACTTTGACAGCATGACGCGTGAGCATAGTGCGATCCACGTGGTCAATCAGCTGGCGCTCCGATACCGCATGTCCGACCGTCACGTGTGGCGTGTGCTGAAGCGACCGGACATGCAAGCGCAACCGCCGCCGAAACAAGACAATCTGTTTTAGTGGGGAACGCAATCCCCCTCCCTCAAGCCCCGCCGATGCGGGGCCTTCTTTTTGGTCAAGCACGGTAGGCCATGACACGCAGTTAAAGAATAGCGTGGAATCTAACGGTGACACCCAGTGGAGCTGGCTGATAGCATTGTGTCTTCCACACTCGGGGGACCAAATGAAGCACCTTATAGCCATTGCCGCCTTTGCTTTGGCGTTCGTCGCCAGCGTCCAAGCGTCTGAACCAACACTCGGGCAAAAATTTGCAGCAATCTCAGACGGCCATTCCCATGCCGCGAACAGCCCCGAAGTAAAAAACGCGACGCAGCTTCTTGACGCCGCCGCGAAGAAATACCGGACGACGCCAGATGCGATCGCAAATCTCGTTGTGATCGGCTATAACGAATCAAAGAAGAAGAATTACAGCTACTCAATGTACGAAGTTGCGGAGGCGCTGCCAGTTCTGGACCCGCGCACCACTTCCACCGACGAGCGAGCAAAGCAACTGATGGTTCAGTACATCGTCGCCCGCGCTGGCGGTCAGACTCATTCGGAAGCCGTTGTAGGTGTCCGCAAGTTCACCGAGGTTGAAAATCCATAACGCAACGGACACCGCATTTGACGGGGTTGTTGCATTATGGGCCATCACTGACACACGTTGACTTAGGGTAGATCCAAGCCCATACAACAATCATGCCATCCACTGGAGATGGCATGAAAAACCAACGCATTTCCGCAGCGGGCAGCGATCTGATCGAAGACTTCGAGGATGATCGCCTCGTCGCGTATCCCGATCCCGCCACTGGCGGCGCACCCTGGACTATCGGGCGCGGTCACACCGGCCCCGAAGTCCGCCCCGGCCTCAAGATCACGCAGGCGCAATCCGACGCTCTCTTCGCGGAGGATCTGCATGCGCGCGCCGAGGCCATCATCAATGCCCTGGATCTCGACCTGACGCAAAACCAGTTCGATGCGCTGGGGTCGTTCGTGTTCAACATCGGTCCCGGCAAGAAAGGCGTTAAAGACGGGTTAGTCGAGCTGCGTGCTGGCGGTCCGTCGACCATGCTCAAGATGCTGCGTGCACGCGACTACGCGGGCGCGGCAGAACAATTCCTGCTCTGGAACAAGGCCAACGGCAAGCCGATGGCTGGGTTGACGCGCCGTCGCACGGCAGAGCGCGCACTGTTCCTGCAGGCCAGCTGATGCGCCGCATTCTGCTCTCTCTGGCAAGTGCGATCGCCGCGTCGGCGATGGTCGCGCGACACACGCATGTCGGCTTCGGCCTGCGCATCGCGTTCGGGCATCCGATCGCGCCCGGGCGTAGGCCGTCCGGTGTTCGCGCCGCACGCCGCGCTGCTGCCAAGCAGCGCAACCGCACGCGAGGCTGCTGATGGCACTACGCGACCTCATCACCGGCGTCGACGGCAAGCTCTCACACGCGAAGCTCTGGCCGAACGTCGCGTCGGCCGTCGCCACGGGCATGTTCGTGTATCAGGGCGTCACGCGCCAATTGACGTTCGATACGTGGCTCATCTATCTCGGCTGTGTCGGTGGCTACTCGGCCATCATCCAGGCGCTCGGCGCATGGACCGGCCGTCTACCAAAGGAAGGTTCCAATGGAACTGGCATTGATCGTTAAGTACGCGAAGCTGATCGCGGGCATCGCCGTTGCCGTTGTGATTGCCGGTCTGGTCGCACTCGCGTTCGAAAAGACCTACACGCACGGCTACAACGTGGCCAAGGCAGCCGGCGACGCGAGTCTATCTGGCTATAAGGCGTTAGTTGCGCAAGGCGATGCTAAGGCAGCGAGCGACGCGTTCGGGCGGTACGCCACAGATGTTAAACGTGGCCAGGTAGCCGAGGCAGGTTTTATCAACGTCCAGACCGCCAGCGCCGGACAGGCCGAGGCGATAAAGGAGCAGATCGATGGTGTCACCCAACCTCACACGCAACCAGCGAGCCTCGTCGCATCGCAGTCATCGTCGACTGTTACCCCTGTGTATAGCTGCGTTTTCTCTCGCGGTTTTGTACGGCTGTGGAACGCAGCCGCAGGCATTGCCGACGATAGTGACCGAGCCTTGCAAGGTGCCTCCGGTACCGGCGCTGCTTCTGACAGATCCAGCTCCGATGCCACCACTGACTCCGGGGTATCACAAGCGGACATCCTCGACTGGTTCGTCGACTACGCAAACCGCGCCCACGGCACCGAAAACAAACTGAAGGGCGTGCGTGCTGCGCTGCCCTCGCAACAGTAAGGGCAGCGGCATGGATGATTTTGATCACGCAAGCGTCGTCGAGGAACAGTTCAGATCACTTGCGATCGCAGCAGCTACCCGACCGATCCGGCCCGCTGTCGCCAACCCGGAAGAGCACTGCGCAAATCAGGGTTGCGGCATCAAGATCCCGAAGGTTAGGCGCGACGCGATGCCGGGATGCAAGTTCTGCGTCGATTGTCAGGAGCGACACGAGAACGCACTCAAGCGGAGATTCCAGTGCAGATAACGCTCGACACCGGAACGATTCTCATCGGGATACTCACGGTCCTGCTAACGATCATCAACATCTTCGGCGGTCTGTGGATTCGAAGCGTCCAGCAAGGGCAAGGGGAGTCCAAACAATTCTCCGCGAAGCTCCAGGCCGAGCTATCTGCTGTCCGCGAAACACTTGCTCGCGACTACGCGCCGCGATCTGAACAGCGTGACACGCGTGAAGAGTTTCGCAACGCGCTAAGCAGTATCGATACCAAGCTGAAAGACATCAACGACAAGCTCGACCGCAAACAGGACAAGCAATGAACGACGCAAATACGAACGACGCAGGCACGAACGATAGCGCGGAGCTGGCACTGCTCAAGAAAATCGACGGCCGGCTTGGTGGCATCGAGCAGCAGATCGCCAACGTGGAAAAGCGCGCCATCAAGTACGGTGCGGCAGCTGGCGCTGGTGCCGGTGCGATCGCAGGCGCAATCGTCTCGGTAGGCGTGATGGCTGCCCGCGCGAAGCTTGGCCTGTAATCACGATGGCATACGGCAAAGACATTCGCGACAAGGTCCGGCGCTCGTTCGTGTTTGACCGGCTGTCGCTTGAGATCGCCAGCGTTAAACACAGCGTAGCGTACTCGACCGCGCGTCGCTGGAAAGACGACGCGGCGGCGGCCGGGGACGATTGGGACAAGGCACAGACCGCGCAACTGATGGCTGGCGGCGGCATCGAAGGCGCGGCGCGGCAGATGCTTGCCGGTCTGCTCACGCAGTATCAGGCCACGATGGACGAGTTGCAGGAAAGCGAGATGAAACCGGCCGATAAGGTTTCCATGTTGGCCAGTCTCGCTGATGCCTATAACAAGACCATTAATGCGTCGAAGCGCATCATGCCCGAGACCAACGAACTGGCGGTGGCGATGGGTGTGGTGCAACGTCTTGCCGCGTTCATCAAGGATCGGCATCCCGAACATATCGCCGCCTTCGCCGACGTTCTCGGTCCGTTCGGCGATGAGCTGGCAACGGCGTATGGCTAACTGGTGGACCCTCGGCAGTGGCATTAGAAAGATCGGGACGGCGTTTGACACGCCGTCCGATGTCGTTATCTGTGCAGATACCGAAGCGGATTTGCCGCGTGATCACGACTGCGTCGAGATGGGGTGCGGTTCGCTGCACGTGGTGATACGGATCGGCAAACCGCCGAGTGATTCCAGGGCAGACTGATATGTCGCAAAAATTCACCGAGAAAGACTTCCACAAGGAAATGGCCGATCTCGCGGCCGAGCTGCGCCGTGACATCGAAGCGCATGCGACCGGTCTCGATGCGTCTCCAGCTGCGCGGCTTGAGCGTCGCAAGCGCGTGCTTGTCGACGGCGACTATCAGTTCTTCGCGTACACCTATTTCCCGCACCACATTCGCGGCACGCCGTCGCTCTTTCAGGCGCACTTCTGCACGCGCTTTCCGAAGCTGCTGCGTCAAGCAGGGGGAACTCGCGAATGGTGGGTCGCGCCGCGCGGTGAAGCCAAGTCGTCGATGGCAACGAAGATCGGCCCCGTGTACATCATCGTGCAAGGCCTGCTGCAACGCGAAGAGATTCGCCGCGAGGTGGGCTGGACTGACGATGCGCCCCAGTTCCTCGACTACCTGATTCTGCTCGGCGCGGAAACGTCGTTGCCGACCAAGCTGCTCGAAGTCGTTAAAACGGAGCTGGTCGCTAACTCGGCACTCGCGCTCGACTTTCCGGAGGTCTGCGGCAAGGGGCCAATGTGGAAGGTGGGCGAGTTCATCACGAAGAACGGCGTGAAGGTTGAGCCGTTCGGTGCCGAGCAGGCAATTCGCGGCACGTTCCACGGCGCGAGCCGGCCGAAGGTGCTGTTCGGCGATGATCTGATTACCGACGCGGAGGCGAAGAGCCCGACCGAACGCCAGAACCGTTGGACGTGGCTGGAAAAGGCGATCGACTACCTCGGGCCGCCCGATGGCAGCGTGAAGTACGTCGGCGTCGGCACGGTGCTCGACAAGGATGATCCGATCTCGCGTGCAAAGCGCAGCATCGGTCACGTGGTGCATCACTTCCGCGCGATTGCGCAGATGCCGACCGACCTCGATCTGTGGGCGAAGTGCGAAGAGCTGATGCTCAACGCGGACAAGAGCGCGATCGCCGAGGCAGCCGAACGCGGTGAGATGCTGCCTGATGCCGGGCTGCCGTCGTTTCTGTTCTATCTTGAACACCGGGCGGAGATGGACGCAGGCGCTATTACGTCGTGGCCATCGGTGCGTACGCTGTTCTGGTTGATGCGTCAGCGGGCGAAGTCGCCGCGCGCGTTCGCCACCGAAATGCAGGGCGATCCGCGAACCGACGAAGACAGGGTTTTTGGCAACATCACATTCTGGGTGCAGCGCCTGCAAAGCTGGCTGATGTTCGGCGCTTGTGACCCGTCCATGGGCAAAGGCGAGAAGTCTGACCCTTCCGCGATTATCGTCGGCGGCCTCGATACAGTGAGCCGGAAGCTGCACGTCGTGCATTGCGAGATCAAGCGGCGCGTACCGTCGAAGCTCGAATCCGATCTGATCAAGGTTCAACGGGAGTTTCGTTGTCTGGCCTTTGGCTTCGAAAACAATAACGCATACGAGTGGGCACGGCAGTCGCTGGTCCAGGCGGGTCTGCGTGCTGGGGTGCCGCTGCCTCTCATTGGCGTCACGGCGACCGTCGCTCCCGAGGTACGTATTGACTCTCTGGAGCCATACATCACCGATCGGATCACGCCATCCATTCTGCTTCACCCAGCGCTTGCCGGGCTGCTTGCGGAACTGGATTCATGGCCCGAGCCGCAGGGCACGCACCACTACGACGGGCTGACTGCACTGCACATTCTCTGGATGATCGCGCAGTCCCGCGGTTACGCCATTACCGATCCGTACACCCCCGTTAAAACGAACGTTGATAGTCAGGATGACGATGACGGCGAACATGGCACGTCACGCAGCCGGGGCTTTTGAGGATACCAATCATGGCGCAAATTGTTGATGTGAACGGGCAACCGCTCCAGCGTGACGTACTGGCCGAGCCGCAAACTTCGAAGCTCGGCTGGATCACTCGCGACTTCGCGCAGCATCCATCGCGCGGTCTCACGCCGAAGAAGCTGCATGCGATTCTTCAGGCTGCCGAGTACGGTGACCTGATGGCCCAGTCCGATCTCTTCCTCGACATGGAAGAGAAAGACGCCCATCTGTTCGCCGAGATGAGCAAGCGCAAGCGCGCGCTGCTCACCCTCGACTGGCGCATTGTCGCGCCGAACAACCCGTCTGAAGAAGAAAAGTCGTGGGCCGCCCAGTTGCAGGAATGGTTCTCGGACCTTCCCGACTTCGACGATGTGCTGCTCGATACCATGGATGCAATCGGGCATGGGTTCTCTGCACAGGAAATCGAGTGGCAGCAACTCGGCAAGGTCTGGCTCCCGAAGAAGCTCACCCATCGACCACAGCGCTGGTTCCGCACGCCGCTGTATGACGGCAACGACATTCGTCTGCGCGACAACTCGGTCGATGGTCAACCACTGTGGCCTTTCGGCTGGCTGGTGCACAAACACCGCGCGAAGAGCGGATACGTGACTCGCGCCGGCCTGCATCGCGTGCTTGCATGGCCGTATCTGTTCAAGACGTACTCGGTCGCAGATCTGGCGGAGTTTCTCGAAATCTATGGCCTGCCGTTGCGCGTCGGCAAATACCCGGCCGGAGCCACCAAGGAAGAGAAAGCGACGCTGTTGCGCGCCGTGGCGGAGATTGGTCACAACGCGGCCGGCATCATTCCCGAGGGCATGCTAATCGACTTCCAGACTGCCGCCCAGGGGACTGAAGAGCCGTTTGACGCGATGATCACCTGGTGCGAGAAGAGCCAGTCGAAGGCGATCCTCGGCGGCACACTCACGTCCCAGGCCGATGGCAAGACATCTACCAATGCGCTCGGCAACACACATAATGAAGTTCGGCACGACCTGCTGAAGTCGGATGCCCGACAGGTGGAGAAGGCGCTGACGGCACAGCTTTGCTACGCGCTCAGTGCCCTGAACCTCGGTGCGATTGATCCGCGTCGCGTGCCGCGCTTCGAGTTCGATACGCGTGAGTCCGAGGATCTGGCGCTGTACGCTAATGCACTTCCGAAACTGGTTGCATCGGGTGTCAAGATCCCTCGTCAGTGGGCGCAGGACAAACTGATGATTCCTGAGCCGCAGGCCAACGAAGAGATTCTCACGGTGCCGAAGCCGGAGATGGCGCTGCCGCCTGAAGAGCGACCCGACGAACCGCGCACTGCTGCGATGCGTTATCGCGCGGTGCTGACCAACAAGGGCGGCGAGATCGTGTATCCGGATCAGCATGCGCTCGACGTGGCCGCTGGCCAGACGCCGCTCGACGAAATGACCGAGGCGATGCAGAAGCTGATCGCGCCAGTCGTTGTCGCGTTGCGTAACGGTGCGACACCCGACGACGCATTCGAACAGCTGCTCGCGGCGAACTCGGCGATGGATGAGACCGCGATCGCCGAGCTGCTCGCGCGGTGCATCTTCGTCGCTGATGTGTGGGGTCGCCTGAATGCCGGCTGATCTCGGCTACGCGATCGGGCTACAGCCTGACAAGGCAATCGAGTACTTCGAATCGAAGGGTTACAAGATCGGCTTTCGCTGGCAGGACGTCGCTGCCGAAGCGCACGCCAAGGCATTCACCGTGGCCGGCGTGATGAAGGTCGACGTGTTGCAGGACGTGCGGCAGGCACTGTCCGACGCGTTAGAGAAAGGCACCACGTTCGAGGATTTTAAAAAGCAGCTCTCGCCGGTGCTGGAACGCAAGGGGTGGCTCGGCAAGGGCATGATCGTTGACGACGAAACCGGTGAGATCGAGGGCAAGCGTCTCACGCCTCGCCGCCTCGACACGATCTTCCGGACGAACATGCAGTCGGCCTACATGGCAGGCCGGTATGCCACCCAGCTCGAACAGGTCGACACGCATCCGTATTGGGAATACGTCGCGGTGCTCGATAGCCGTACGCGGCCGGCGCACCGTGCGCTGTCCGGCGCTGTCTACCGGTATGACGATCCATTCTGGCAGACGTTCTATCCACCGAACGGCTACCGGTGCCGTTGCCGCGTCCGCACGCGTACGTCCGGCTACATCCAGAAGAATGACATCGCGGTACGATCCGGCCGTGAAAACCTCGAAGAGGTAGAACAGGTCATCAACCGCGATGGCCAGACGCAACCGGCGATTGCCTATAAAGATCCGGCGACAGGCAAAAAGGTGCTTCCAGATCCGGGGTTCGGCTCGAACCCGGGCGCGCAGTGGATGAAGCCTTTCACGCCACCGCCGCTGGACACGTTGCCACAGACGTTCCCGCATGGTGCCGAGTTGCCGCCGTTACCGGCCGCAACCACGATACGCCCGAACGCTATCCTGCCGACCGGTCAAGCGCCCGAGCAATATGCCCAGGCGTTCATGCAGAAGTTCGGCGCGGCCGTGGGCAAGCCCGCCACGTTCGCCGATGTCACCGGCGAGCGATTGCAGATCAACGAATGGCTATTCAAGGATGGCGCTGGCCACTGGAAAGCAGACAAGTTTTCACGCGGTCCGTATATGGAGCTGCTCGCCGACGCTGTGAAAGATCCCGACGAGATCTGGCTTGCGTGGTCGCAGGCCGCTGGCGACTGGACGTTGCGCCGCCGCTACATCCGTGCCTTGGAAACTGAGGCAGGCGACTGGGGGCTGGCGATCTTCGAGCAGGGACAGGACGGCTGGACGGGCGTGACCACATTTCCCGCCAAGGTCGGCAAGTCAGACGAAGCTCGCCGTGACTATATAGATAGGCAGCGCGGCACGTTTCTGCGCTACCGGCGGCCGCAGAAATGAGAATGGCCGCTCTCGCTAGCGGCCATCCGTTACGCAGCCCTTCATCGATCCGGAAGCGAGTCCGGCATATACGACCGCGTTAAAAGGAGTATAGCGTATGCGTGACATCGAGATTGACCAGTCGGAATTCGACGCCGCAATGGAGCGCGTGCAGGCGTTCGCGCGCGATGCTTCGCCTGTCATGTCACTGGTTTCCGCGTTGATGGCGGACGCGATCGAAGAGAACTTCGCGGCCGAGGGCCGGCCGAAGTGGATGGGTCTGAGCAAGGGCACGCTCAAGCGTCGCCGCGAGGATGCCGGCACCGGTAAGATCCTGCAGCGTAGCGGCCGGCTCGCTGGCAGCGTCGTGCAAAGCCATGACGCCACCAGCGCACGCGTCGGCACGAACGTCGTGTATGCCGCGATCCACCAGTTTGGCGGCACCATCCAGCGCCACCCGATGTCGGGCTATGTCCGGCTTCGCAAGGCGAAGAACGGCATGATCATGCGCCAGGCGGATCATCCGCATCTGGCGGTGTTCGCGAAAAATGGCCACAAGAGCGTCAAGGTGGTTAAATGGACGCGGTCGACCGGATGGACGATCAAGATTCCGGCCCGCCCGTTTCTGGCGCTCACCGAGACCGATAACGTCGCGATCGAAGAGGAAGTCTCGACCTACCTGCGACAGCTGATCGACGGGTAAAACCTGCCCGGTTTTAAGCCGTTCCATACCGTAACGTAGCCCTATGTAGCCTGTAGGGGGTCAGAGGCCCGTTAAACCCCCGTTAAAACGCCTCGTATCAAGCCTCACTCCCGCCCCATCCCCTGCGCTTTACACGCTGACCGGTTCCACTGACACCGGTTGACTAATTATTCAGCACGCCAGCCGCCACCATGGCGACATGGCAAATCCATTTTTCATCGCGGCTCTCACCGCCCAGATCGAATCGTCCGGCAACGCAATCAAACTGCTACCGGCCGGCGAGTTCCGTGCACGTGATGGCCGACCTACTGAATGCGCAGCGTGGCGAATGGACGGCGCGATCGCCCAGACGCTGATCGCGGCAGCCGCCGCACGTGATGTGCCGTATGTCATGGACTACGAGCACCAGACCCTGAATTCCCAGACGAATGGTCAGCCAGCCCCAGCGGCTGCCTGGTTCAAGACGCTCGAATGGCGCGACGGCGATGGCCTGTATGCAATCGACGTCGAGTGGACCGCGCGTGCGTCCGAAATGATCGACGCTCGCGAATACCGCTATCTCTCCCCCGTGTTCGCCTATGACAAGGCGGGCAACGTCACTGCATTGCTTAACGCAGGTCTCACCAATAGCCCCGCGCTCGACTGCCTGGATGAAGTGCAGCTCGCGGCCGCGTCGGTGCTGGCCGCGTCTTTCGGTTCTGCCGCAGTGGCGGCTTTGTCCACTGATAACTCTTCCGAGGATCGCAACATGGATGAACTTCTGGAGCAGCTGCGCTGGCTGCTGAACCTGCCTGTCGGTGCAACCGCCGACGACGTGAAAGCCCAGCTGCAAAAGCTGATCGACTCGCTCTCCGGTGGCCAGGGCGTCGCGGCCGCGAGCGCCAACCTGCCCGAACTGCTCACCCGTCAAGGCGATCAGATCGCCACCCTGTCGGCCAATCAGGTTGACCCGGCCCGTTTCGTTCCGATCGCCGTGATGACGGATCTGCGTACCCAGCTCGACGCGGCGAACCTGCAGCTCGCGGGCAAGGAAGTCACCGATCTGGTGACAGTCGCACTGTCGGACGGCCGGCTGCTGCCGGCACAGGAGTCGTGGGCGCGAGAGCTTGGCAAGTCCAACGTCGCCGCGCTCAAGACGTTCCTGGCGACGGCGCAGCCGATCGCAGCGCTGCGCACCACGCAGACAGGCGGCGTTCAGCCGAATGGTGACAAAACCGGCGCAAAAGAACTCGACGAGTCAGGCCTTGCGGTCTGCAAGGCGCTCGGCCTCACCCCCGAAGAGTTCACGAAGACCTCGAAGCCAGCCGCCTGAGCGGCTAGCGGTTTCGCCCCGATCCACTTCAGGAGAACAGCATGACTGTATTGACCGCCGATCGCGACACGCCCAACCGCGCCGGCCTGCGTTTCAGCTATCCGGCCAAGGGTGGTGTCAAGTTTTACGTCGGCGCGATCGCGGCCGTCGATAGCGCCACCGGCTTCATGACGAAGGGCGCGGCGTCGACCACGCTCAAGTCGGCCGGCATCGTCCAGGAACAGATCGATAACTCGGCTGGCGCTGACGGTGCCGTGAACGTGCCGACGAAGCGCGGCATCTGGCGTGTCGCCAACTCGGCCGGCGCGGACCAGCTCACGCTCAAGGATGTCGGCGCGAATGCGTACATCGTCGACGACCAGACCGTGGCGAAAACAGACGGCACCGGCACGCGATCGATTGCCGGTGTCGTGCGCGATATCGATCCGGCCGGCGTCTGGGTCGAGTTCTAAACGCATAGGCAGTATCCCCCGCTCACTCTGTAAGGAACGTTCATGGAAATCAACCGCGCCAATTTGCGCAACCTGTTCACGGGTTACAACACCGTGTTTCAGCAGGCTTTCGATGGTGCGCCATCCGACTGGCAACGCGTCGCCATGACCGTGCCGTCGACGACCTCGCAGGAAGTCTATCCGTGGCTCGGCCAGACGACCCGCTTTCGTGAGTGGATCGGCGACCGCGTTATCCAGAATCTGACCTCGCACGATTTCACGATCAAGAACAAGCCGTTCGAAAACACGATCGGCGTGGATCGCGAGGCAATCGAAGATGACAGCTATGGCATCTACAAGCCGGTGTTCGCGCAGTTGGGTCTCGATGCGGCCCAGCATCCCAACGAACTGGTCTTCTCGCTGCTCGCCCAGGGCATGTCGAGCCTCTGCTATGACGGCCAGTACTTCTTCGACACTGATCACCCGGTGGTGAAGTCGGACGGCACGATCGGTTCGGTGTCGAACGTGCAGGCCGGCACTGGCCCCACCTGGTATCTGCTCGACATGACGCGCATTGTTCGTCCAGTGATCATGCAGCAGCGTAAGGGCTACAACTTCGTCGCAATGGATGCAGAAACGGACGAGGCAGTCTTCAGCAGCAAACAGTTTCGCTACGGCGTCGACGCGCGCTGCAATGTCGGCTTCGGTCTGTGGCAACTCGCCTACGCATCTAAAGCCGATCTGACGGAAGACAGCTACGAAGCTGCGCGCGCTGCGATGACAAGCCTTGTCGGTGACAACGGTCGCCCGCTTGGTATCCGACCGTCGCTGCTGGTCGTGCCGCCGTCGCTTGAAGGCACCGGCCGGAAGCTGCTGCAGGCCGACGCAAATCCGTACGGTGCGACCAACGTCTGGAAAAGCTCGGCCGAGCTGCTGACGACGTCCTGGATCTCGTAATACCGTAGCCGTGAAAGCGATGTCCGCGCGACGCCGATAGGCGCGGAGGCAGGTTCCCGGAGCTGCGGCAAAAGATGGGCTCCGGCCACGTCAGAAACGAACAGGAGTTGCAAATGAGCAAGCAGAAATACCCGGCCATTCACGTGGCGGCCACGAAGGAGAACTTTCGACGCGGCGGGCACGTATTTGGCCTCCAGGCACGCACCCTCGCGTTGGCGGCGCTTCATCCGGACGCACACGCTGCGATCCTCGCAGACAAGTCTCTGGTCGTGGTCGAAACGGCCGTGCATCTCGACGCGGAAGAAGCGGCCGCGCTCCCGCATCACGAAGCGCCGCACGTGAAGGCAGCCGCCGCACGCATCGACGCGCTGCATCCTGCCGTCGACGAGGACCACGCGAAGCGCGCGGTCGCACTCGCCGACATCGAGGCCGATCTGAAACAACGCGAGGCGGCCGTTGCCAACCTCGAAAGCGTGGTTACCGGGCGTGCCCAGCAACTCGATGCTCGCAAGGTCGAACTGGACGAACGTAGTGCAACGCTCGATTCGCTCGAAGCTGATCTGCGCGTGCGCCTCGCCGACCTCGACAAAGCCAAGTCGGAATTCGAGGCAGCAAAGCTTGCGCACGCCGTGAATGGCTCGGTCAAGGGTGCGGCACCGGCCCACGGCAAGAAGTAATCGATGTACGCCACAGCCGACATCATGACGGCTCGCTTCGGGCAGCGGGAAGTTCTCTCGCTGTCCGATCGCGACAGAACCGGCGAGATCAACGCGACGGTGCTGAGCGACGCTCTCGACGACGCGTCCAGCGAGATCGACACCTATCTGGCCGGTCGCTATGCGTTGCCGCTCGATCCCGCGCCGAAGATGCTGGCCGGGATCTGCTGCGACATTGCGCGATACCGGCTCTGTGGGGGAGAGACGGTCATGACCGAGGAAATCCGGCAGCGCTATACCGACGCCGTCAGGTTTCTGCGGCTCGTCGCATCGGGCGAAGTGACGCTCGGTGCGAACGCGGCCGGCGCTGTTGCGGAGCCCGACAACTCTATCCAGTTCGTTACCGGCACTCGCGTGTTCGGTCGAGACAGCCGTTAAAACCATGGCCGACCTTCCGACCTGCATACCGATCATCACGGCCGTCGAACTGGCGATCGTCGATCGCCTGACGCGTGGCCTCGGGAAGATGGTCACCGAGGTGGCCACCTATGGCGGGGAATTCGACGACGAAGAGCTGGATACGGTGGTCAGGCGCTTTCCTGCCGCATGGGTCACATTCGGCGGCGTCAAGCGCACCGATGCGGTCTCCACCAGCCGGGCCAAGTGGAAGGCCGAGGCGGTGTTTGTCGTCATGGTCGGCGCACGAAGCGTGCGCAACGAACAGACGAGCAGGCACGGCGGTCCGTCACAGCTTGAAGTTGGCACCAACCTGCTGGTCTCCGCCGTGCGGCATCTGCTGAATCAGCAGGACATGGGCTTACCGATCCGCGAGCTGCAGCCCGGGAGCGTCAGGACGCTGTTTAACACCAGGGTGCGCTCGGATGCGATGTCCGTCTATGCCTGCGAGTTCCGTACCGCATGGGTGGAAGACACGCTGTTTCTGGGCGCGTTTCCGCAGGGCGCGGCCGATGGGCCGCTCGGCAGTCTGTTCGAACAGTACGACGGCCAGATCGATCCGCCGACGCCGGATTGGAAAACCACGCTGCTTAGCTATTTCCTCAAGCCCGGTACCGAGCGTCCGGCCGATGCAACAGATCTTGTACAGATGCCACAGGAGTAACGATGAAAGTCATTGCCAGAACAGGCTTGCGTGTGCCTAAAGAACGCGCCGCGCGCAAGTACATCACGGACGCCGAAGCCGTCGACGTCCCGGATACCGCTTACTACATCCGCCGCGTTACCGACGGCGATCTGATCGACCAGTCGACCGCGTCGGATGCGGCAACGGCCCCCAGCGCAGCAGACACCGGTGCTGTTTCGACCGGTGACAAAAAGACCACGAAGGGAGCGTAAGACATGGCCAGCGCTAACATCAGTTTTGACACTATCCCGTCGAGCCTGCGCAAACCGGGCAAGTACTTCGAGTTCAATACCAAGCTCGCGGTCCGCACGCTTCCGACCAACGCGCAGACGGTGCTCATCCTCGGCCAGCGCCTTGCAATGGGCACGGTTGCCGCGCTCACGCCTACCCAGGTGTTTTCGGGCGACGAAGCGGCGCTGTACTTCGGTGCGGGATCGCTCGCGCACCGTGCAGCGCTCGCCGCAATCACAGCAAACAAGTACGTGGCGTTGACCGTGATTGGGATCGACGATGCGGCCGCTGCCGTCGTGGCTACGGGCAAGGCAACATTTACCGGGCCAGCAACCGCTGACGGTGCATATGCTCTATTAATCGGTAAGGATCGCGTGGACATTGCCGTGTCGTCTGGTGCTGCCGCTGCCGACGTGGCGCAGCAGTTTGCCGATGCGATCGCGCAGCAGCCTGCGCTACCGGTCACTGCGGCCGCTGCGGCAGGTGTGCTGACGCTCACGGCGAAGAACAAGGGCGCGGCCGGCAACGCCATCGCGCTGTCGCAGCTCGGCCAGACCGCTGGTGTCAGTGCCGTTCTCACAGCGTTCTCTGGCGGTCTCAACGATCCGGACATTTCGCTGGCATTGGCCGCAGTGTTCGGTGCGCAGTACAACATCTATTCGTCGAGCTGGACGGCACAGCCGCAACTCACGGCGCTGCGCACGCATCTCGACAGCATTTCGAGCGCACTGGAACAGCGCCCGGCGATCGGCGTCGCGGGCACCGGCGGAACACTCGCCACTACCACCACGCTCGCGGGCCAGCTCGATTCCGGGCGCATCACGATCGGCTGGCATCCGGGTTCGATCTCGCTGCCGGCGGAGATCGCTGCCGCGTATGCAGCCGTGATCGCCAGCGAAGAAGATCCGGCGCGTCCGCTCAATACACTCGCACTCACTGGCCTTGACGTGACCCCTGTGCCTTCCCGGCCAGGCCGCACCGAACAGGAGTCTGTGTTGTACAACGGCGTGACGCCGTTCGAGATCGGCCCCGGCGACGTGGTGCAGATCGTGCGTTCCATTAGCACGTACACGAAGGACGCGCAGGGGATCGACGATCCCGCGCTGCTTGATCTGACGACAATTCGAACGCTCGATTACGTGCGCAAGGCCTGTCTGCAACGCATCGCGTTGCGGTTCCCGCGCGACAAGCTCTCGACCCGCACACCGCCGAAAGTCCGCAGCGAGCTGCTCGACGTGCTGAAGAAGATCGAAGACCTTGAAATCATCGAGAACGTTGACGACAACAAGGCAATGCTGATCTGCGAACGCGACGAGCAGAACGTGAACCAGCTCAACGGCGCGATTCCGGCAGACGTGGTGAACGGTCTGCATATTTTCGCCGGCCGGATCGATCTGCTGCTCTGATCGTCGCGTAGTTTCAGGATAACTAACAGGAGCCAACCATGGCATTAGAAGAATACGTCGGCGCGATCGTGCTCGAGGTCGACGGTGTCGAAGCGGAAGTGGTGACGCTTTCCGTGACGAAACAGACCGGCAAGAAGCCTGTCAAGACCATGAACCGCAGGGGCAAGGTCAAGGGTTTCGCGCGCGGCATTGCAACTTACGAGCTGAAGGTCACCGTGGTAATTCCGCTCGGTGGCGACTCCATCGACTGGGACAACATCGAGGGCGGCAAGATCACGCAGTTCCCGGTGGCGCCAGGTGGCCAGCGCATCAGCTATCCGGATTGCGTGACCATCGATAGCAGCGAGCAGTACACCGCTGATAATGAAGCACGCAAGGATCTCACACTGTTCTCTACCGACGAGGTTAAGGAATGAATCTGACTCAAAAGGGCTCGCTCGACTATGGCGTGGAGTATCCGGCCGATAGCGGCGAACGCCATTATGACTTCGAGATCCGTCTCGGCACCATCGGCGACACCATTGCGGCATATGAAGATCCGGCCATCCT
>NZ_DASRSY010000303.1:0-12286 GCF_035656215.1 Paraburkholderia sp.
ATCCAGATCGGAATATACGTGGCTAACTGCGAGGCGCTGAGCACCTCGCCAAGCAACGTGATCGAGACCAGCACCAGCAGCACCGGCTCGACATAGCCGAGAATGCCGAACAATGCGACCGGCAATAAACGGCTCGCCTTAAGATACGAAGCCAGCGCAATCGTGCTGAGCGCGCCGAGCCCCGGCAACAACAAACACCACATGTCGATACGCCCGCCGATCATGGTCAGCGAACCGCCGATGGCGATGAACACAGCCGCCGCCGGCATCAGCAGCGCCATTTCTACCGTGAACATCGCCAGCGAATCCTGGTTGATTTTGCGGCGCAGCACGAAATACGGCGGATAGCCGAGTGCGACCAGCACGGTCGGCCACGAAAACGCGCCCGTCATCCACAGTTCGTGCCCAACGCCCAAAGCTGCACAGATAACCGCTAGCCACTGCAAGCCGTCGAGGCGCTCGTGATAGTAGAAGCGCCCCACCAGCACCATCGCCATCGGCAGCAGAAAATAACCGAGCGAAACTTCAAGCATGCGCCCATGCAGCGGCGCCCAGAGAAACACCCACAACTGCGCGCCCAGCAACACCGCGCTGACAACCATCGCCACGCCGAGCTTCGGCTCCGTCACCATGCGGTAAAGAAGTTGCCGGAGAATCGGCAGGCGTTTGCGCAACACGATCAGCAATAGCGCCCCGGGTACGGTCCACACGATACGCCACGCGAAAATGTCGAGACCGCTCAACGGCGCAAGCAGCTTGGCGTAAGCGGACAGTAAAGCAAACATCGCCGACGCGCCGACCGACAACGCGATACCGCGCTTTGGGTCATACTGGTTCATTGCGCGACCCGTGGCGCAGTGGCTTCGGCATACGGTACAGATGCTCGAACTGATTCAGATGCGGGTGTGTGCGGCGCAGCATACGGCTGCACGCCTCGAGTTGTTGTCATTAGAAGTGAAGTCTCTCAAACAGGCAGTGCGGATCAAGCGCTGCATTTTTATCTTCGATAGGCGATGCAAGCGGGCATTCTAGACGGGTTCCCCGCCAACGTGCCCGCGCGTTCCTTGCAGTAAGCAGCAATTTTTCCCGTGCGCATCGCGCGCTGATGCACTAGAACATAACTTCACGCGCGACAGGTGAATCCGCGGCTTCCATACCAGCAACTTCTCGCGCACCTGCTCAAGCTCGAATCTTGCTACGAAGTCTGGCGACACGATTTGCAACGTGATCCGAGACACCTTGGACCGCCGTCGCGACCGTCAACTGCAACATCAATTAGCCGGGCCGGCACAGGCAGTCCAAGCGGACCGAGCCAGCCCTTCTTTCCCGCGGCACGCAGCAACTGCATTTCATTGCGCCTGCCGTCACCCGGCCAGCAATCCTGCTCATCGAATGTGACTACTGGAGCCAGCATGACCCAGCCAGCCCTATCGCACGACGCATCGCCCGATCTGCTACGCGCAACCTTCGCCGCCGACGTTCGCGCCGGACTCACGCACACGCCGCAGAAAGAACTGCCCTCGAAGTATCTGTATGACGAAGTAGGCTCCGCGCTCTTCGAAGTGATCACGGTACTGCCCGAATACGGCGTGACGCGCGCCGAGGAGAACCTGCTCACGAAGCACGCGGCGGACATCGTCGCACACCTGCCGCACGACGTGACCGTCGCCGAACTGGGCAGCGGCAGCGGTCGCAAAACGCGGCGCATTCTGGAAGCACTGTGTAAAAAGCGCCCCACTTCTTACTTCCCGATTGAAATTTCGCGCAGCGCGTTGCAGTTATGCAGGCGTGAACTCGGCGACATCGAGCGGATTTCGATCGTCGGTTATGAACGCGATTACCTGGCCGGACTCGCCGAAGTGAGCAAGAACCGCGCGGCGGACGAACGGCTACTCGTACTGTTTCTTGGCAGTACGATCGGTAATTTCGGCAGACTCGCGGCGACGCGCTTCCTGCGCGATATCCGCAATATGCTCGCACCCGGCGACGCGTTGCTGCTTGGCACGGACCTGATCAAGCCGACACCGGTGCTCGTGGCCGCTTACGACGATGCGATCGGCGTGACCGCATCGTTCAATCTGAATCTGCTGGCGCGCATCAATCGCGAGCTCGACGGTGATTTTCCGCTCGATGCGTTCGAGCACATCGCGCGCTTCAATCCGGACGCGCGCAGCATCGAAATGCATCTGCGTGCGAAACGCGATGTCACCGCGCACGTGGGCGCCGCGCAGTTGATCGTCTCGCTCAAGGCAGGCGAAACGATCTGGACCGAGAGCAGCCACAAATATCGCGCTGACGAGATGCCCGCGATCGCCGACGATGCGGGCTTCGTGTGCAGCCATCAGTGGATCGAAGATGGATGGGGGTTCGCTGAAAGCTTGCTGGTGGCGCGATAGGCGCTTTAGGCGCCTGAGGCGCCAAACGTTATCGGCCCATTCGGCCGACAAACAGGACACGCAAACTGCAGGGCGGCGCGCCATCGATAAGATGGCGCGCCGCCTTTTTTGCTCGAAGTCCACTTACTCAGTGCTGCTCGAAACGCTCATAACGCTTTTCGGTCGCGCGCTCTTCGCCGGCCACTTCAGTCACGCGCGCCGCCGGCGGCCCGTGACGCAGCCACGACAGCATCCGGTCGACCTGGTTGGCCGAGCCCTGCAACATAGCTTCGACGGAACCGTCGTCGAGATTTGCCACCCAACCTTTGATACCGAGCGCGTGGGCCTGCCGCACGGTGGCGTGGCGAAAGCCGACGCCCTGCACGGTGCCGCGCACTCGCACGTAATACGTTTCGATCCGCTGATCCAGATCCGGGGCCATGCCGTCCTCTCTTCGCAAAACTTTCAAGCCGGCATTCTAGTCGCGTCGCGGCGAGAATGCTCGGCGGCGCATCGATTCGTCCGGGTTCGCCTGCGTGCCTGGGCAGCCCGGCGCGACACGCGGCACGCGCGACACGTACAATCCGTCGACTGTCACGCAGGAAATGAAAGAGAATGACCGAACAGAATCGCGACCTCGTGCTCGTGACCGGCGCATCCGGCTTCGTCGGCTCGTCGGTGGCGCGCATCGCGCAGCAGAAGGGTTTCAAGGTGCGCGTGCTGGTGCGCGCCACCAGTTCGCGCAAAAACGTCGAGGCGCTGGATGCGGAAATCGTCGTCGGCGATATGCGCGACGAAGCGTCGATGCGCAACGCGCTGCGCGGCGTGCGCTACCTGCTGCACGTGGCGGCAGACTACCGTTTGTGGGCGCCGGATCCGAGCGAAATCGAGCGCTCGAATCTCGAAGGCACCGAGGCAACCATGCGCGCGGCGCTGAAGGAAGGCGTCGAACGCATCGTCTATACGAGCAGCGTGGCGACGTTGAAAGTCACCCGTTCCGGCCAGTCCGCAGACGAGACTTCGCCGCTCAAAGCCGACCAGGCGATCGGCGTATATAAGCGCAGCAAGGTGCTGGCCGAACGCGCGGTGGAGCGCATGATTGCCGAAGACGGGCTGCCCGCCGTGATCGTCAATCCGTCCACGCCGATCGGTCCGCGCGACGTCAAGCCGACGCCGACCGGTCGCATCATCGTCGAAGCGGCGCTCGGCAAGATCCCCGCGTTCGTCGATACGGGGCTGAACCTCGTGCACGTGGATGACGTGGCCGCCGGCCATTTTCTGGCGCTCGAACGCGGCAAGATCGGCGAGCGCTACATTCTCGGCGGCGAAAATCTGCCGCTGCAACAAATGCTCGCGGATATCGCCGCGCTGACCGGCCGCAAGGCGCCAACGTTGACTTTGCCGCGCTGGCCGCTCTATCCGCTCGCCATGGGTGCCGAAGCCGTCGCCAAGATCACGAAGCGCGAACCGTTCCTCACCGTCGACGGTCTGAAGATGTCGAAGAACAAGATGTACTTCACGTCGGCAAAGGCGGAACGCGAGCTTGGCTATCTCGCGCGACCCTATCGCGAGGGTTTGAGCGATGCGATCGACTGGTTCCGGGAAGCCGGGTATTTAAAGTCTTGATAGAGCCCTGACGCGGGCAAGATAAGCAGCGCCGTCCCGCGTAGGCTGCATCACCCAGCTCGGGCAGGCTACGCTACGCTGCGCTAGCACGCGCAAGCGGCATCACCCAGGTCGCGCAAGCTACGCCGCGCCGAACGGCGTGGTGTGGCCTGCACGCACTTTGTTACAACGTCACTTTGTTTGCGACAGGTAAAAGCCTACGCGCAGCAGGTAAAATCGTAGGTCTTACCAGAGAAACTTCGCATGAATCTTCACGAACAGCTCGGCGCGCTGGAAACGGGCGTCGATCAGCTCATCCAGGCTGTCGTGGCCCCGCAGGCCGAAAACATCCCCGAGACACCCGCTGAGACCCAAGCGCACGAAGCGCCGGTGGCAAACCACGTCTCGTCCGAATCGAAAGCGGAACGCGTCGAGACTGAAGACACGCTAGCCGGAGCGGAACAGACGCCGGTGGTCGCGGAAGAGCCGGCCGCGGAACCAGTCGCACCTGTCCCGCCCACGCTCGAAATCAACCGCCCCGCGCAGAACGAGATCACGATGACGATCGGCGGCCAGACGGTCGCGCTGCGTGCTGAGCAGATCGGGCAACTGATCGAGGAATTGTCGAACGCGCGCGCCTCGATGACACCGGAACCGCCGCCGGGCATCCCGCCGGGCTGGCGCTTCGTGTCGACGAAGAATCCCGTCATGGCCGTACAGAAGCAATCGAATGGCGACCGTCTGCTGGTCATGCGCCACACCGGCCACGGCTGGGTACCGTTCACGTTCTCGCCCGACATGGTGATCCAGATGTACATGATGCTCACCAAGGGCTGATGGAAAGATCGAGCAACGATCGATGTAAAAAAAGCGGCGCCTGGGAGCGCCGCTTTTCTTTTCGTCCGATGAATCTGGACGTGCGCGTTTCAGCGCTCCTGCACCGGCGCCTGCACGCGCGCCTTCCATTGCCCGCCCTTACCGCGCCAGTAACGCACCGCCGACGCAAACGTCGCGCCGACATAGAACAACGCCACCAGCGGCAGGAACGGGGCCCACAACGGCGAACGGCGGTAGTAGCTGAGCATCGGCGCATAAGCGCAGCACATGAGCGCCCACGCCAGCCATGCGGGCCAACCCAGGGGACCGAGCACCAGCGCGGCTACCGGCGGCATCAGGTAAATGATCGTCATGCCCAGCAGCGTGCCCGCCAGCAGCAGCGGCGAGTAACGCAACTGCGTAAAGGCCGTGCGCGCGATCATGTTCCAGATCTCACGCCAGCTATCGTACGGACGCAGCGACACGCTGCGCGCCGCCACGTCCAGACGGATCGCATGACGCCCCGTGCCGCGATGCTTGATGCGCGCGGCGAGGCTGCAATCGTCGATCAGCTCGGCGCGAATCGACTCGATACCGCCCGCTTCTTCGAGCGCGCTGCGCCGGACCAGCATGCAGCCACCCGCCGCCGCCGCCGTGCGGTTGCGCGGGTTATTGACCCACGAGAACGGATACAGCTTGGCGAAGAAGAACACGAAAGCCGGAATCAGCGCCTTCTCCCAGAACGAATCGCAGCGCAGACGGACCATCAGCGAAACGAGATCGCGTTTTTCCGCATCCGCACGCGCGACGAGCTGCGTGACGGCGTCCGCGGGATGGCCGATGTCGGCGTCGGTAAGCAACAGAAAGTCTGCAGGCAGACCAAGCGTGCGCACCGCCTCGATGCCTTGCGACTGCGCCCACACCTTGCCCGACCAGCCCGGCGGCAGCGGCTTCGCGCTCAGCACCGTCAGGCAATCCGGGCATTGCAGTTGCAATGCGGCCGCGCGGGCGGCGGCGGCGGTGCCGTCGGTGCTGTGGTCGTCGACGACGATCACGTGAAATTCGCCCGGATAGTCCTGCTCGAGCAAGGTGGTGACCGCCTCGGCGATCACATCGACTTCATTGCGTGCCGGCACCACGGCGGCGACCGCTGGCCAGGTTTCACGCGGTTCGAGCATGAGCGGCGTAGCGGGACGCGCCCGCCAGAAACCGCCACGCGCGAACAGCAACACACACCAGATCAGCAGGGAAAGACACGAAAGAAGAAACAGAACCACCACCATTAAGCATTACCCTCGAGTGAACCCGCTTCTACGCCGACGCGCCGCGACAGGCGCATCACCACAGTGCGTACCGCGACGACGCACCAGTCAAAAGTGTTGAGCACCGGCCGCTCGCGAAACACGTCGTAGCCGGCCTTTTCGATCCGCTCGAGGATGCGCAGGCCACCGTGGATGGCGCCGCACAACTCGATACCCAAGCGCCCGCGGATACGCAACGCGAGCGGCGCGCCGCGTACCAGCGTGGCCCGGACAAATGAAATCTCGTAGGCCATCAGCTTGACCCACGCATCGTCGACGACGCCCTTGGCGATCTGCGCCTCGGTCACGTTGAAACGCCGCAGATCCGCGAGCGGCAGATACACGCGGTCTTTTTTCCAGTCGGCGGCGACGTCCTGCCAGAAGCTGATCAGTTGCGAGGCCGTACAGATCGCGTCGGCGTCGGCGAGATTCTCCGGCGTGGCGGCGCTCACCAGATGCAGCATCAGATGCCCGAGCGGGCTTGCCGAGTGGCGGCAATAGTCGAGCAGCGCGGCCCGGTCCGCGTAACGGTTGGTGTCGATGTCCTGACCGCACGCGTGGAGCAGATCGTAGAACGGCGCGAGCGGCAGTTTATACTGTGCAACCACGCCCGCGAGCTTGCCGAACAGGAGCGGGTGCGCCGGCGCCGCGCGCCGCTGCGCTACGGCGTCGAGGCCGGCGCGGAAGTCGGCGAGGCGGGCATGCCGCTCGGCCGGGCTCCAGTCGCCTTCATCGGCAATGTCGCCGGCAGTGCGGACAACCTGATAGATAATGCCGATAGGCGCGCGCAGCGCCTTCGGCAGCAACACGCTCGCGACCGGAAAATTTTCGTATTGATCGACGTCCATCCAGCGAGCCTCGAAACCATTCTGTAATGCGGCCGCAAACGTGCGCCGCGGGACCACGTAGTTTAAGGGTTCCGCCAAACCGGTGCAGCGCGTAATCATTACCACCTGCGCATTACCACCTGCGCATTACCACCCGCGCGTTACGACCCGCGCATTGCCGCCTGCGCCATGGATGCGGCGCCATGGATGCGGCGCCGGGCAGCAGGCCTGCGGCGCGGCGGCGGCCCGACGCCTGGGCAGGCCCGCCAGAGCAAAGCCGGCCTGATAGCGTTAGAATGCGCGTTTGGTTTTGCTGTACCGGCTCGTCGCCGGGGCTCAAGACGTCAACTAAATAGATGGTCGCGGCGATAAAGTCATAGTTACCGGCTTCTTCGAAACCCGCGTCAGTCGGAGTTCGCCAATTTATGCGAGTCATCCTTGCTCAACCCCGCGGCTTTTGTGCGGGTGTTGTTCGTGCGATCGAGATCGTCGATCGCGCGTTACAGCAGCACGGCGCGCCCGTGTATGTTCGCCACGAGATTGTTCACAATCGCCACGTGGTGGACAATCTGCGCCAGAAAGGTGCGCGCTTTGTCGAAGAACTCGATGAGGTGCCGCAAGGCGCCGTGGCGATTTTCAGCGCGCATGGTGTCGCGCAGACCGTCGAGCGCGACGCGGAGCAGCGCGGCCTCGACGTGCTCGACGCGACCTGCCCGCTCGTGACCAAAGTTCACGTGCAAGGGCGCCAGTATGTGGCTGCGGGTCGTACCCTGATCCTGATCGGCCACGCAGGCCATCCGGAAGTGGAAGGCACGATCGGCCAGATTCCCGGCAAGGTGCTGCTGGTGCAGAATGAAGCCGAGGTCGCCCATCTGGACCTGCCGCTCGATACGCCGCTCGCGTACGTCACGCAGACCACGCTGTCGGTTGACGACACACGTGGCATCATCGACGCCTTGCTGCGCCGTTTCACCGACATCGTCGGTCCCGACACGCGCGACATCTGCTACGCCACGCAAAACCGTCAGGCTGCGGTGCGCGAACTGAGCAAAGAGGTCGACGTGCTGCTGGTGGTTGGCGCAACCAACAGTTCCAACTCGAACCGGTTGCGCGAGATCGGCAGTGAAAGCGGCGTGAAGAGTTATCTCGTCGCCGACGGTTCGGAAGTGAAGCCGGAGTGGTTTGCGAATGTGCAGACTGTCGGCATCACGGCCGGTGCTTCGGCACCGGAAGAGATGGTGAAGAACGTAATCGATGCGCTGCGCGCATTGGGGCCTGTCGATGTCACGACGATGGCGGGCCGTGAAGAGAAAGTCGAATTCAAGTTGCCATCGAAACTGATGCAACCACTCGCTGCACGCGAAGTTTAAGGAGGACGTCTTGTCTATTCCGCTGCTACAGAAAGTCCGGGTCGGCGCATACATCATGCGTCAGCACCTTTCGCGCAACAAACGCTACCCGCTCGCGTTGATGCTGGAGCCGCTGTTCCGCTGCAACCTTGCCTGCAATGGCTGCGGCAAGATCGATTATCCGGATCCCATCCTGAATCAGCGTCTGTCGCTCGAAGAATGCCTTGGCGCAGTCGACGAATGCGGCGCACCGGTCGTTTCGATTGCAGGCGGTGAGCCGCTGCTGCACAAGGAAATGCCGCAGATCGTGAAGGGCATCATCGCGCGCAAGAAGTTCGTGTACCTGTGCACGAATGCGCTGCTGATGGAAAAGAAGATGGACGACTACGAGCCGAATCCGTACTTCGTCTGGTCAGTTCACCTGGACGGCGACGAACAGGCGCACGATCACTCGGTGTCGCAGGAAGGCGTGTACGTCAAGGCAGTCGCCGCGATCAAGGAAGCGAAGCGCCGTGGTTTCCGTGTGAACATCAACTGCACGTTGTTCAACGACGCAGTGCCGGAACGCGTGGCTGCATTCTTCGACACGCTCGGCCCGATGGGTGTGGACGGCATCACCGTCTCGCCGGGTTATGCCTATGAGCGCGCGCCGGATCAGCAGCACTTCCTGAACCGCGACAAGACCAAGCATCTGTTCCGCGAAATTTTCAAGCGCGGCAACAATGGCAAGAACTGGTCGTTCAGCCAGTCCGCCATGTTCCTGGACTTCCTCGCCGGCAATCAGACGTACGAGTGCACGCCTTGGGGCAACCCGGCGCGTACGGTGTTCGGCTGGCAGAAGCCGTGCTATCTGGTCGGCGAAGGTTACGTGAAGACCTTCAAGGAACTGATGGACACCACGGAGTGGGACAACTACGGTACGGGTAACTATGAGAAGTGCGCGGACTGCATGGTGCACTGCGGCTTCGAAGCGACTGCCGTGATGGATACGGTGGCGCACCCGTTGAAGGCTTTGAAGGTCAGCCTGCGCGGCCCGAAGACTTCCGGTGCCTTCACCAAGGATATTCCTTTGGACAAGCAGCGTCCCGCCGAGTACGTGTTCTCGCGTCACGTCGAGATCAAGCTCGAAGAGATTGGGCGCACGGGTAAGGGCAAGAAGGTGCAGACGGCTGCTTCAGCTTCCGCACACTAAGCTGTCGGTCATTGGGGCGATTTTGTCCGCCCCATGATGAGCATGTTTTGTAGAAAAAAAGCGCGGTGGCCTGATTGCCACCGCGCTTTTTCTTTTTTGTGCTTTCTCTTTTTTGCGTTACTTCAGCCTGCGCTTCGTGCGTTATGCGCAGTCAGGAACTTGATCAGCCCATCCACGCCGCCTTTGGAAAGCTGATCGGCAAACTGCGTCTGATAAACCTGAATCAGCCAGGCACCCATCATGTTGATGTCGTAAATCTTCCAGCCGGATGCGCCTTTAGTCAGCCGGTAATCGATCGCATCGTCCCCGCCGTTGCTGATCACGTGTGACTGCACGACTACGTCCTTGGCGCCGGCCGGCACGTTGACCGGCAAAAACTTGAATTTCACATCCTGATCGCGCAACTGCGACAGCGACGAGGCGTACGTGCGCACCAGCAGCAGCGTAAACTGCTCATACAGCTGCTTCTGCTGCTCGGGGGTCGCCGTACTCCATGCCTTCCCTACGGCGATCCGCGTGGTCCGCTGAAAATCGGTAGCCGGCACAAATCGCGTCTGAACCAGCTCGGTAATCTTCGCCATATCGCCGCCGCGCGCCTGTGGATCGGCCTTCATCGCGGTAACCGTGCCTTCGACGGCACTCTTCACCAGCGCATCGGGCGCGCTTTGTGCGTACGCCGCAGTGGACACCACGGCCGCAGCCAGAAAAGCAGACAGATAACGTTTCATACGCTCGCCAAAACCCCAAGAAGTAAGCGCCGACGAACTCATGAGCCCGCGGCGAAAGCTGGATAGACTCAGTATACCGATATTGCGTTCCCGCCCCCTGCCGCGCCGCCCGGGAGCCGTCCTTGCTGCCGAAGTGGAGCCGAGTTGCTCCGGCTCTGTATACTTGTGCACTTTCGTCAAAAACACCGTCCGTGATAAGGCCACCCCCGCCTACATGCTGAAGTCATCTATTGTCCGTCTCGTCGCCTATTCGGTGCGCCATCCGTTATGGATCATCGCCCTGTCGCTTGTGCTCGCCGTTTTGAGCGGCTTCTACGTTGCCCACAACTTCAAAATCAACACCGATATCAGCAAGCTCATCGAGACCGACAAGCAATGGTCGTCGCTCGAAAACGCCATGGATAAGGCCTTCCCGGATCGCGGTCAAACCGTGCTGGTGGTGGTCGAAGCCCGCGCCCCGGAGTTTGCCGACGCCGCCGCCAGTGCCTTGACGGCCGCGCTCAAAGCCGATCCGAAGGAGTTCGTCGCGGTCTCGCAGCCCGCCGGCGGCCCGTTCTTCGAACACAATGGTCTGTTGTTCCCGTCGACCGATGAGGTGATGTCGACCACCTCGCAGCTCGTCCAGTCGCGCCCGCTCGTCAATGCGCTCGCGCATGATCCGAGCCTGACCGGCCTCGCCGGCACGCTCACCACGAGTCTGTTGCTGCCGCTTCAGCTGGGTCAGGTGAAGCTGGCCGACATGAGCCATCTGCTGTCGCAAAGCGCAACCACGTTCGATCGCGTGCTGGCCGGCCAGCCGGCGGCGTTCTCGTGGCGCGCGCTGGTCGACAGGAGCGCTGCTACGGATCCGGCGCGCGCCTTCGTCACGGTGCAGCCGGTCGTGAACTACGACGCGCTGGAGCCCGGCGCAACGGCATCGAAAGCGATCCGTGACACCGCCGCGTCGCTGCACCTCGATACGCGCTATGGCGCCACCGTCCGCCTGACCGGCGAACAGCCTCTCGCGGACGAAGAATTCGCGTCGGTCAAGGACGGCGCCGTGCTCAACGGTATCGGCACCTTCATTGTCGTGCTGGTCATTCTGTGGCTGGCGCTGCGTTCGGGCCGCATGATCCTCGCCGTGTTCATCACGCTGTTCGTCGGACTCGCGATCACCGCGGCGCTCGGCCTGCTGCTGGTCGGCGCGCTCAACATGATTTCGGTCGCCTTCATGGTGCTGTTCGTGGGGCTCGGGGTCGATTTCGGCGTACAGTTCGGCGTCAAATATCGTGAGGAACGTAATCGCGACGACCGTCTTTCCGCCGCCCTCATGCACACCGCGCACAGCATCGGCGTGCCGCTGACGCTCGCTGCCGTGGCGGTCGCGCTGAGCTTCTTCTCGTTCCTGCCGACGGCTTACCGCGGCGTGTCGGAATTGGGCGAGATCGCCGGCGTCGGCATGTTCGTCGCGTACTTCACCAACATGACGCTGCTGCCGGCGCTCCTGAAACTCTTCAATCCGCCGATCGAAGCCGTGTCGCCCGGCTTCAAACAGCTCGCGCCCGTCGACGATTTCCTCGACCATCACCGCAAGCCGGTGCTGATCGGAACGCTCATCGTCGTGATTGGCGCTACGCCGTTACTCACGCATTTGCGTTTCGACTTCAATCCGCTGCATCTGAAGGACCCGCATACGGAATCGATGGCGACGCTGGTGTCGCTGAAGGACTCGCCGGAAGCGGCGGTCAACAACGTGCACGTGCTGGCACCCACGCTTGCCGATGCGGACCAGAAGGCCGCACATCTGCGCACGCTGCCGGAAGTGGGCCGCGTTACCACGCTGGACACCTTCGTTCCGACCGAGCAGCAACAAAAGATGATGCTTGTTGCAAGCGCCGCACAGCAGCTGTTGCCCGCGCTGCAGCAGAAGCCCTCGCCTCAAGCCACGGACGCGGTGCGCGTCGCCGCGTTGAAGCGCGCGTCGAACCAGCTCTCGCTCGCCGCTGACGACCACCCGGGCCCGGGTGCCGCCGAAGCCAGGCATCTGTCCGCGACGCTGCAAAAGCTGGCTGCCGCCGACGCCGCCACGCGCGACCGCGCCGAAACCGCGATGT